>JANRCO010000084.1:0-48107 GCA_030726975.1 Ilumatobacteraceae bacterium | reverse complement strand
CGCTCATTGGGAGGCCGGTGACCGAAGACGACATTGAAGCCGACAATCTTTTCTTACGCGAAGTTGGTCGCACGGTGAGTGGCACTCAATATGTGCAGTGGGTGAATTGGATGCATGCATGGTCACGACGCATGTTGGAATGGTGGTACCCGCAAGACGGTGCGCAACCCTTCGACATTTTGGTGACACCCACGTTGGCTGGGCCACCACCCAAATTGGGTTGGTTAAGCGGCCCCGAGGGCGGCATGAACATGCGCTCCATTTTGCAGTACACCGCGCAATTCAACGTGACGGGTCAGCCCGCCATCAGCCTGCCCCTCCATTGGAGCGCCGATGGGCTCCCTATGGGTGTGCAATGCGTGGCAGCAACCCACCGCGAAGACCTGTTGGTGCGCTTGGGCTCACAACTTGAAGCCGCTGCACCGTGGAGCCACCGCATGCCACCGCTAGTCTGACGTCATGGCAACAGTTCGCATTCCCACCACCATGCGCCCCCTGTCGGGTGGAGCAGCAACACTGCAAATTGAGGGCGCCACACTTGGCGACGTTTTGCGCAACTTGGAAGCAGCTCACCCTGGTTTTGGTGAGCGTTTGTTCGACGAATCTGGCGCTTTACGCAAGTTTGTGAACGTTTTTGTGTCTGACGACGATGTGCGTTACTTGCAGGGTCTCGATACCCCGGTTCCCGCCACAGAAACTGTTTCCATTATTCCTGCCGTTGCCGGCGGGGCTCACTAACCCACGGTTGCTCTTTTGCCACCAGCGTTGGTGGGTTAGCACTCTCGGCGGTAGAGTGCTAGCACTCGAATATCCCGAGTGCGAACCCCACCTAATGGAGGAATCCAATGGCAAAGTTGATTGCTTTTGATGAAGAGGCCCGTCGCGGTCTTGAAGCTGGTATGAACAAGTTGGCCGATGCTGTGCGCGTCACACTCGGACCAAAGGGCCGCAACGTCGTGCTCGACAAAAAGTGGGGCGCTCCCACTATTACGAACGACGGCGTGTCTATTGCGAAAGACATTGAACTCGAAGATCCATACGAGCGCATTGGCGCCGAATTGGTGAAAGAAGTTGCCAAAAAGACCGATGACGTTGCTGGTGACGGAACCACAACGGCCACCGTTTTGGCATGGACCATGGTGCGCGAAGGCTTGCGTAACGTTGCCGCAGGTGCAAACCCGATGAGCCTCAAAAAAGGCATCGAAGTTGCCGTTGAAGCAGCCATTGGCAGCATCAAGGCTTTGGCAAAAGAAGTCGACTCAAAAGAGCAAATTGCTCAGGTTGCTTCTATTTCGTCAGCCGATGAAGAAATTGGTCAGATGATCTCTGAAGCCATCGACAAGGTGGGCAAAGACGGCGTTATTACCGTTGAAGAGAGCCAGACCTTCGGCATGGAGATGGACCTCGTTGAAGGTATGCGTTTCGACAAGGGTTACATCTCGCCATATTTCGTCACCGACACAGACCGCATGGAAGCTTCACTCGAAGATCCATACATCTTGTTCGTTGCATCAAAAATCACCAACGTGCGCGACATGTTGCCCATTCTTGAAAAAGTCATGCAGAGCGGCCGCACACTCATCATCATTGCTGAAGATGTAGAAGGCGAAGCCTTGGCAACTTTGGTCGTCAACAAGATCCGCGGCACTTTCAAGAGCGCTGCTGTGAAGGCTCCAGGCTTTGGCGATCGTCGCAAGGCAATGTTGCAAGACATGGCAATTCTTACTGGTGGCCAAGTCATCAGCGAAGAAGTTGGTTTGAAGTTGGAAAACGTGACACTCGATCTTTTGGGTCGTGCAAAGAAAGTTGTCATCACCAAAGACGAAACAACCATCATCGAAGGCGCTGGCGCCGAAGACGACATCAAGGGTCGCATTAGCCAAATCAAGGCTGAAATCGACAACACCGATTCCGATTACGACCGTGAAAAATTGCAAGAGCGCTTGGCAAAGTTGTCAGGTGGCGTTGCAGTTTTGAAAGTTGGCGCTGCAACTGAAGTGGAGCTCAAAGAAAAGAAGCACCGCATTGAAGACGCAGTAAGCACAACAAAGGCCGCCATTGAAGAAGGCGTTGTTCCTGGCGGCGGTGTTGCACTGCTTCGTGCCCAAGCAGCTGTGTATGCAGCAGCCGACAAGCTCACTGGTGACGAAGCAACTGGTGCTCGTTTGGTAGGTCGTTCACTTGAAGGCCCCTTGAAGCAAATTGCTGAAAATGCCGGCATGGAAGGTGGCGTTGTTGTAGAAAAAGTCAAGTCGCTGAAGGGCAACGAAGGCTTGAATGCAGCAACTGGCGTCTACGAAGACCTCGTGAAGTTGGGTGTTATTGACGCCGCAAAAGTAACGCGCTCTGCATTGCAGAACGCAGCATCAATTGCAGCGCTTTTCCTCACCACAGAATGTGTCATTGCCGATAAGCCTGAAGCATCCGCTGGTATGTCAGGTGGAGGCATGGAAGACTACTGAGAATAAAAGTTTGTAGCGCATTGTGATTGGTCTTGTTACCGCAGCAGTCGCACGCGAACTCGATACCGATTTACCGTTACTGGGTGCCGCGCTCGAAAGAGCCGGTACCCAGTTTCATTTTGTCGATTGGCACGATGAATCGGTTGACTGGTCTCAATACTCTCTGCTGGTCTTACGCAGCACGTGGGACTATCACTTACGCCGCGATGAATTTTTGCAGTGGCTCGAGCGCGTATCGCAACTCACTACTGTGCGCAACTCACGCGAAGCAGTGCAGTGGAACAGCGACAAAAAATATCTTGGTGAACTCAGTGAGGCCGGCATTGCGGTAGTGCCCACCCAATTTGTAGCCAGTGCTCAAGAGATTCACTTCACAAACTCGGTAATGGATGTCGTGGTGAAGCCCAGCATTTCAGCGGGCTCACACGACACATTTCGATATCGCGATGTGGCGCAGGAAATGAGCGTTGTTGCAGATCACATTGCACGCATCGTCACAAGTGGTGCTACGGCAATAGTGCAGGAATATCAGCATGGAATTGATGGAGCAGGGGAAACCGGCTTGGTGTACTTGAACGGCGTGTATAGCCACGCCTTTCGTAAAGGCGCAATTTTGCAGCATCGCCCCGATATGTCGAATGGTCTCTATGCGGCAGAAGACGTGGGTGAACGCGAGGCATCTGATGCTGAACAAGCAACTGCACGGCAGGTCTTGAGTTTTGTGGAACACAAATTTGGGGCCATGCCGTTATATGCACGAGTCGACCTCATTCCACAAAACAATGGGGAACCGCAATTAAT
Source organism: Ilumatobacteraceae bacterium (assembly GCA_030726975.1). Classification (GTDB taxonomy): domain Bacteria; phylum Actinomycetota; class Acidimicrobiia; order Acidimicrobiales; family Ilumatobacteraceae; genus F1-20-MAGs119. Next base: position 44,844 of record JANRCO010000084.1, on the reverse strand, counting down.
GGAACTGGAATTGGTGGAGCCATCATTCTTTTTGTGGGCAAGTGCAGGCTCGGCAGATCGAGCTGCACAAGCCATCATTGCGGCAAACAGGTAACCTGTACACATGACTTCTGTGACCCCAAGCGAGCCAATGTCACCATCAATTGGAATGGGAGTGCTGCATTTATTTTGTAAGCCAGAAGCCCAATTCGATCGCGAAGCAACAGTGCATGCGGTCAAAGCTGCAGAAGGAAAAGGCCTCACGGTCATCACCGTTTCAATGCTTGGCCACAAATGCGACATGGCGTTTATGGCCTTAGCTTCCGACATGCGTGAGTTGCGTTCGTTTCAGTCGGCTATCCAAGCAGCCGGGCTCGCCGTGGTCGATTCCTACGTATCTCTTACTGAAGTGAGCGAGTACGCCATTGGCGTGCCACAAGAAATGCTCGATGCGCGCTTGTATCCAAAAATTCCGGTGCCTGGCAAAAATGCATTTTGCTTTTACCCCATGTCGAAGCGCCGCAATGCCGATGAGAACTGGTTTACCTTGCCTTTCGAAGAGCGCCATGCGCACATGCAAGAGCACGGCGTGAGTGGGCGCAAGTTTGGCCCACGCGTCACTCAATTAGTGACGGGGTCAACCGGGCTTGATGAGTACGAATGGGGTGTCACCTTGTTTGCGGTTCACCCTGATGATCTCAAAGAAGTGGTCTATACCATGCGCTTCGACAAGGCCTCGGCTATTTATGCCGAGTTTGGTCAGTTCTATACAGGTGTACTCACCCCTGTTGAAGAACTCGTTCATACGGTCTAGCGCTCATCTCCACTGCGCTTGATGCGCAGATCATGGGTAAAGATGAACAGGTGAATAACGCAGCGGTGGGGGCCGCTCCTTCTTCGGTCATACCGCGTCGTGCTTGGTATGCATTGTTACTCACTTCGTTTGGTCAGTTTTTTGTCATCTTTGACTCCACCGTTTTAAATGTTGCCTTTCCTACCATTGAGCGTGATTTTCCCAATGTTGCGCGCACAACTTTGGCTTGGGCGTTAACGAGCTACTCCATTGGCACTGCTTCACTTTTGTTGCTAGCAGGTCGCGTTGCAGATTTGTTTGGGCGGAAAAGGGTTTTTCTATTTGGTATTAGTTTGTTCGCCATTGGCAGCATGGGTGCTGGCCTTGCCTCAAGCGTGGAAATGCTCATTTTTGCGCGATGCATTCAGAGCATCGGCGGTGCTCTCATGATCCCTACTTCTATTGCTCTGGCGTTGCCGGAGTTTCCTGCAGAAAAAAGAAGCTTGGCAATTGGGGTATGGGGTTCGATTGCAGCCCTAGCAGGTGGCTTAGGGCCACCATTAGGTGCGGCCGTTATTGAGTTTGCAGGTTGGAGATGGATTTTTTTCATCAATGTTCCAGCGGTAGCCATTGTTGTTCTTCTTGGACGCAAAGTACTGCGCGAATCGAAAGGGCAAAGTACGGGAACGCGTCTTGACATGGTGTCGGTGCCTCTTGGAACAATTGGTCTTGCGTCGTTAACGCTTGGAGTATTGCAAGGTCATAAGTGGGGTTGGTCAAGTCCGGAAATTATCGGGTGTTTCGTGAGTGCAGTCGTTTTTCTCACCTACGTCGTGCTGCGCTCTCGGCAGCACGCAGAACCACTCATCGATCTTTCGCTCTTTCAACATCGACGATTCACTTCAGCCTCAATTGCGACTTTTGCTTTTAACTTGCCAGTTGCAGGGTTCTGGTTTTCGGCCCCACTCTTTATGCAAACGGTATGGAATTGGTCGGTGTTGAAAAGTGGATGTTCCATCATGCCAACACCTGTCGTGATCTTTTTGACGGCCACTATTTCCGGTAGATACTCCGACAGGGGTTGGATGAAACGCATCATCAGCTCAGGAATGTTGCTCAGTGGCTTAGGTCTCTTCGGACTGTTTGTCTTTCTTGATGAGAATGTGCGTTACTTCACCCACTATTTCCCATTTGCAGTGCTCTATGGAATTGGTCTGGGTCTGGCATGGTCAACTTTGACGGGTGCAGCATTAATGGGCATTGACCATGAAAAGTTTGGTATTGCAAACGGAACTAATCTCACCTTTCGTCAAATGGGAGGTGCGATGGGTGTTGCGATGGTCATCGCGGTCTCAGGAGCAGCGGGAGTTGCAGGGTCGGCCGCAGCTTTCCAGCGAGTATGGCTTGCCCTTGCTTTATGGGTGGCAGTAACTCTCGCTTTCTTCACTTTTGCTTATCCAAAAGATCACTGAAGATCTTTAAACAGCCTGCATGGCGATTAACCTTGACAACTGCATGCTGAAGAAGTTCCAATGGCTCAAACGCGTGTGGGCATACCTCCCTGGTTTTTCCCTCATCATTCTCATGCGGCTGCGCTTTATCTATTCGCCCAACAATTTTGATGAAGGCGGAGCGCTTGCCATCGCACGGGCATGGAGTAGAGGGGTGGTCCTTTACAAAGATATTTGGGCCGACCGCCCACAAGGCCTCTTCGTGCTCTACGGCGGACTCGTCACCATTGGTTTAGGCACTCCAGAGGGTGTGCGCATCTTAGTAATTGCTGCGTGTCTGCTCGGTGCTGCTGCCTGCGGAAGTATTGTAAGCACTTTTGTGGGCGACAAGGCACGTCTGATGCCAGGTGGTCTGGCGCAATTGTGGAACTTGTTAGAAGGCGAAGGTGCTCCACGATTTGTTGTTCGTTACCAAGTGCCGGCTGTATGTGATGCGTCGGGTGCGTCGCTGCGGGCGCTACATCGCAACTATAAAATTGTGTGGACGGTTGCAGGTCTTCTTGTATATGAGCGTCGCTAATGTCAGTCACACTTGAATCGGCTACTGCAGACCTCATTGCTGCTATCGATGCTGCAACACACGAATGGCTTGTGCGCTGTGTCATGAAAACATACGTGCAACAACTAGGGACACCCCGCTTAGTGGTAGAGGAAAAGTTACTTGTTGCTGCTCAGCTGGCTGCAGAACAAGGCAGGGCATACGTTGCAGCTGAACTGACCCGCGAACTGAGCAAAGATGTCGACGAGCAGCGAGTGAACCCGCTACAAGTTTTGCGCAATGCGGTGGCGTTCCCCACGCGCGTTTTGCAGGAATTTGGCGTACCAACCGTGACGCGCGATGAGATGGACTCACGAATGATGCCAGACGATGTCTTTGGCTTGTCTCCTGCTCATTGGACCGATGTTCATGAGTCTTTACTGGAGCCCGGTGTCATTTGGGGTGCCGCGAAGGCGCACAAGGTGTTGCAACGGCGCCGCGAAGAAGGAAAACTAGACGAATCATGATGTCGTCAAGTGAGTTCACAGCGAAATGCACCGAACTCATTTCGTCGTGGGGTACAACCGAGCCCGCCTCAGGGGTTCAATTCTGTGCCGCACTTTCTGAAACAACCGATGAGTTATTGCGTGCCATATTCAACGATGCAGTTCAGAAAATTGGTATCACAAAAGATATTGCACTCATTGCGGTAGGTGGTTATGGCAGAGGAGAGATGGCACCGTATAGTGACCTCGATCTTCTGCTTTTGCACAAGAACGTGAAGAAAGTTGATGACTTTGCTTCTGCGCTGTGGTACCCGCTGTGGGATCTTGGTCTTAAAGTTGGCCATGCTGTACGTACGCCGAAAGAGACACGGCAACTCAGCGAAACAGACCTTGATACTGCCACTGCATTGGTAACAGCACGTTTTATTACAGGCGATGAAAGCCTCGCCACTGAGTGCATTAACGATGCGCGTGCATGGTGGCGCAAGCGTGGTCGCGATTCCTTGCGCGACCTCCATGCTCGCGTGCTCGACCGCCATGCCACTGCAGGCGAAGTTGCTTTCTTACTCGAGCCAAATCTCAAAGAAGGCCTTGGCGGATTACGTGATATTCATGCACTCTTGTGGGCAATTGATGCTGGTTTGCCATTGTCGGGTGGAGACAAGCAAGAACTAAAACGTTCAAATGAAGTATTGCTCACATCACGTGTGGCATTACATATCACTGCACAACGAGTTGGCGATGTGCTGCGTCTAGAAAACCAAGATGCCGTGGCTGCACGAATCGGTTCACGCGACGCCGATGCTTTGATGCTCGAAGTGTCTACTGCTGCACGTCGAATTGCTTGGATTGCCGATGAAGCATGGGCTCGAATTGACCCTCCGGCAAATGCCAATGAGCCACCACGGCGCATTGCTCCTGGCGTAGAACTGCGTGCCGGTGAGATTCATTTGGAAAGCGATGCTGACCCCGCCACCGACCCAACGTTGGTGCTTCGAGTTGCCACTGCGGCTGCTCGACTAGGTGCTCGTATCGACCGCGCATCGCTGAATCGTTTAGGTGAAGAAACACCAGTGTGGCCAGACCCATGGCCTGCTGGGGCAAGCGATGACCTCGTTGCATTGCTTTTGGAAGGGGAGCGTGCAATACCGGTTCTTGAAGCAATAGATCAACGTGATCTCATTACCAAGGTGTTGCCAGAGTGGGCACCGGTACGCAGTAAGCCACAACGTAACGCGTATCATCGCTTCACTGTCGACCGGCATTTATGGCAAACGGTGGCTAATGCTGCTGCGCTTGTCAACACTGTGTCGCGGGCCGACTTGCTTATGCTCGGTGCGCTCTTCCACGATATTGGCAAGGGGTACCCAGGTGACCATACCGATGTAGGCATCGAGATGTTTGCGTACATTGGCCCACGAATGGGTTTGTCACAAGAAGACACCGCAATTGTTTCAAGCCTGATTCAGCACCACTTGTTGCTTGCCGACACCGGTACTCGTCGAGACCTTAGCGACGACGCAACAATTACTGGAGTTGCCACACTCATTAAGTCGTCAGTAGCGCTCGATTTGTTACGAGCACTCACGGAAGCCGATTCCAAAGCGACAGGTGCCTCGGCGTGGAGCGATTGGAAGGCGGGCTTGGTGTGTGAACTTACCGAGCGCGTGCACCATGTGTTGGGTGGCGGAGATGTGCGTGACGTGATTTGGAAACTCTTTCCCGATGCAGAAGTGCTTGAAATGATGGCCGAAGGTCGTTTTGCGGTGTGCACAACAGAAGATTCCATCACTGTGGTGAGCCCCGACCGCCCCGGAACATTCAGCAAGGTTGCTGGAGTCATGGCACTTCATGGTTTAGACGTGTTGGGCGCTGAAGCGCACAGCGATGAGCGTGAAGCAGAAACAGCAATGGCCGCATCTGAATTTCGCGTGCTGCCCCCGCAAGATCGCCCGATTGAATGGGCGCGCATTGTTGACAGTTTGGAACGTGCGCTGAAGAACCAAATGGCCCTCGAGGCACGACTCGCCGAGCGTGCAGAAACCTACAAGGTGCGTCGTGTGCGTACTGCTGTGCCACCTGCCCCCCCAACGGTTCGCTTCGATAACGCAGCCTCATCGAATAGCACACTGGTGGAAGTACGTGCCCCCGACCGTGTGGGTATTTTGTACAGCATCACAAAGACTTTTGCCGACACAGGGCTCGACATCCGCCATGCGCGAGTGCAAACGCTGGGGAATGAAGTAGTCGACACGTTTTATGTGCGCACCACCGATGGGCAAAAAGTGACCGACCCTGCACATCAAGGCGAAGTGGAGCGTGCCATCCTCTTTGCGGTAACGAAGTAGTCTCACACTGTGAGCGAACTTGGCCCAGAAGACTTTCAGCGCGATCTTTTGCGTTGGAGTGAAACACTTGCCAGCATTGCGCGAACAGGAATGGGCTTTACGCAAAGTTTGTACGAGCGTGAGCGATACGAAGAAGTGCTACACGTAGCAAGTGATATTAAAGCTGCTTCTGAAGAAGCCATTGAAGTGCGCCGCGAGCAAGATCATTTTGTTCAAGAGTGGATGGAAAACATTGGCGAAGGTGTTCCTGGTTATGTCACACCTAAAGTTGCAGTAGGCGCCATTGTGGGCAACGACAACGGTGAAATCTTGCTCATGAAGCGAGCCGATAGCGGTATTTGGTTGTACCCCACTGGCTGGGCCGATGTGGGTTATTCACCAGCTGAAGTTGCCATGAAAGAAGTGCACGAAGAAACGGGCATTGAATGTGAAGTGCTCGAGCTGCTTGGAGTAGTCGACGGAATGCGAATGGGCTTCTCGCGCTTTGGCATGTACATGTTGTTGTTCAGGTGTCGTGCAACAGGCGGCTCATTAAGTGGGCATCCGTTAGAGACGGCCGACGTGGGTTGGTTTGGGCGCGACAACTTGCCATCACCTGCTGCAGGTGCGCAGTGGTGGGGGCCTATGGCTTTCAATGCCATTGATGGAAAACACACCGGTGCAACATTTGATGCACCACGACAGCCCGTATGGCGTCAGGGCGACAATTAAATTATTTGTCTTGGTCGCGAAGGAATTGTTCAACTTCTTCCATCAGTATGTCGGCATTGGCCGGGTCTGAAGCATCGTCGCCGGTATCAACTGCAAAATCGAACTGCAATTGTGAATCGTCTTCTTCGAAATCGAAGTCGTCATCGTCGTCTTCAATGGTGATGCCAGCATCACTCATGCTTTCCAAACGCGATACGTAGGAACGGAGGTCGTCGTCATCGTCGAGCATGGAGTTGAGTTGTAGCTCGTAGGCATCGATGCGGCTCATCATGTGGCCAACGGGTGCAGGAGTACCGATGATGTCACACGCGCGTTGCATGAGTGCTACCGATGCTTTTGGTGAACTAATTTGCCCGGCATATGCAGGAACAGCTGCCCATAACGATGCAGAAGGAACACCAGCTTTGGAACACGCATCGTTGAGAACACCAACGATGCCGGTGGGGCCTTCGTAACGAGAGCGTTGCAGGTCGAAACGGTCAACCAAATTGTCGTCGGTTGCAGTACCAATGAGTTGCACCGGACGTGAGTGGGGCACGTCGGCAAGAAGCGCACCGAGGGTGAGAAACAAAGACGCATTGTATTTTTCAATGACGCTCACAATTTGTTCGCTAAACAAGCGCCAGCGCAGTGCGGGTTCGGGGCCAAGAATGAGAATGACATCGGAACCAGCCGAACGGATGTGCCATAAACCTGTTGCTGGCCACACAATGCTGCGCACACGCCCATCAGACAAACGCACTTGCGGACGAATAGTGGCGAAGTCGGTGAAGAACTCGGGTTCAATTTCAGCAAGTGCTGTTGCGCCCCAACCTTTAACCAAGTTTTGTACGGCACTTGATGCGGCATCGGCGGCATCGTTCCACCCCGTAAAAGCAGCGATGACAGTGGGGTTCACCAGCGTGGGTTCAGAGATCCAACGGATGTGGGGCGAGTTTCCCATTCGTGATAACGCTATCTACAACTCACTCCAACTGTGGTCGAACCGAGTAGGAACCACCCCCGCCAGCAGCAATGACATCGTCGAGCCAGTTCCCCGAATACACCTCATTGGGGCCTTGCATCAGGTCGTTTTCTGTGGCGCCTACTGGAGTGGTGACCAGGGTCCAGGCTTGGCGTTTGTAGGTCCAATTCTCGGGGTACAAGGCGTGTGCTTCGCGCCACCATGGCACTGCGGCATCGTGGCCCTCGGTGCGATGGAGGTGCTCGCCAAGGGCGAAACATGCTGCGGCACGAGACTGGTTGCTTGACACCGGCTGTGAAGCTGCCACCACTTCGTCGGGCGACATGACGTATTTGCTCGCTGCCCCATTGCGTGCCCAATCGAGAATTGCCAAGCGGTATTCCTCTGAGTCGTCGGGAATTGATTTCACTTCGCGATACATCTTTTCAATACGTGGTGGAAGGCCTGTTGGCACTTCTTGATCGCGTAGTGGGCTGCGTTCAATGGAAGCGGCTTCGGCGGGGCGTATCAACATTCCGTTTTCATCTATCCATACCGCCATGGGCACATTGATGAAACCAAAGAGTTCATCGGTGATGTGAGTGGTATCGATGAGTGATGGATGCGTGGGCTCTGCGAGCGCAATCCATGGCTTGGCATGTTCGGGGTTGATGTCGAGCGCAACAGTAACCACGCTGACGCCAAGCGATTCAATTTCTTCGTGCAGTGCCTGCCACCCGGGCAGAGCTGTTCGACAGCCTCACCAACTCGCCCAAGCCACCATGATGATGCGTCGACCTCGCAGTGAATTGAAATCGAAGGTGCGACCCATTGCATCGATGAGCGACGAGGGGAAAAATGCTTTTGCACTAGCGAGCGCGCGACCCGTTGCAGTGGCAACACCCAGTGCCCATATGTTGTGCGGGGCATCGTGCACCAGTGGCATACCTAACTTTTCCGCAGCCACCGCAACATCAACAACACCGTTATTGAGTGCCCCAGGTGCAGGAACACAGAGTTCACCACGGCACAAACCCTCAGGTTTTGCTTCCCAGCCAGTTGCTGCAAGAAATTCTGGAACGCTGAGTTGGGTGCCTGAAATAATCATCAATACGTACAGTAGAGGAAAATTGACCGCACTGTGCAGATGGATGCCCCCTAATGTTAGTAACAACGAAGGGAAATAATGAGCGCCACTATTGAGATTGCAACAGAATCAACCGATGAACTCGTTCAAGCAATGGCTGTTCTCATCCCTCAACTATCGAAGTCGAACCCACCACCTAGCGCTACCGACTTGAATGCAATCATTGCCTCTGAAGCCTCTGTTCTATTCATCGCACGCGTGAACGGAAAAATTGCTGGGGCGCTTACCTTGGCAACTTTTCGCATTCCCACTGGCGTGCGGGCCTGGATTGAAGACGTAGTTGTCGACTCTGAAGCACGCGGTCACGGTGTGGGTGAAGCGTTGAATATGGCTGCCATCGCCGAAGCGCGTAGCCGCGGTGCCATCACGGTTGAACTCACATCGCGCCCGTCGCGCGAAGCAGCGAATCGTTTGTATCAACGCATTGGTTTTGTGCAGCGCGAAACCAATATTTATCGCTACACCATCTAGTTCGCTTGAGTGCGAGTTATTTAGCGAGTTCAGCTTCGATAGCTGAAGTGAGGGCTGCATCGTCGGGAGTGGTTGTTGGAGCAAAACGCTTCACTACTTCACCTTGACGGTTCACCAAAAACTTTTCGAAGTTCCACAACACGTCGGGATCTTGGTTTGGAGTCATGCCAAAACCTTTGAGGCGATCGCGGAATGCGTCGGGGTCGCCTTCTGCACGAGGTGCAGCTGTTGTGAGTGCCGAGTACAAAGGATGCTGGTCGTCGCCGACAACACTGATTTTGGAGAACATCGGAAACTTCACGTCGAACTTTGTGCTGCAGAATTCTGCAATTTCAGCGTCGGTGCCAGGCTCTTGAGCACCAAAGTTGTTGGCGGGAAAACCAAGTACTGAAAAACCTTTGTCTTTGTATGTTTGGTGCAGGCTTTCGAGAGCTTCGTACTGTGGGGTGAGGCCACACTGTGAAGCGACGTTGACCACCAACATGACCGACCCGGCGAAATCGCCCAAGGTGGTGTTGGAGCCGGAAATTGTTGTTACGGGGATGTTGTGCACTGATGTCATGAGGGAGATCCTAGCCCCTCATTTTCGCCACTTGAACCCCACCAGATGAACGCTGTGGCAATAAAAATGAACAGTGCAGTAATAAAGGCAAATGGCTTCACTGTTCCGTTGAATGCGCTTGTTGCCACACTCCCGAGAAGCGCCGCGCCAGCGGTGGAAAACGTGCCAATGATGGCTGTTGCAGTGCCGGCAACGTGAGGCACAGGCATCATTGCGGCCGCATTGCAATTAGGAACCAGACCTTGTGCCACAGGCACGACGCAAGCAACAGCAATGTAGAACACCCAAAACTGTGGATGTTCATTTCCGGTGAAGGAAACCACCACGAGTGCTACTGAAGTAAAGAGCCCGATGACCGACATGCGACGAAGTAATGCTGTGATTCCGATGCGTTTTACGATGCGGGCGTTGTTCAAAGAGTTCACAGCCAGCAAGCACGCCACAACACCAAAAATCAGCGGGAACCAATTGCCGTAACCGTAAATGTCTTCAACAATCACTTCAGAACCCGCAAGGTATGTCGTCATGACCGCAAAAAGAAAAGTCATGGCAAGGGTGAAGCTAATGGTTTGGCGATGAGTGAGCACTTCCTTGCCGGCCGTACTCACCGCACTCCAAGTAAATGGACGGCGGTTATCAATGGCCAAAGTTTCAGGGAGTCGACGCGCCCACAACATGAGCAGTACGCCAACAACGCTGGGGAACCAGAACACAATGCGCCATGGTGCAATGCGCAATAAGCCCGCACCGAGGCTCGGGGCAAGAATGGGCACGAGCAAAAATACGGCAGTAATGGTCGACATCAACTGGGCCATGACGGTTCCTTCAAACCGGTCGCGAATCATTGCGGTGCTCAATGAACGCGCTGCAGCAGCACCGAGGCCCCAAATGAAACGGGCGACAATGACCCACCCCCACGAAGGTGCAACACTGGCAAGAATGCCGCCGAGAGAATACAAAGCAAGCCCGGCAAACAACAAACCACGTCGACCGTATTTATCGGACGCAGGGCCATAGAGCCATGGGCCCACTGCTAAACCCAAAAAGAATGCGGTCACAATCCAACTCACCTGAGATGAGTCGGGGCTCATACCGTATTCCTCGCGCATCTTGGGAAATGCCGGCAACATGAGATCAATAGCAAGAGCGCTACTTGCCATGAGTGCGGTGGTGAGAAGAATGAATTCGCGACCGCTCGCTACACCTTTTTCTTTGGGTCCTTCGTTTGCAGAAAAGCTTTTTGATGAAGAAAAGGGCACTGTCTTACGCTACGTCATTGAGCGCTGTTCTCAAGGGCTGGGGAATATTGCGACCATTTTCCGCTGCCATTGAGAATATTCCATAATTTTTCTTGGTGAGCTGCGATCCAGAGCTCGCTGAGATGGAACTGATTGCGAAAGACAAATTGTTGATTGAGGTAAGGAATGCAAATAGGCAAGTAAGGGCAAGCAAAAGTGTCGTAGTCAACACTGAACACGTTCGCACGAGTTTTTGCTTCCGAGCGATATATCAATTCAGTGGGGAAAGGAGTGGTGTTGGCTTCGTATACACACGACGAGATGGCTGATACCCCCGACAAACATTGTGCAGGGTCGAATGAAGCAAACGGAAGTGGTTCGAGAATGGTCACTCTTGATGCAAGCTTCAATAGTGCATCGAGTGCCTCTGACGTACGTTGTGCAACAACCGTTGATAGGTCATCTTGTGTTGGAGTTTCTGATACGTAAAAGGCATCGGGTCGTGAGCCGGGGTCTCGAGAGACATTGGTGACAATAATGACGTCGGGCTTTAAGGCGGGCAGAAGTGTGCTGTACCACTCGGCACGAGATTTTTTGCACCGAGTAACGAGTGTTTCATCGCGTGCCATCCACACCAGTCCAGGTTGCCACGGGCAACCCGAACGAGTGAGCGCCGAGAACGTGAATTGTTTTTCACGTGCAAGTTTGACAAAAGTGGGAATGAGCATTTCTGCATTGCTGTCACCCATCAGCACAACGTGATGAGGCGTTGAGCCCTTTTCCTTGTGGGTATACAAAGTGCACTTTGGGGGGTCAGTAGCAGAGCATGGCTGAATGAGTTCTGCAGCAGGCATTGCACTTTTCATGTCGAAGGTCTGTGGTGGGGCTGCACTGAGAAGTGCTTGCACGTCTGTTGGCAACCCTGAAGTATTGATAGTTGAAACGCTTTGGCGCACTTTTGGGGTGCCATCAAGTAGTGGCCGCACCAGCAACGTTGCCATGAGCACGCTGAACCCGAGACCCGCAGCAATAACGACGCGTGGAATGCGATGAAGTTGTTTGCTGATGCGAATGGGAGTTTCAATGAGTTCGTAACTCAGCGCCGACAGTGCGGTAGCACCAATAGTGGAAAACAATGCCAATTGTGCTGGCGACAATGAAAGTACTGGCTTGGAAAGCACGATGAGTGGCCAGTGCCATAATTATGTGCCGTAGGAAATGCGGCCAAGATACGTGGGGGTTTTGGAGGAAAGAACACGTTGAAACGTTGAGGGCAAATGTGGCTCGAGTGACCAAATGAGCCCTACTGCGGCAACTGTTGCCAGTAGACCGCGCGTGCTTGCCGAAAGTGATGAGAAGAACCAACCGTCACCAATTGCTAAAGCAATGAATGCAATGAATACCAGTGGGGTAATGGCACTTTGGAAGGGAAGTTGTGCAGGAGTACTTGCTGAATCTTTCTGACGAAGAAGAATCACTGCGATTAGTGCACCGGCGGCAAGCTGATACACACGTGTGTCGGTTGCGTAGTACGCCCGCATGGGGTTGCTTTGTTGCGGAACTTTTTGAGTGGTTTCCCCCACTTGGTGAGCAGTACCAGCAGCAATGGGAATGCGAAGTAAAACTGTTCTTCAATGGCGAGTGACCAAAAATGTAGGAAGGGGCTCTTATTGACATCGTCAGCAAAATAATTTGTTGATGCGCCAAGAAAATTCTAGTTTGCAAAATAGAGAAGCGAACTGCGGGCATCGTCGACAAAACTCATCGCCACGAGTCGAGGTTCGGTGACCGAAGCAAGAAGACAGATAATAACGATGGCGATGAGCGCCGCGGGAAGAAGGCGCCGTACGCGACGTGCATAAAACCGACGCAGTTGAATGGACCCGGTTGAACGGTATTCCGCCAGCATCACGTTGGTAACAAGAAAGCCTGACAGCAAAAAGAAGAGATCAACACCAATGAATCCGCCACGCATCCACGAGAGACCACTATGGAAGAGCACCACCAGATACACAGCAACTGTGCGCAGCCCATCGAGAGCTGGACGATGCGTAAATGCCTCAGAAGAGGGCAAAGGAGATTGAGTGGATTGAGACAACGTCAGTATTCTACGAGTTGATATGTCTTGCGCTAAAGACTCAGCCGCACAATGATGGCCGCATCGTTTGCTTCTTGACGTCGAAACATGCCCTTGAGAAATGACGAGAGGTTGACAAAGCGGGAAACGATGCCGTATTTCTTGTTGACTGCTTTTTCTACAACAGCAAGGTCTTGCGGATTTTCCTGCGGTGTGACAACCCGTGCAGTGCCGTGCACTTTGGTGCTTCCCAGACGCACGCGACCACGAACGTCGCATGGTTGAAGCGATACCTGTGCATTGGCACGTACACGCTTTACCTTCCAAGCATCGCCTGCAGAAGTAAATGCCACTTCGTTCGCCGATAACTGAACGATCCACACGGGAAGTGATCTTTCTTCGCCATTGCGTTTCATGCTCGTAAACGAAACATATTTTTCATCGCCGATGTGGCGCGTTGTGCTCATGGGGGAAGTGTATTGCTCCCTGGTTGTCGTACCGCTACCTTTCGTGTTTCTGTGTTGAGTGAGAGCTTCCAGCCCCCTTCATGAACGCATCGATGATGTGTGGCGCAGAGCGGAACGAGATTGTTGAGGTCGGTGGGGCCGCCACTATTCCAAAACGTGAGGTGGTGTGGCTGGCATTGCCCCACGGGAACGTGGCATTGCGGAATTGCACATGTGGGGTGCATTGCTTCAAGCGCTTGGCGTTGTTGCCGAGAAGCGAGACGACTAGAGCGACCAAGGTCGAGAACGGCACCAGCAGAACTGAGAACGACGGGAATGATTTTTGCTTCACAGGCCATGCGGCGAATGGTGCTGATGGGAATGTTCACATCGGTTCCGGTGTGCATGAGAGTGTTGGGATGCACCCCTTCAACAAGTGTGCGATAGTCGATGACCACACTGATTTCAGCGCGATGATGAGGTGAAACATGCCCGTTGGCCTCGCTGAATTGGTGCACAAGGGCAACGAGACCCAATGCATTGAGGTGCTGAACGCGGGCCTCGCCTTCGGGGCAGGTACTGGGCGTGCGTTCATGGAAAAGACGGTCAACCACCTGTTGCAATTTGCCAACTACAGACAGCCCTGATTCGGGGTCAAATTCGCCGTGCATGCACACCATGCCCGAGTCGCGGTCGACCCAGTGCCGCAGCCATGTTTTGCGACGTTGTTGCTCTAAGCGCTCGAGTTCGTTGTGAGACGAAAGGCGTAATACGGCTTGTTTCAATGCCCGAGAGAAGTTGTCGGGGGTGGAGTGGGAGGCCACATTTGCCAGCCACTCACTTTGCTCTGAGAGATGCGAGCGTTCTTCGGAACTCAGTGTGCTCATGTTGCGGGCAACAACATCGATGTGTGCACTGGAAACAGAGCCAGCTTGAAGTGCTGTCTCTAATTGGGGGAACTCGTTGAGTATTTCAACGCGCTTTAACTCGCGGCGAGCATCGCTACGAGTGATACCGCTTGCAGAAGCAAGAACTTGCTCTGGCAGAACTGCTTGCGAGACAGCAGAGATTTCTTGAAGTCGCCGCGTGAGATGCACGTGGAAAGAGTCGACCCAAGCTTGTACCTCGGAAAGCTTTTTAAGTGCCCGCCTGAGCCCTTCGGTATTGAGCATGGCCACTTCAATAAGTAAGAGTTCGCGCAGAGATTGCCGAACTGAGGTGTTGTGGTCTTGTGTTGAAACGAGGTGTAGAGCGCCCATGATGTGCCTTCCTGTGAAGTGCGGTGCTGGGCGCAATGCCGATATGCACACGATAGGTGCAGGGTGTAACAGACAACTAGAGTTGCCAAGTGAGCACTCGTGACTTTTGGAATGAAAAATACGCCAATACCGACTACGCCTACGGCACCGAACCCAATGAGTTTCTTGTATCTGCAGTAGCAAAACTCAAGCGCGGCGAAACGCTGAGTCTGGCCGAAGGGGAGGGGCGAAACGCTGTGTGGCTCGCGCAGCAAGGTTTCACTGTTTCCTCTATTGAGCAGTCGGAAAAAGGTGTAGCGAAAACCTTGCGACTTGCACTGCAGCGTGGGGTCATTGTGATGGCCGAGCGCGGTGAATTGGAAACTTTCAACATCCAACCCAATTCATGGGATCTCATGGTGTCGATTTATGCCCATACTCCACAAGAGTTGCGTCGCAAACTGCATCGCCAGGTTGTGGCTGGTTTGAAACCAGGGGGAGTGTTCATTCTCGAGGCGTATACACCAGCTCAAATTCCGAACAACACGGGTGGGCCAAAAGATGCTTCCCTCATGCCAACAGCTGAACTACTTCGTTCAGAACTGCACGGGCTGGTCTTTGACCACCTTGAGGAAATAGAACGCGATGTGGTGGAAGGCTCTTTGCACACGGGCACTGCTCATGTTGTGCAACTAGTTGCGCATCGCGCACCTTAGACTTTCATCATGTCTGAAATTTTGGAAAGCCCCATCGAGTTCGTCGCCAACCACATCAAAACCTATGTTGCAACGAACGGTGAAGATGGCCACATATGGCAAGGCGTACCGTGCTTATTGCTCACCACGACCGGAAGAAAATCTGGTGCTCAACGACGGTGTGCACTCATTTACGGAATGGACGGCAACGACTACATCGTTGTTGCATCACGTGGTGGCGATGCGAACCATCCGCTGTGGTACAAAAATATGCTCAATACACCACAAGTGACTCTGCAAGTAAAGGGCGATGTGTTTCAGGCAACTGCGAGCACCATTGCAGAAGGCGCAAACCGCGACAGATTGTGGAATGCAATGGCGGCTATTTGGCCCGACTACAACACGTATGCAGAAAAGACAGAGCGCCGCATTCCGTTGGTGCGACTCACTCGCATTTAACTACTTTGCTGGTGCCGTGAAGATGACATCAAAAGTCAACTTCATTACTTTTACCCACGACTCTGCTTCGAGTTCGTTGTGGTCGAGGTCGACCAAAATGCGCGAGAGAGCATGGCCCTGAACAAATACGCCAAGCGCATGAGCAGTGACGTCGGTGCGCACCCAACCCATTTTTTGACCATATTCAAAAACTTCGGTGATGGCATTGGTGTATTGGTGCTGCTTTTCTTGTAGCGCGTACCACAAATCTGGACGCCCATATGCGCTCGAGATTGCGTTGAGACGCATCGCACGTATTTTGCGGTCGTTTTTCTGCATGCTCAAAATAGTGAGGCCAAGCAAATTTTCTACAAACTGGTCGAACGTCGTGCAGGTCAAAAGACCGCTTCGTAGTTCCTCAGAATCATTCTCTAGGTAAGAACTGTACTGAGCAATGCGTGCTGCATAAATGAGACCTTCGCGGTCGCCGAAGTGATAGTACAAAGAACCTTTTGACACACCTGTTTCCAAAAGAATGTCATCGATGGTGAGATGAGATTCGCCGCTTTCCTCAAGGCGACGAATGACAGCTTTCAACACAAGGTCAACAGTGGACTCAGAACGTTGTTGCGGTGCAGGGGATTTCTGAGCGGCAGCCATTATTCACGTTCAATGTAAGGAGCAAGTAGTTGCTGCACGCGCATGTGTTCGGGAATGTTCTCAATACCAATCATGCGGTCTACTTGCTCATGGAAGTTCCAAATACGACGCTCTTGGTAGTTCACCACAATGCCTTTCATTGCAGGTGACTCAAGCGACTCTTGCATGGGGGCCATGTTGCGCTTGTCTTCGTCCATGATGTGGTCGAATTCATCCATGCGCTGTTGCCAATGTGGTGGCAACTCATCGCCTTCCCAGTTTTTCGGTGCGTAGTGCACCCAGTCGAGCCGTGTTGTTTTTTTATCGATGGGCCAGAACATGAGAAATGGGTAGCCATATGACGCGACGGGCGCAATGAGATTGGGAAACAAACTAAATGCAGTGCTCGTTGAACGAATGAGGTTGTTGACCGAAGGAATATCGATGAATCGCGGATCGGAAAATTTTTGGAAGTCTGACCAATCTTTCATGCCGCGCATTTCCACTGCCTTTTTAGAAAAAGGAGTGACCATGCGACTGCAACCATTCGGGAAAAGACCCATGGTTGCCCCGCGATTGTCGAGAGCCGACCAGCCACCGCGGTCGTGAATGAATTTGAAGTGGTACACCTCAAAAAATGCTTCTGCAGTTACTTTCCAGTTGCACGGAATGGTCATGCTGCGGGGCCCAACTGCGCGCAATTCCTCGCCGGCGAGTTCCTCCATTTGCGCAAACGGCACACCAAACCATTCTTGGAGCGACGCTGCATTGGGGTCTTGATTCACAAACACCCATCCTTGCCAAACATCGCAGGAAATGGCGCTGAGTGATTTATCTTCGCGACAAAAATCGATGAAGTCACGTTCATCGGGAATGCTGACGAGGTTTCCGTTGTCGATGCTGTACACCCAGCCGTGGTACTGACAACGGAGTTGACTGGCACAACCCACTTTGTCGCGAACAACAGGTGCACCACGGTGTTGGCATGTGTTATAGAAAGCACGCACTTTCATATCGTTGCCGCGCACGACAACGATGGGAACTTTTAAATCGCCGAATGTGAAGTAGTCGCCGGGGTTGGGAATATCTTCAGCACGACCCGCCATGACCCAGACCTTTGACCACAGATGTTTGCGCTCAAGTTCATAGAACTCATCGGTGATGTATCGATCGACCGAAATATCGTGGAACTTGGGGAAGCCAGCAGGTTCGCCCGGGCGAGCAAATTGCGCTTCCATTTCACGAGTGAGCCGTTCAATGAGTGCAGTATCCATGGCTTTACGTTAGAACTTCTCTGGCTCAGAGAAGGTATCGGTACCCTGCGACGAATTGTGAGGGTTTTACAGTTCTTTTTCAATGGCGAGAAGGTCTTCGGCGGCTTGGCGCACCTGCCAATCGCGGTCGAGAAGAGCTTTTTCTAGCGCTGCCGTTACTTCTGGCCCGTCGAAGGGGGCGAGAGCCAAAATGGCACGACGGCGCACGGCGGGTTTGTCGTTGCAGCCTTCCAAAATAACTGGCACGGCCCGCGGGTTGCCGATGGCGCCTAGCGCGGCAATGCATGATTCGCGAACAATGGCGTGGTCGTGGTGCGCGCCGCCTTCGAGCAGCAAAGCAAACTCATCAGGTGTCACATCGACGCGCTCTCCTAACGACCATGCAGCAGTTTCCGCAACGGCGAAATCGACATCATGCAAAAGTATGGAGAGGTTGATGCGTGGTTCCACTGCACCGAGTTGAGCCAAGCGGTGACGTACTAAACGCGAGGGGTCAACTTCTGCACTGCGTACCTGCTCATCGGTCAACACATTGTTTTTTAGTAGCCCATGGAGCGCGAGTGACCGAATATGGTGGTTGTCGTGTGCGAAGGCTGTGCACAGCAATTCAGCGTTGCCTTTATGGCTAGCGAGCAATACTTCGTGGGCTTGCATGGTGAATGGCGAGCGAAGAAGACTTTTACTTCAGCAACCCTGTAATGGAACCAACAGCTGAGCTCACAACAAATGAAAGAGCAAAGGCCAAGGTGGCGCCCACTGCAACGGCGATCGCTAGCAACATCGCCGACGACTGGGCTTTGCGCGTTGGGGTGGGTTCCTCATAGACGGGCTGTTGGCGACGGTCGACTCGCACAAGAACTGGCTGGGGAGCCCTTTTCCCGCCATTGCTGAGGAACTTGTCGATGAGGTTTTGAGCCGCACCGCCCCGACCCAGAAGAAAGATGGCGATGCAAGCGAGGAAGGCGACTACAACTGCTCGTATGGTGACATCACTATTCGAGAGTGCAACAATCGAGAGCGATATGACTGAGTTAACCCCGGAGAAACTATTGAGCACGATGCCCCTAATGGTACCTCCGCCACCGCAACCTGCCACGCCACACAGGCGTTTGTGGTGGGCCTTGCCCATTCTCACGTTGGCATGGCTTGTGCCATTGGCCATTGTGATCTCTGGGTCGTTGCCTATACAGAGGTGGGAAACCGCCCCGGGTGAAACCAATGCCGTGGGGCCACGTCTGTCGTTTGATGGTGCTAAACGATATACCTCAGAAAATCCCTTTCTTTTTGTGACCGCATTTGGAACACAGATCACTGCATTAGAAAGTTTTGTGGGATGGGTCGATGCCGACATCAACGTGCAAACGAAAAAGCAACGCTTTGGAAATGTGAACCCCACTGCACAACGTCGTTTGGGCTTCCAAGCAATGATTGGCGCGAAGCAAATTGCTGAATATGTTGCACTGAAGCGCTTGGGTTATGAGGTGTCGTTCAAGTACGGCGCGATCATTTTGGAACAAGTCATTTGTAATGAAGCACCCACCGCCGACTCCGCATGCAAGGTGTTAGAACCAGGCAACGTCATCGATGCAGTCAACGCAAAACCAACGCCCACCCTCGATGTTTTGCTTGAAGAGATGAAAGGCGCACAACTGAACTCGGTGGTCACACTCACCATTCACGACTTGAACAGCGACGCCAATAAATCGCGCCGCGACGTCAAAGTGCGGCTCATTCCGAGCCCTGGCGACCCCAGTAGAGCCATTATTGGCTTTGTGCCGGCCGATACACGCACCGTTGAAGTTCCCTTTGAAGTCGATATCAACACCGACTCCATAGGTGGGCCATCGGCTGGTCTTGCATTTACGTTGTCGTTACTCGATGAACTCACTCCTGGCGCATTGGCGGGGAATGTCAAAGTGGCAACAACGGGAACCATTGACGAAGACGGCAATGTTGGAGCCATTGGAGCGTTGCATCAAAAGGCAGTTGCGGTGAAAGCCTCGGGGGCAAAGGTGTTTTTGGTACCTGCTGCGCAGACTGAGGAAGAAATTGCCGATGCAAAAGTGGTAGCGGGGAAGTCGTTTGCGGTGATTCCCGTGAAGAACCTCGACGAGGCGCTCAAGGCGTTGCAAAAATACGGCGGGGGGCTGAAACAGTAAGGCTGCGCCTTGTGTGGCACGGGCAATGCCACAAGAAGAGGGGTGATACAGCGTATTGTCTTTGAAATGGCGATCTCTTTCTCACGTCCCGACCCTTCCTCGCCCGCAGCGGTGAGCGCGGCTTCTTTCAATGTCAGCCGTCGTGGATTCGATCAGACCGAAGTTCGTGACTTTTTGCGGATGGTTTCAGCCGAGATGGCCCGCCTCCAAGAGCGCGAGCGCTTCCTCGAGAGCGAACTCAAAGCAATGCAAACACGGGGGATGTCTGCCCCAGGAATGCTCGACGAAGAAGTGGTCACCGCGCTTTTAGGTGAAGAAGCCGCCCGAGTACTGGGCACCGCGCGTGAAGCGAGCAGCCAAATTCGCTTGCGTGCCGAAGAAGCCGCTACTCGTTTGGTGAAAGAAGCGAGTTCCGACGCAACACGTTTGCGCGAAGAAGCCGAATTAGAAGCGGTTCGCAGGCGCGAAGACGCAGCTGCCGATGCGGAAGCGGAAATCGAACTTGCCAAGCAGCAAGGTCGCGACATGGTGAATGAAGCTCGCGAATACCGCGAAAAGGTTCTTACCGAGCTTGCGCGTCGTCGTGAACTTGCTCGTGAACAAATTGAACAACTCATTCATAATCGTGATCGGTTATTGAATGCATTTGAACGCGCCCGTTTAGCGACAGACGATGTGATGACGGGTCTGGTGTCGGTCGACCACGACCTCCCACGTGAATACATCAACTTGGCCCCAACTACAGGGCCCGTTCCGACCATTGTGTTGGAACGAGTAGTGGAAGCATTCGCTGATGCGGAAGTAGAAGCAGAAGAACCTGAAGTCATTGAGCTTTTCGACCACACAAAATTAGAGGAAATTGAGCCTGAACCAACACAAGCGGTTGTTGAAGAAGTCGTTGAAGAGATTGTTGATGTGGCGGTTGTTGAAGAGACCCCAGTTGTTGAAGTGGTAGAAACCATCGCGGTTGTGGAAGATGAAAAGTCGAACGTGGTGAATCTTTTTTCCAAAGAACGACCAAGGCCGGAAACTTCAGGTGGAGTCAACCCAGAACATCCAAGTGTTGACAATACTGTTGCACCAAAGAGTGATGTCAATGCGCAGGCAGTAGAGAACTTGTTTGCGCGTTTGCGTGAAGCAACTGTCGACAAAGCGGCGAGCAACGCTGTATCTGGTGGAAAAGTTGTTGAGCCACGTAAATCAACAAAAAAAGTAAAAGTGGTAGAAGAAACTGGAACCGCAGTTGTGCCAGTACAGCCCATGCACGACGCTGGTGCTTTTGCAAAACGTGATGAAGTTCTTGCCCCAGTTGTGGTAGCAATGTCGCGCAAGTTGAAGCGTGTGCTTGCCGATGAAGAAAATGAAGTACTTGAATACTTGCGCGGCAAGAAGAATGCACTCACGCTCGATGCAATGGTAGGTGAACAAGAAGTGCATGCAAAGCGCTATGGCGATGCAATTTCTGAAGACATCATGGCTGCGGCCAAAGGTGCAGCAAAGAGTGCAAAAGCCACCGATGTCATTACCGCAGTCGATGTATTAATCGGTGTTCAATTGGTAAAACCGTTGCGTGATCGTTTGGCAAAAGCGATTGAACAAAACGGCACAGATCGCGTTGCAATGGCCAAAGCATTACGTGGGGTATATCGGCAGTGGAAGAGTCAACACATTGATGAACAAGTCGATGACATTGCGTGTTTGTCTTACAGTCGCGGCTTTTTTGCAGGGGTAAAACCAGGTACACAAGTGTGTTGGATGGTCGATCCGAATGGCCCAGAATGCCCAGACGCAGAAGACAATTCGCTTGCAGGTTCTATTGCACTCGGCAAGGAATTTCCGACAGGAAATCTTCATCCGCTAGCTCATGCTGGCTGCCGTTGCCTACTCGCACCAGTGCAGCAGTAGTCTCCATGAGGTGAGCAACACCTCAGATAACTCGTCCACATCGCCCTTTGGAATTCCCCGATTACCACGTATCAAAATCGGAAAACCAAACCGCGGTCGCATTGTTATAGCGGTGGCAATTGCCATTGTTGTCGTACTCATATTGTCGGCAAAAAGTCTGTCGTCTTTCTACGTCAATGTGCTCTGGCACCAAGCCATTGGTCGCACCGATGTGCTGTGGGGAATACTCGGAGCCAAGGGTCTTCTCATTGGTATCTTTAGCTTGGTTTTTGCCATTCTTTTGTGGCTCAACATGGCAGTTGCCGATCGCCTTGCTCCTGCCATTGTTCCCGATTCCGATGAGCAACGAACACTCGTCCCGCTGCGCGCAGCTCTGAAGAAGCGCAGCAAGCTTGTGCGCACGCTCTTGGCAGTAGTGCTGGGCATTCTCATCGGTTTGCCTGCCGCTGCGCAATGGGAGCAGTGGTTGATGTTCCGCAATAACCAAAGCTTCGGTGTTGTCGACCCACTTTTTAACAAAGACATTGGGTTCTATGTATTTCAACTTCCCTTCTTTGAATTCTTAGTCGCCTGGGCATTCGGGGCACTTGTTCTTATTTCAATTGTCATTGCTTTTCTGCATTACATCAATGGCTCTATCCGCTTGCAAGGAACAGATGAGCGAGTGACTCCTCAGGCGAAAGTTCATCTGTCGGTATTGCTCGCCTGCTTGGCCTTGGTACGTGCAGCGAACTACTGGCTCTCGCGTTTCGATCTCACACGTTCCACACGTGGTGTGGTGAATGGTGCAACGTACACCGATGTCAAAGCTCAGCTCCCGGCGCTTAACTTAATGATCCTCGTTTCCGTTGCCGTTGCTGCGTTGCTCTTGTGGAATGTTCGTCAACGCGGTTGGCGTTTACCTGTTCTTGCTGTTGGCCTCTGGGCTGTCGTTGCAGTAGTAGCTGGCACTGTTTACCCAGCAGTGATCCAACGCTTTGTTGTGCAGCCAAACGTGAGCTCCCGCGAGCTTCCTTACATTGAACGAAACCTCGACGCAACGAAAGCTGCCTTAGCTTTAACGAAAGTTGCTACTGAAAGTTTTAGCATTTCACCAATCGCCGCTAAAGACGTAGCAGCCGATGCTGGTCCGTTGCGCGACGTGCGTCAACTTGACCCAGGTGAAATGCGTGATCGATTTGCACTCGACCAAGGCCTCACGTCGTTTTACGCAATTCGCGACCTCGATGTTGACAGGTACAAAGTCGACGGCCGTATGCAACAGGTGATGTTGGCGACGCGCGAACTGAACTCGGCAGGTATTCCTAATGCCACATGGGTGTCACGCCACCTCTTGTATACGCATGGTTGTGGCATCGTTGCTGCGCCGGCGAGTGCGATCACGGCAGATGGGCGACCTTCATATATCGATATTGGTGTGAAGCAACCACAGTTGTACTTTGGCGACATTTCGCTCGACTACGCACTGACCAATACATCGAAAGAAGAGCAGCCTTGCCCCACACTGAAGGCATCGCCGTACTCGGGATCAAAGGGAATCTCTCTAAGTTCTACTCTGCGTCGTGTTGCGATGGCAGTGAACTTCGGCGAGTACAACCTCTTTGGTTCAGATCTCATTAACGACGAATCGCAAATTTTGCTCGTGCGCAATGTGCGCGCCCGTGTGCAGAAACTTGCACCGTTTCTCACCTTCGATGCCGACCCATACCCCGTGGTCCAAAACGGCAAGGTGAGCTGGGTAATTGATGCATTTACTTCAACAAGCCGCTACCCGTACGCGCAACCAGCCAATACCGATCAGCTCACCCCTGGTGGCGGCTTGAACCACAGCTTTAACTATGCGCGCAACAGTGTGAAAGCAGTTGTCGATGCATACACGGGAAATGTGACGTTCTATGTTGTTGACACAACAGACCCCATCGCTCGGGCGTGGAGCAAAGCGTTCCCCAAACTTTTCACTGATGTGAAGAAAGCCCCAGCGTCGCTCACATCGCATTTCCGTTACCCCGAAGATCTCTTCCGCGTACAAACCAATACATATGCGAAGTATCACTTCGACGACCCAACACTTTTCTTCAACCGTGACGGCGCATGGAGCGTTGCCCAAGCACCTCCACTTGAGCCAGAACAAGCTGCAGCAATTCTTGGTGGTACTGCAACAGCTACGGGAACAGGTGACGCGGTCACTGTGCAAGATGCAAATGTTGCGCGATTCGAGCCGTACTACACCCTTTTCCACGCACCCAACAGTAAGTCAGATACTGGTGTATTTTCCATGCTGCGACCCTTTGTTCCCTTCTCTTCCGATGACTCGCGAAAAGAACTGCGTTCAATGATGGTGGTTTCTAGCGACCCGGCAACCTACGGGCAAATGACTCTGTATGAGTTCAACGATCCGCTTCCACCTGGCCCCGCAACAGTTGCTGCCCAGTTCGACAGTGAACCTGCAATTTCACAAATCATCACGCCCCTCGACCAACGTGGATCTCGCGTGGTGTTTGGCGACCTGCAAATCATTCCTGTTTCCAAGAGCCTTGTTTATGTACGCCCGTTGTATGTTCGCCCCGATGATGCGACCGCAAAGCAAGTGTTTGTGCGCAAAATTCTTGCTTCATACGATTCACGGTCGGTGATCGCCGACACCGTGAGTGGGGCAATGACAAAACTCTTCCCGGGCTTTTCGCTCGATTTAGGTGACCGTGTGGGTGGTGCAGATGCAACCACCAATCCCGATACAACAACTCCAACGTTGCCAGGAACCACACCAACAACGGTGCCAGGTTCTCCTGCAACTACTCCAACAACTGTTGTTGCAGGCGTTCCACAAAGCCCATCTGAATTGTTGGCCACTGCCGATACTTTGTTCAGCGAAGCAGATGCTGCTCTTGCGTTGTCACCACCAGATTTTGCAACCTACCAAGCCAAGCAAGCTGCTGCGCGCGAACTGGTTCGCAAGGCACTTGAAGCAGTGAAGTAATTCTTAAACCACTGTCAGCGCGGGCGACGGAGTTGGTCGGCAATTTCTGCAAGGTCTTGGCGGAAGGTGATTTCATATCGTGCTTGTTCTGTCGCCAGCCTGATTTGTGTGGCTTGTAGTTGAGCAATGGTTTCTGCAGATGCTGCATCGCTGTGCTGTTCAAGTTTTTCTAAGTCATTGCTCAGTTCGTGCAGTTGATTGGTGAGTTCGCGGCCTAGTTGAACGACGCGGCTATCGATCGCTGTCAGTGCGCTAGCAGCAGCATTTTGAGTGAGTGATACTTCACGAATTTGTTGTTGAGCATTTTCTAGCTCGGTGCGCATAGCGAGCATCTCGGTACGCAAAGCGTCAATATCGTTACCAACAATTTTGCGAAACTTCTTAAAGTTTGGAGCCTTTGCCATACGTCTCTAGCGTACACAGTGCTAAGACTGAGATGTGGTGAAAGCAGCCGAAGTAGACCGTTGTAGCTGGTGTCTGAGTAGCGAGATATACATGAACTACCACGACACCGAGTGGGCCAGGCCCGTTGTTGACGACCTGCAGTTATTCGAAAAAGTCTGTCTCGAAGGTTTTCAAAGCGGATTATCTTGGATCACTATTTTGCGCAAGCGTGAGAAATTTCGCGAACTGTTTTGTCATTTCAACCCAGATGAAGTTGCCCAATTTGGAAAGCAAGAAGTTGAGGCACTTGTGCTCGACCCAGGCATCATTCGCCATCGCGGAAAAATAGAGGCCACCATTCACAACGCGCAGCGTTATTTAGAGATGAGAGGCGCTGGGGAAACTCTGCGAGATGTCGTGTGGCAATATGCAGAACCTCCCGCCGACCCTGACATGCCTCACTCGGGCGAGGTTGTTGCACAAAGCCCACAGTCGCTTGCTTTATCGAAAGACCTGAAAAAAAGGGGCTGGAAATTTGTTGGACCCACCACCATGTATGCCTTTATGCAGTCAATGGGGCTGGTGAATGACCATGCCACGACGTGTTATGTACGCGCAGAGTGCGAACGCCAACGAGCGACGGTAGACTTGCCCCCTACGACGCGGGGTGGAGCAGTCCGGTAGCTCGTCGGGCTCATAACCCGAAGGTCGCAGGTTCAAATCCTGCCCCCGCCACCAAGTAAGAAAAGAGTCGGCCCTTGGGCCGGCTCTTTTCGTTTATTGTGTTGTTGAAACCACTAAATACAAGGGGGAAAAGTGTCAGATTTTGACTATGAAGACCTAGCCGGAATGCAATTGAACGATGCCGAATTGCTGGCACTGGTGGGCCCTGGCGGAGAATGCATTTTCAACTGGACCACCAAAGACGGGCACCCCGTGGGCGTGGTTGTTGCTTATATTTATAAAGACGGCACCTTTTGGACCACCTGTGCAGAACGTCGCAAACGAGTGCCCGCCTTGCGCAAGCGCCCGCAGTCGGGAATTGTTATTAACCGCGATGGCAAAACAGCAAGTTACAAGGGTGATTCCATCGTGCATCAAAATGGCGATAAAGGTTTCACTGAATTAAAGACATGGTTCTACGGGGCACTCTCTGGTGCGGCAGCAAACCCGAAAGACGAATATCGACAAGCATTTGCCAAATTCCTCGATTCGCCGCATCGTGTCATTATCGAGACCCCCGGCAAGCTAATTGTTGGTTTTGATGTTGAGAAGTTCCGGGCTCAAACTAATAAGGCAATTGCAGCTGGCCTCGCTAGTTAATGCCGTTCTTTATGAAATTTCGAAATCGCAATTCGCAGATTCTGCAACGTATTCAGAAAATCGAAGATGCTCAGGAAATTAGCTTTCTGAAAGCTGCATACTGCGCAGGTTGCGATGACGATCACAATGGCGACACTGTTGCTGCTCTTTTTATTCCCTCGGGAGTGTGGGCTACCTCAATGTCGGGCGAACACCGTGGGCACGACGCCATTCGCGCATTCTTCCGCAGTGTGCGCGACAGCAAAAGAATGAAGTACTCCACTCATATGGTGACCAATGAAGTCATTACGGTCACTGGAGATACTGCAAATGCAACGTGGAGCTTTACCATGATGTACACATCGCCAGAAGAAAAGAGATATCGCATTTTGGGTTTTTATCGCGACACTTTTGTGCGCACAGCAACTGGTTGGCGTTTTGCAACGTTGTATTCCGAGGTGCAGGACTACGCAATTTTGGAAACGCAAACGTTTAGACACACTTCGTGAATTTACTCAAAGATCTTCCACAGCCTTCTGTGCATCGCATTGCAGTGCACGTCACCAAAGCCGGTTTGCGTGCCGTGCGGCAAGGCAGCCCTTGGCTGTATGACCAAGCGGTGATTTCACATAAACCACATGGTGAATGTGGCGACCTTGCCGTTGTGTTTGATGACGAGCGACGTTTTGCGGGCATTGGACTCTGGGACCCACATTCTCCGATCAGAGTAAAAATGCTGCACAGTGGCAAGCCCAGAACGATTGATGCTGTTTGGTGGAAAGATCGATTGCAAGCATGTCGAGAATTTCGCAATGGACTCTTAGAAGACGGCACTACGACGGGTTTCCGTTGGGTGCATGGCGAAAACGATGGGCTTCCAGGGCTCATTGTCGATCAGTACAGCAACACGGTGGTGGTGAAGCTGTACAGCTCAGCTTGGTTTGCACACCTGGCCAGTGTCGTAGAAGGAATTGTTGCTGTCTCTGCACCTGAACGCATTGTCTTGCGGTTTTCTCGCACCGTGCGCGCAGGAAATACTTTTGGTTTAGAAGACGGAGCAACAATTGATGGCAGTGCTCCTGAAGCCCCCATTATGTTTGTGGAAAACGGGTTGCACTTTGAAGCCGATGTGGTGCAGGGGCACAAAACAGGACATTTTTTAGATCAACGTGACAACCGTGCCATTGTGCGCAAAATGGTGGAAGAACAAGTGCAAGGCGGCAATGCGCGATGCAGCGTGCTTGATGTTTTTTCAAGCACCGGTGGGTTCACGGTGTCGGCCGCTGCTGGTGGTGCTGCAACGGTGCATATGGTCGATGTCAGTGGGCCTGCGTTAGCAACTGCGCATCGTAATTTGCTACACAACACGCAGATTCCTGCGATCGGGCGGTGCGCGGTCACCGACATACGGGGTGATGCATTTGCCATGTTGGAAGAAATGGTTGACGAAGGACGCACCTTCGACATCGTGATTTTGGACCCACCATCATTTGCGCAAAATCAAGAATCTGTACATCGAGCACTTGGTTCATATGAGCGACTCGCAAAATTGGGGATGGCCCTCACTGCCAACGGGGGCACGCTGGTGCAGGCATCATGCTCGAGTCGTATCGATATAGATCAACTCATCGACGTTGCCGATGCGGCTGCCCGTGCGAGCGGGGTGTATCTCGATGAAATCCGTCGTACCGAGCACCCCGTTGATCACCCCATTGGGTTTGAGTTTGGGGCGTATTTAAAGGCTTTGTATTTCACCATTTCACATGTTTAGGGCAATTTGTTGGCCGCGTGGTCAAGGCTTATTGGGAAACTTTCACTAGCCTGTCGTTTACGAAAGCGGAAGGCTGGAAATGAGCGGAAATTCGGTGTTCCGACACCAACACAGTGGAGTGCTGAGCATTGCGGCCGTTGAAGCCCCCCATGTTGTGACCTCCGAGTGGATTGACGAGCAACTTGCCGACACGTATCAACGCAATGGGCTCCGAGCCGGACTACTTGCTGGTTTAGCCGGAATCGAAGAACGTCGTTGGTGGAATACCGATATTTCTTTTGCCGATGCTGCTGCCATGGCGGGGAATGCAGCTATTGAGCGAGCCGGTATTGACCCGAGTGAAATTGGTGTGCTCATTTCTACTTCTGTATGCAAAGAGCATCTTGAGCCATCCATTGCATGTTCGGTACACCACCAACTGGGTTTGTCATCAGCTTGTTTGAATTTCGATATTGGTAATGCTTGCCTAGGGTTTGTAAACGCAATGCACGTTGCCGGCACCATGCTCGACGCGGGAACGGTGAAATATGCTTTAATTGTCGACGGCGAAGGTAGCCGCTATACCCAAGAGGCCACTCTCAATCGGTTGCGTAGTCCAGAGTCAACAGCGGGTGATGTTTTTGCAGAGTTTGCTTCGCTCACACTTGGTTCGGGTGCTGCAGCAATGGTGATGGCGCGTAGCGACAGGCACCAAGAAGTACATAAGTTTGTTGGTGGAGTAACTCGCGCTGCTACTCAACACAATTCTTTATGCGTAGGAAGCCTCGACCGCATGACCACCGATACCCACGGATTGCTCGTTGCAGGTCTCGACCTTGCTGCCGATGCTTGGGCCGACGCTGCCGACGATTTCAATTGGTCGCTAGGACTCGATTGGTACATCGTGCATCAGGTGAGCAAAGTGCACACCACAATGTTGTGCGACCGTCTTGGCATTAACCCAGCAAAAGTGCCGCTGACCTTTCCGCAATACGGAAATGTTGGCCCGGCAGCTATTCCCATTACCTTGGCAAAAGTGCAAGACGATATTCAGCCTGGCCAGCGCGTGTTGTGTATGGGCATTGGCTCGGGTCTGAACACCAGCCTCACTGAAATTCTTTGGTAGCACCTTGGAGAAATGCATGCCACCATCTCGGCGTGAGCTTGAAGAGTTTGGCGTGCCACCCGAGTGGTCGAGTGTTGTAGAGGTTCCGAGTCACGACGGAGCAACGTATTCGTGGCATGTTTTGCAGCGCCCTGGCACTAGCGACAATGCCCCAGTCGTTTTGTGTTTGCACGGCAACCCCACTTGGTCGTTTCTGTGGTCGCGTTTGTTTCATGAACTCAAGAGCGACGTTCGCCTCATTGCTCCCGACCATTTGGCCATGGGGTATTCGCAAAATACGGGTCCTCGCACTTATGAAACACGAGTGAAAGACATTGAAGACCTTTTACGCGCACTCAACATTTCAGAACCTGTTTGGATAGTGGCCCAAGATTGGGGAGGTGCGCTGGCCATGGGTTACGCAGTTGCGCATCCCAATAGCGTGGCCGGGTTGGTGCTGTCGAATACCGGAATTGCCATTCCCAAAGAGCGTCGTGCGCCGTTACTCATTAAAATTTCTGCTGCAAGTGGCCTCCATCAATTCATTACGCAACGTACGCCACTTTTTGTCAAAGGAACTCCGCTTCTTCCCGGACATTCGCTGAGCAAGGTACAACGTAAGGCGCTTGGTGCGCCGTATAAAAATGCACATGCACGACAGGGTGTAGCTGGTTTCGTTGCGGAAGTTCCGTTCAACGCGCAGCACCACAATCACAGCGTGCTCGGCAGAATTGCCGAGCAATTGCCGCAACTCAATATTCCCGTGCGGCTTGTTTGGGGAGCCAAAGATCCTGTCTTTAACGACGATTTTGCCGATGATCTATTGCATAGATTCCGCAATGTTGCACTCCACCGCGTGGCCCAAGCTGGCCATTTAGCGGTATTGGAAACATCAATCGCTCCATTTGTGGAAGATGCAATGCAAGACACATCGATGCAGAAGTTACCCGCGCTCTCGCTGGGGGAACCTGAACCACTGTGGGGTCGGTTAGAACAAGCCGATCGCGCACATGAGCTTGCAGTGCACGACGCAACTGCTCAAGAGGGCGTCACGTTTGGCGAATTTTCTGCTCGGGTTGCAACATATGCCCAGGAATTGCATCGCCAAGGAGTACAGCGTGGCCACCGCATTGCTGTGCTTGTTCCACCAAGCGTCGACCTCATTGCAGTGGTGTACGCGGCCTGGAGAATTGGTGCAATTACCGTCATTGCCGATCGTGGTTTGGGTCTGCGTGGGTTAGGAAATGCAGTTCGTTCAGCTCGTGTGCAACATGTGGTGGGGCCGCAAAAAGCGTTGCTGGCTGCACGTGCACTGAGGTGCGCTCCTCATTCAACGTTCATTGCGCTTGGCGAATTGCAAGGTGCGAAAAAACTGGAATCTCTTGCTGAGTTGTATACACCCCAACCACAGCCACAAGATCTTGCAGCCCTGCTGTTCACTTCGGGAGCAACTGGCCCCGCAAAAGGTGTGCGCTACACGCATCAACAACTATGTGCACAGCGCGATGCATTGCAAGAATTGTATGGCATTACACAAACCGACCGCTTTGTCGCCGCGTTCGCGCCGTTCGCTTTATATGGGCCAGCGCTTGGTATTTGCACTGGTCTTGCCAATATGGATGTCACAGCTCCACGCACACTTACTGCCCAAGCATTAAACGAAGCATGCGAAAGTATTCAAGCCACCATGGTGTTTGCTTCTCCAGCAGCACTTGCCAATGTGCTGGCCACCGCACCTGCGGTCAACACAAATGCACTGAGCAAGGTACGACTCGTGATGTCTGCCGGAGCGCCAGTGCCCATAGAAACACTGCGAGCAATGAAAGCTGTATGCCCGCAGGCAGAACTGCACACGCCATATGGCATGACGGAACTTCTCCCGCTTGCCGATATCTCATTGGCAGTACGTGAAGACATTGGTTCAGACCAACACGGAAGCGGCGGAGTCTGCGTGGGCAGAGCTGTCAATGGTTGCGATGTTGTTGTTGCAACACCTGGCGCCGGCCACGAAGTCGCGCCACTTCCTGCCGGTGTTACCGGTGAGATTCTGGCTTCGGCACCTTGGATGTCAGATGGATATGACCGTTTGTGGCACACACAATTAGCTGCTCGTCCGGCCCGCCTAGGTGCAGCGCGCACGTGGCACCGCACCGGAGATGTGGGGCATCTCGATACCGCGGGCAATATATGGGTAGAAGGACGCGTCGTGCATGTGATTCATGCAGTGGAGGGCGCTATTACTCCTGTGCCACTGGAAATTGCGGCAGAAGAAGTGTCTGAAGTTCTGCGAGCAGCAGTGGTGGGTGTCGGGCCACATGGTGTTGCGCAAGTTGTTGTGGTGGTGGAAACCACCAACGGCAATGAGGGTGAAGCCAGCCCCGCACTCACGGCGAAAGTGCGTTTAGCTGTTGCTCCTCAAAAAGTTGCTGCAGTGTGGGTTGTGAAAGAGTTGCCCGTCGATATTCGCCACAATGCAAAAATCGATCGCACGGCATTGGCAAAGAAAATGAGTCTTCTCTTGTCGGGTGCGAGAAAGTGAAAGTTTTAGTAACTGGTGCCGGCAGCTTGTTCATGCGGGAAGTTGCCATCGCATTAGTAGCTAGAGGCGATGAAGTGGTGTGCATGCAGCGTCGCGCAGCACATTTTCCATCGGAAGTGCGTGTGCATCAAGAGTTAGGCGATATCTCTCGCCTCGACGCGGTAACAAAAGCAATGACTGGTTGCGATGTGGTGGTGCATGGAGCAGCGCGTGTTGGCATTTTGGGAACTTGGAACGAGTTTTACAACACCAATGTTGTTGGCACACAAAGTATTTTGTCGGCGGCTCGCAACCTTGGTGTTACTCGCATCGTGCATGTGTCTACTCCCTCTGTTGCACATGTAGGGCATTCGCTTGTCGGCGCAGTTGCAACTCCTGCAGTCACCGGGCACAAGCGCGCTTTTTATGCCGAGAGCAAAGCAATTGCAGAAATTGAAGCTCTAAATGCGAACAACAATTCATGTGCCGTCGTAGCTATTCGTCCGCACTTGGTGTGGGGTCCTGGCGATACACAACTTGTTGGTCGCATCGTGCAACGCGCAGAAGCGAATCGGTTAGCAATGGTGGGGAGCGGCGATGCACTCATCGATTCTACGTACATCTCAAATGCAGTGAGTGCATTGGTTGCTGCCGTCGATGCTGTGCAAGTAGGTGCACCATGTGCGGGTAAGGCGTACGTCATTGCGAATGGTGAACCGCGCACGGTGCGGGAGTTGATGCAAAAAATTTGCGATGCAGCAGGCGTTCCCTTTCACCCAAAGAAAGTGCCTTTGCCTGTCGCACTCGCCGTGGGTTCACTCATAGAGCGCATTTGGCCACGTATAGGAAAAGGTGAACCACCGCTCACTAGGTTTGTGGCTGAACAGCTGGGCACCGCACACTGGTTCGATCCGCGGCCTGCCCTGGAAGACCTCAAATGGTCACCTGCGGTGACTCTCGACGAAGGATTCTTAGAATTACACGAGTGGTTTTTGAAACAACCAAAACCATGACCACAGTGAGCGCACGCCAGCCCACGTGAAATGCTTATGGGGTACGGAATTCAGCGCCCGACGAGTCGCAAAATGAAGTGCTGAAAGTTTTGTGAATATTTCTTGAGAAGTGAGGAAAAAGGAGCAAGAA
Organism: Ilumatobacteraceae bacterium; assembly: GCA_030726975.1. GTDB lineage: Bacteria > Actinomycetota > Acidimicrobiia > Acidimicrobiales > Ilumatobacteraceae > F1-20-MAGs119. Next base: position 12,107 of record JANRCO010000084.1, on the reverse strand, counting down.
GCGATTTCTGCTCATACCCTTGTCTCGTTACAACAGGTGGGGTGCCGCAGGTAGCCCACATCACAGCGATAAGGAAATAGAGAAGTTATGCCAACAGGTACCGTGAAATTTTTTAATGACGAAAAGGGATTTGGTTTCATCTCCCGTGAAGACGGAGACGATGTATTCGTGCACTTCTCCAACATCGAAGGCACAGGCCGTCGCTCACTCGTAACCGGCCAGCAGGTCGATTTCGAACTTGGCCAAGGCCAAAAGGGTGTCGAAGCACACAACGTCCGTCCACTCTGACGTTCGCTTTCCATATCGACTAGTGCCCTGCGCATTGGTCAAGCACTGAGCCCGGATCTCTGTAGAGACCCGGGTCTTTGTGTATCTGGGCACATGTTTTTCTCTAAGATGTTGGAATGACAACAGAAGTGAACTTTTACACCGCTAGCGCATCACTTGCAGGCAAAGAATATCTCGATATTGCTGCCATGAAAGTGGTGTATCAACTTGAAGTGAGTGGTGAAGTTTTTTACAACTTGCTCGCTGAGCGAGTGAATAATCCAGAAGCTGCTGAACTGCTTCGTAAGAATGCTGTTGAAGAGCGCGGCCATGCACGACGTTTAGCTCGAGCCATTTCACTAAAATTAGGTAGTGAATGGGAAGCAACAGCGGCCGAAGAAGAAGTGTTGTCTATTCCTCTTCCCGATGTTGTGACCGCCGACCTCTTTGCTGGAATTGTGCAAGGTGAAATCTACGGCGATGCCGGATACCAAAACTGGGCCGATCATGAGCCCGATGAAGAAGTAGAACGGCTTTTGCGTTTAAACGGTCGCGAAGAAACCATTCATGCCGGGCGTGCACAGCAGGTGCTCGAGATCTTGCAAAAAGCAGCGTCGTAAAGAGCTGAAACTAATAAGCGGCGATGGCCTCTACGCCATCCCAGTGTGCTGCTGCTTCGGCAATTTTCGCAAAGAAAGCAGCCATCGACTCATTGGGGTCGACAAATTCCAAATAGGGGAGCCCGCAGCTGCCGCTGAGGTACAGAAATTCATTTCCTGTTGCGGTGGTCCCGTGTTGAACCACCTCAGCGCCAAGATCAGCAAAATGTTGACGCGAGCGCTCGATGTTTGCCCAGTAACACACGTGGTGCACGCCAGTGCCACCTGCCTCAAGAAACTCGCGGTAAATGGAAGGCAAAGATAGATCGGGCTGGATGAGTTCAATTTGCTGACCACCAGTGTGGGCAAGGCCCATACGGGCGCGCATCGTTACCCTTTCACCGCGATACAAAGTATTTTCTACTTCAACGTGATATAAAAACCACGGGCCAACACCTTGCGTGTGGGCCCACTCACGAGCTGCTTTTTCAATATCGGGAACAACAAAGGCTGTTTGGCGAATAGGGCCAAGCCATGTTGGTGCAGTAGTCATTACGACCGTTCGCCCATGAAGTAGTCGAGCCAATCGTGATAGTGCTGAATACGTGCTTCTTCTTCACTAAGGATTTGGCTTGTGAACCCGCGTGAGTGCATACCCGCTTGAATGTCACGAATGAGATGCACGTCTTGGTCGACCGTAATGTCCATTGTTTTGCGGCCAGCAATGACGTCGTCTTGTTCAAACTCGTCGTGCGTAGGGCGTGGAATGGGCAAAAGATCTTTCGGGTTCGACGGGCGAAATTCAACACCTGCACGAGCAGCAACTTCAGGGTTCGGCACCAGTTTGAAGGTGTACTTATCCCAGAAGCATTTATTGGGGTCGGTGGGGTGTGGACGGGCCCGCATCACCAACGCCGATTCGGGTTGGGCAGTAATCATCATGTTGGGGAACAAGTTGTACTGCTCAATATCAGACAAGCGCTCGTCGGAGAGCTCGCTGTAGTCGAAGCCGAGTTCTGGGCCTTTTTGTCGGCGAATCTTTTGAATATCGAGACGAATATCGAGGTTGCGCCCGTTGTATAGCGCAGGGTCAACGCCGTATTTTTCAAGTTGAACCTTTTGATAGAAGTTTGGCTCTTCAGGAATAGGCAAGCGCGAGTTCACGGTGTGGCCAATGATGTTCACGCCCGTGTGGCCGTTTTCAAAAAGTTCAACTTGCGCAGTTGGGCAATCGAACAACATGGCGTGTTGCGGGTGTATGTGCTCTACGTGGTACAGTTCGCCAAAGTTGTCGTAGACAGCTTTCCAGTTGCAGTCGAGTCGCACTGTTTGGTCGCCAACAAGAGTCATGTTTTCCATGTGAAACGGTGCGATACGGTCGCCCACCATGCCAAGGTACTCGCGCAGTGGTGCTGCGTTGTTGTCCATGCAGATCCAAACAAGTCCGGCAAAGGTGTCGACTTGAACTTGTTGCATGGAGCGTTCGTTGCGGTCGACTCCGCCACAGAAGCGGTTGTTGTCGGGTACAACAACAAGTTTTCCATCGAGACGATACGACCAGCCGTGGTACGGGCAAACAAATTTTGCGACACAACCACGATCTTCGGTGGCTACTTTTGCACCGCGATGTTGGCATGCGTTGTAGAAAGCGGCAATGTTGCCTTCCTGTGTGCGCGAGATGATGATGGACTCACGACCAAGGTTGAAAACAGAGAAGTCGCCAACGTTTGCAACGTCTCTTTCTAAACATGCAAAGAGCCACATGCGAGGCCACAAGTTGTCGGCTTCGCGCTGCATGTATGTAGGTGAGAGGTAGCGCTCCGGGGTGATGGGGAGTGGCTCAACAGGCGCTGCTGCGTGCACAATTGTTGGTGTTGCCTTCACTTCAGCCATTGTGTCTCCTCGGCAAGTAGTTGCTACCCACATCGTACGCTGAATTCATGGGAAGGGAAATGGTCAGAGGAGCGCGAGTTGCCCTCCATCGAGCACAATTTCAGAACCATTCACCATAGAAGCGGCGTCGGAAGCAAGGTACACAACAGCTTGGGCGATTGCGCTGGGGCTAATGAATTTCCCCGTTGGGTTGAGTTGCGAGAGGGCGGCTGCAACGGCTGCGGGGCCTTGCGAAACAAGAGGTGCAGCAACGGGTGTTTCGGTGGGGCCAGGCGACACAGCATTGACGCGAATGTTGTGCTGCACGTATTGAATTGCTGCTTGCTTTGTGAGGCCCAAGACCCCGTGTTTGGCAGCAACGTAGGCCGGGCCTGCACGGTGGCTTCCGCGGTGGCTCACTGTTGATGCGTTATTGATGATGACCCCGCCACCAGATGTGAGCATTGCAGCAATTTCAGCGCGCATACAGCGAAAAACACCGGTGAGGTTGACAGCGAGCATGTCGTCCCATGAGTCATCGCTGTATGTGTGAAAGTCGTTCATTCGGTCAAAAATGCCAGCGTTGTTAAAAGCAATGTCGAGCTTACCGAAACGAGAAACTGCAGTTTCAACCATCGAGTTGATGTCGTGAACAGAGTGCATGTCGGCTGCATAAAAAGATGCAGAGCCTCCGGTCTTTTGTATATTGCTCACCACCTGTTCACCAAGGTCACGTCGGCGACCTACAACAAGTACTTGAGCTCCGGCATCGGCCAATGCATATGCAGTTGCTTCGCCTATCCCCGAGGTTGCACCAGTAACGAGGGCAGATTTACCCGTCAGGCTTTGGTTTGGCACGTCTTTACTTCTTCACAACATTGGCGTTGTCTGATCGCCAGGTGGGTTGCATGATGCGATGTTGAATACGCCAACCGTTGGAGGTGCGCACAAAAACATCGTCGTAGTAGCCGCCAATAATGAAGTTGTCTCCACCCTCGGTTCCGGTTTTTACATGTTGGGCATGCAGTTGGCAACGATGTGTTGCCGTATCACCCGTAGCGTTCACCTGATGATTACCCACTAGGTGTTGAGTGAAATCGAGTCGTAGCAGTGAACCAGAAATGCGCGCAATAATTGCATCGCGCGATTCACAGTGAACTCCGTTCAACATTCCTGTTGCATCTGACGCAAAAATGTCGTTCAGTGCGTCAAAGTTTTTGGTGTCGAGTGCCCACGTGTATGCAATAGCAACATTGACAATGTCATAGAAATCTTCATGTGCAGAGGTCACTGTTATAAGCCGATCCGGCCGGTTTCTTGAACAATTTGTGAACCAAGTTGCACAAAGCGATGGTTGCGGTCGCCGATGACTTCGCCTGCGCCATCGACAACAAGAACGTGTCCGTTCACATAACTCGCCTCATCGGATGCAAGAAATAATGCTGCGTTAGCTATGTCGGCTGGTTGCCCAGCGCGGCGCATGGGGTTTGAAACACCAATTTTTGAGTTGGCATCGGTGAGGTTGTCGGAGCTGCCGGTAACAAGCCATGCAGTGAGCCCGCTGACGGTTCCACCGGGAGCAATGGCATTGACGCGAATGCCAAGTGGTCCGAGTTCGGTTGAAGTGCTTTGCGTTAAACCAACCACACCGTGTTTAGCTGCGGTGTATACATGCGGCCCTAAGCCTGCACGTAAACCTGCAGTACTTGTTGTGTTGATGATGTTGCCACCATTACCACTAGCAATCATTGCCTTTGCAGCGTGTTTAATTCCATAGAACACACTGCTGAGAAGTACATCGATAGAACGGCTCCACGCATCGCCAGGAATTTCAGTGACGGGCCCGACCGCTCCAAGAATGCCAGCGTTGTTGAACATGCAATCGATACGACCGAAATGCTTCACCGCAGCGGCGACAACTGCCTCAACCTCATTTTCATTAGCCACATCGGTTTTCACAAAAATTGCCTTGTTGCCAAATTTTTGAGCGAATGCAGCTCCAGCATCTACTTGAATGTCGGCAATAACACAGCGGGCGCCTTCTGCAATGAAGCGTTCCACGGTGCCAGCACCAATACCGCTTGCACCACCAGTGATGACTGCTACTTTTCCTTCAAGACGACCGGCCATATTGGTTCCTTTGTATTGGGCAGTTACTGCACTTGGGAGAAACGGTAGCCGTCAGGTACATGAAGTAGATAAGTTGGAGAGATGTCCTCTAAGCCATCAGTTTCCATTCCATCAACGAACCCACCTGCAGACCTCGTCATTGAAGACCTCACTGTGGGAACGGGCAAGGAAGCCACCAAGGGCACCAATGTAGAGGTGCACTATGTCGGCGTTGCGTGGAGCACTGGCAAGCAATTCGATGCAAGCTGGGATCGCAATGAGGCATTCGAATTTCGTCTCGGTGCAGGCCAAGTCATTGCGGGCTGGGACCAAGGTGTTGCAGGTATGAAAGTAGGGGGCCGTCGTTCACTCACCATTCCAGCGCATTTGGGCTATGGCAATCAGGGTGCTGGCGGTGTTATTAAAGGTGGCGAAACACTTGTTTTCGTTGTCGATCTCTTGAACGTCAACTAAAGACATGAGGTAGGCTGGTCCTACGAAACAGATGCGCACCAGCGTGTCGCTTCAATGTGCTGTAAGTGTCATATTGAAGGCAATCGAGACTTACATATGGTGACTTATGAATATCCTCGTAGTGGGAGCAGGAGGTGTAGGGGCCTCGATGGCTTCTATCGCCGAGACCAGGTCGTTCTTTACGTCTTTCGTATTGGCCGACATCACAAAGGCTCGGGCAGAAGAGGCCATTGCTGAACTTGACGACCCCGGAAGATTCGTCGCCGAACAGGTTGATGCTCGTAATGAAGCAGATCTTGTTGCGCTCATTCAGCGTGTGAATGCCGACATTGTTATTAACGCCTGCGACCCACGTTTGAACGACCCTATTTTCAATGCGGCCTATACCGCAGGTTGCAGTTACATCGATATGGCGATGAACTTGAGTACGCCGCACCCCACAAACCCATATGAAGAAGTGGGAACTCCGCTGGGAGAAAATCAAATTGCTTCCGATGAGAAGTGGCGTGAGCGTGGCATCTTGGCGTTGGTCGGAATGGGCGTCGAGCCAGGACTCAGCGATATTTTTGCGCGCTACGCAGCCGATCACTTATTTGATACCATCGATGAAATTGGAGTGCGCGATGGTTCCAACTTGTCTATTGACGGTTTAGATTTCGCCCCAACATTTTCTATTTGGACCACCATTGAAGAATGTTTGAATCCACCCATCGTGTGGGACTCCACTCGTGGTTTGTATACAACCGACTGCTTTAGCGAGCCCGAGGTGTTTCACTTTCCAGCAGGCATTGGCCCGATTGAATGCGTGAACGTTGAACACGAAGAAGTAATTCTTGTTCCACGTGAGGTCGACTGCAATCGCGTGACTTTCAAATATGGTCTTGGCGCAGAATTCATCGACTGGTTGAAAACGTTTGCGTATTTGGGTCTCGACAGCACAGAAAAAATTCGTGTTGGTGATGTGAGTGTTTCGCCACGCGACGTATTGGCATCGGTATTGCCGAACCCGGCAAAATTGGGCCACCTCATGCACGGCAAAACCTGTGCAGGCACATGGGTACGCGGTACCTACGACGGCGCACCAAGAGAGGTATATCTGTACCACGTTGCCGATAACGAGATCACCATGCGGGAATGGGGTTCGCAGGCGGTGTTGTGGCAAACAGCAGTGTGCCCCGTGGTTGCCCTGGAATTGCTGTGTAATGGAAGCTGGAAAGCCACAGGGGTTCGTGGTCCAGAGGCATTCGATGCGGTGCCATTTTTGAACCTGTTAGGTGACTACAGCACGCATCACGGAATGGTGGAAATGGGTCCTGGTCTCTGGCCAAGCCCGAGACCCACTGGGCAGCCAGGGTGGGATCGCCCCGTCCGACGTGCCATCGTTCCTGCATAACGCCTATCGTTAAGACATGACCGCAACAGACTCAGGCCTACGTAAGTCTCCAGGTATCACATACCAGGAATTACTCGATACCGACACCCATCCAGTTCCCGAAGTGCTTCGCCTCGAATCACCTCGTTACCTTGGCTCTGCCGATGTTTCTATCGACCGATTCATTACACGTGAATGGCATGAGTTAGAAAAAGAACGCCTGTGGGGCAAAGTGTGGCAGTTTGCTTGCCGCGAAGAGCACATTCCTGAGCCAGGCGACTACATCGTCTATGAAATTTGCAACAAGTCATACATCGTGATGCGTCAAAGTGACGGAACCATCAAGTCGTACGTCAATGCATGTTTGCATCGTGGCCGTCAGCTCAAGCAGTACGACGGTAAGTGCAGCGAAATTCGTTGTGCATTCCACGGTTTTGCATGGACCAACGAGGGCAACCTCAAAGACATTCCTGCAGGTTGGGACTTCGAGCATGTCACCCCAAGTGAATTCGGTTTGCCCGATGTCAAAGTGGGTACATGGTCTGGTTTTGTTTTCATTAACCCCGACCCACGTGCACAGTCATTTGAAAGTTTCATTGGCGATCTTCCGCAGCACTTTGAGCGTTGGGATCTTGAGAATCGTTACGTGCAAGCACACGTTGCCAAGAAACTCAATTGCAACTGGAAAATTGCACAGGAAGCATTCAGCGAGGCGTATCACGTCAACGCAACGCATCCGCAAATTATGAACTACCTTGGCGACACCAATAGCCAAGTAGATATTTGGGACACCTTTAGCCGTGTTATTACGCCAGGTGGAACACCAAGCCCATTGCTTAAGCACATGGTGAATGAAGCCGACATCATGCGCGCCATGATGGACGTGCGTGTCGATGAAGAATTGCCCGTCGAAATTCCCGATGGCAAAACTGCTCGCGAAGTGGGTGCATCTTCAGCTCGCGATCGCTGGCGCACCATTGTTGGCGACAAGGTTGACGACTGGTCAGATGCTGAATACCTCGATGCAATTGACTACACCTTGTTCCCCAACTTCCACCCGTGGGGTTCGTACAACCGCATTGTGTACCGTTTCCGTCCACTTGGCGACAACCATCGTCAATCGGTCATGGAGTGCTTCTTCTTGTCGCCATTTGTTGGTGAGCGTCCGGCACCTGCTGAACTGCACATGCTCGATTTCGATGAGCCATGGTCGAGTGCGGTGGAGTTGAGCACATTAGGAAAAGTGTTCGACCAAGACGTCTTCAACATGGAGCGCGTGCAAATGGGTCTGGAAACCACAGTGAAGCCTGGTGTTACTTTGGCCAACTATCAAGAGTCCAAAGTGCGCTGGTTCCACGTCATGCTCGACGAATACCTGGGGGTATAACAATGCTCGGCATCACACACCCGCTCACCGGATTGCTCTACGAACAAGACGGACAAGGCAACATCAAGGTCAGCGATGGCGCTAAATGGGGCCTTTTTCGCACAGACGGCAAGTGGATCACAGGTGAAATTTTTGAATGCGACCCGCAGCTGTGCGGTTGGGTGGGTGGACCAAAATTTGTGAACTATCGCCTCGATACTTCTTTCGATAAGCGCTAGTTCATACTCCTCGATACTTTAAAAAGTATCGAGGAGTGCAATGCCGTCGAGGTCGCCAATGGCGCTACTTGAACGCGTCACCATTGCTGTCATAAACGCTTTGCCGCGTTCGTTCGACGGGTCGAGTGTTCCGGCGATGACGGTGGCGTAGACCCACAGATACAACACTGCGCGGCGGTACTCATCCCATGCCTGATCTGCGGTGTAATTCTGCACACCATTCTTCAGTAGTTCGCTATGCCACATTGCAACAAGAGCACGCTCGTTGTCACGGCGCTCGGTGACATCCATGTTGTGGCTGAGTAAGTACGCAAGGTCTTGCACACCCTTAGAGCGCAATGTGCCTTGCCAGTCGAGTACAGCCATCGGAGCGTGGTCGGGTTCAACACCGAACATGAGGTTGTCCATGCGCCAGTCGCCATGCACCAACGTGTGTGGGTGCGAAACAATCCACTCTTGCATTTTGGGAACTGTTGCTAAGAACTTGTCTTTGTTGTTTTTCAATTCGGGGCTGATGACATCGCCAAAAATGGCAACCATTGCATCCCAGCCTGCGGTGGCACCTTGCCACATGGCGTCGGAGTGAACGGTAGGGAAGTGGTATGGCACAAATTGGAACTCGTCGGAATCGACTTTTTCCCAAAACGCAGCATGCAGTTTTGCCATTTCAATAATCGACATTTCTGCCTGCTTGACGCTGCAACCTTCCACTTGGTCGCCTAGGGCGTAACCCGAGAGGTCTTCCATCACCATGATGAACGACGACGCCGATGTGGTGTGTGCGAAGTACAACTTGGGCAGACGCAAACCAGCTTTCGGGCCGAGCAGTTGACAAAAACGCACTTCACGTTCATACACATTGAACGTGGTGGCTACAGCCAAGTTGCCCTCTACTTCTGTGGGGTATTTCACTACAACAGACTTTGGCGCATTTCCTGCATCACCAGAATAAGTGGGTGTGACTACTTCAATGAGACCGAGCATTCCTACGCCTACACCAATGGGGCGACGCGCAATGCTCGAAATACCTGCACTTGCTGGCATCGAATTACTCGACTTCAGTGCCGCCTCTAACCAAGCGGTAGTGATTTCGTCGGGGCGAAGTGGGTAGTTGTTTGCATCAATTGTCATAGAGAAAAAATAGCATTTCTCTCAACAGGAAAAAACCAAACAAATGTTGTAGTTACCGATAGGTACGGAAGAACTCTGCAACATCGTTGGCAACAAGTTCAGGTTCTTCTGCTGCAGCAAAATGTCCGCCGGCTGGCATGCGAGTCCAACGTTGAATATTGGCAACGCGTTCTGCAGCACGACGGGGAAGAAAAATGAGGTCACCAGGAAACACAGCCATGGCGGTAGGTGCTTCCATGATGGGTGTGCGGTTGTGCTCGGGTTTCCATGGTTCATTTGTGCGCCCGTAATACATGCGGCACGAGCTTCCAAATGTTTCGGTGAACCAATAGATGCTCACCAATGTTGCAAGTTCTTCCATAGTGAATGCGCGCTCGACATCGCGGTGTCCGGAAGCATCAGCTGAGTCGCTCCACAGGCGACGACGTTCAATGAGCCATGCCGCCATGCCAGCAGGAGAGTCGTGCATTGCATAAGCAAGAGTTTCGGGCTCAATTCCCTGCACTGTGTAATGGCTGGTTGCAGTTGCCATACGTGTTTTCATGAGCTCGGGATAATGTTTTTCTTCATCGTCGTAATCACCTGCAGTGATATCGGCACGGTTGAGGCCAAAGAACATCGGCAAGGTGATGTGCGCCCCATGCAGTGAAGATGCATGTGCATGTGCGAGTTCTGCGGTCACAATGGCGCCCCAGTCACCACCGTGCGCGCAGTATGTGGGGTAACCCAGAACTTCGGTCATGAGCTTGTTCCATAGGTGTGCAACATCGCGCGTAGAGAGGTGCCCCACAGGAAGTGGTGAGGAGTAACCAAACCCTGGCAGCGAGGGAACAACGACATCAAATGAGTCAAGCGCTGAACGACCAAAGGATTCAGGGTCGGCAAGTTGTTGTGCAACATCACGGTAATCCCAGTAACTCCACGGCCACCCATGAGTAGTGATGATGGGAAGTGGTGCGGGCCCGCGTCCTTTCATGTGCACAAAGTGCAAGGGAATGCCATCGATTTCTACGCGGTAGTTAGGGAGTGCGTTCATCTTCGCAACTTGATTTTCCCAACTAAATTCGTGGCGCCAATACCGCAAGAACGAGCGAAACCATTCTTGTTCCATTCCGTATTTCCATTGCTCATTTGCCACTCCAAGTGGAAAACGTGTGTTGTCGAGCCGTTGGTGTAGGTCGGCTACCGCTTCAGCGCTATAGGGAATGGTGAATGGTTGTGGAAGAGGCGCCATGTTCTATTTCTTTTTTTCTCGACCGCCGTATTGGTAACTGCGTTCTGTGCGGCCACCGGCAACAAGAATGTTTTGTCCTGTTACCCATGACGATGCTGGCGATGCAAGATACAAAACTGCTGCACCAATATCGTCGGGAGTTCCCAAACGGCGCAGTGGAATAGTTGATGCGATGGCGTCGAGGTCGGCAGCGATACCGAGTACTTCCAAAAATGCTTCAGTTGCAATGGGGCCAGGAGAAACGGTATTTACGCGAATATCGCGCTCGGCAAGTTCGAGCGCAAGAGTGAGGGTGAGGTTGATCATTCCTGCTTTAGATGCTGCATAAGGGCCAGTCATTGGCGAACCACGCATACCGGCACCTGAAGCAATGTTGATGATGACTCCGCCATTGGGCATATTTGATGCTGCAGCTTTTGCGCCTTGGAATGCTGAAGTGAGGTTCAATTCAAGTTGGTTGCGAAAAACTTCATCGGGCGTATCAATGAGTGTTCGCGTTGTTTTTTCATCGGAACCACCAACGTTGTTCACCCAGACATCGAGGCGACCAAATTCTTTGATGGTTGCGGCAGCAATCTGATCAGAAAAATCACGAATGTCACCAGCAACGGTGAGGGCTCGCTGGCCACGTTCGCGAACGCCTGCAGCTGTTTCATCAAGATCACTTTGGCGCCGCGAGTTGAGAACTACATCGCAGCCAGCATCGGCAAGTGCCCAAGCAATACCCCGGCCAATACCTTGGCCCGAGCCAGTGACTACCGCTACTTGTCCGTCCATGCGAAATGTGTCGAGAATGCTCATGGCACGACAATAGTGGCGTGAGTGAAGTGGGTGGGCAGGCGGAGTTCAGAAAAGAACTACGCTCTGCGCAGAGGACTACTTCAAAAGGAGCGCACATGGCTGGTGTGTTAGGAAACTTGCAAGGAAAAACCGCAGTCATTACCGGCGGTGCATCGGGAATTGGTCTAGCAATGGCCCAACGCTTTGGCGCAGAGGGTATGAACATAGTGATTGCCGATGTTGAGCAAGGCGCTCTCGATGCAGCAAGCGACTTATTGAATGACGCAGGCATTCCGTGTGCAGCGATGCGTTGCGATGTGTCCGACCGCAACGCAGTGGAAGCTCTTGCCGATTTTTCATATGAAGAGTTTGGTGCAGTGCACATTTTGTGCAACAACGCTGGCGTGGTGCATCGCGACCTCACATGGGAAGCTTCCATTGAATCGTGGGAGTGGGTGCTAGGTGTCGACCTCTGGGGCCCTATTTATGGCGTGCATTCATTTGTGCCGCGCATGCTCGCTTCTGGTGAACCTGGCCATGTAGTGAACACAGCCTCCACGGCAGGCATTTTGGCGTTTCCGAGCATTGCTTCTTACGACGGCGAAACAGGGTGTAGTTGCATTGTCAGAGGCACTTCTTGCCGACGCCATGGCAGCCAATGTGC
>JANRCO010000083.1 GCA_030726975.1 Ilumatobacteraceae bacterium | reverse complement strand
GTCGTGGCGTACGCGTGATGATTGTCGACCATCGCGGCACCTCGGGTCATGGGCGTCACTTTCAACAGTCGCTCAATGGTCATTGGGGCGAGTTCGATACCGTCGACCTCATTGCTGCAGTGCAACATGCGCACCTCAATGGGTGGGCACAGCCCAACAACACTTTTGTGATGGGAGGTTCTGCAGGTGGTTTTGCTGCATTGAACGCTGCTGGTACGGCCCCAGAAATGTGCGCAGGAGTGATTGCGTTGTACCCAGTTGTCGACCTTGCCGACTCTGCACAACATTCGTGGTACTTCGAACAACATTCCATTGCGGTTTTAGTGGGCGATTCCCCAGAGAATGAAACGTTGTATGGCGAACGCTCACCGCTCAGCAAAGTAGAGACACTGGCACAGGTAAAAGTGCTGCTCTTGCATGGCGATCTCGATACTTCAGTGCCAATGAATCACAGTGTGGCTCTTGCCCAAGCCTTACGTAAAGCAGGTGGACAGGTTGCCTTGCACATTATGGAAGGCGAAGGACACGGTTTTCGGTTGCGCCACAATCAACTGCGCGAATACGAACTGATTGGTGAGTTCATCTTTACGTTGTAACGTGCAGTTATGTCTGAATGGAACCCACTTGACCCCGATGCCGAGAGTGTCCATTACGACCTGTCCGGCTGGAGCATCGACCAGCGTGCCGCCGTTGCTGAAATGTTTGCCGAAGCAGAGATTCCTCACGCTTGGGTGGGCAACGAAGTGGTTGTTCCGAGCGAACTCGAAGATGCCGCCGATGAAATGCTCGATGCACTCGAACAGGAATTAGGCGTAGGAACTCAAGAAGGAAATTCTTCGCAGCGCGATGTGCGCCGTTTGCAATTGAACGAGGCAACCGATGAAGAAATAACCGAGTACGAACTCGATGAGTGGTCGATGGGCGAGCGTTCACGTCTCACAGAACTTTTGGTGGCATCCGATATTCCGTATCGCTGGGAAGGAGCATTGCTCGTTACTCTCACCGAACTCGAAGACGCTGTCGACGACCTGCTCGATGCAGTAGAAGCGGGCGATGTCACCATTGTCGACTCTGCACGCAACCCAGAGTCAGGTTTTGGAACCATCTCTGCGGGCGACTCCAGTATTTCTGGTGAATCACTCACACAAATGTTTCTTGCGGCCGAACGGTTGCAACGTGACCCACTCGATGCAAATGGCCTGAGTATTTTGGTGCGCGTGCTCGACGACATTGAAGGCGGGGGTATTCCTTTTGGTGTGCCCGTTCCCGTGTGGCGTCAGGCATCAGAAATGGCCGACCAACTTGCCGATGCGCTTGCTGGTAACGACTTCCCCGACGAGCAAGCAGCACAAGAAATTGCGCAACGATTGTTTGTCACGTTACGTCCTCACGTCTGAGTCGCTTGTAGCGTCAACACTCGATGATTCTCGCCGAATTAGAAATCTGGCACTCGCGGCCAATCACTCCTACCCGGCGTGTGTCGTTAGGGCATTTGATGTTGCCCGCCGACCCCGCACCTGGTTTTGGTGGCATTTTGTTGGGCGCGGTTGTGGCACGACATTTGTTCGACATTGATGAGGAGATGCACCCCGATATTCATCGCCTCACCCTGCAAGTAGAACGCGGTGAACGTATTGTGCAGCCGCGCTTGCGCCATCGTTTTCAATCCGACCGCCATGGTCTTGCCATGAGCCGGCATCAACTCATTGCAGTAGAAAACTCAGCAGAGTTCGCCTTTGCCGATGGTGGTTCACCTTTACAACAAGTGTTGGGTTCTATTTATGCTCTCGAGCGATTAGATGCAGAAACACGACGCGCTCTGGGGCCAATGATGCGCCGAGCAATGACCTGGCGCGGTCCATTCGGAGCATCGTTCATTGCATACTTGGCAGGTAGCAACGCGTCATCTATTTCGGCAATTTCTGACCCACGCGCTTGGGCTTTAGAAATTTTGAGCTTCCCACCTGGCACGTTGAAGCCAAGCAAAAAAGAAGTCATCTCGCGTTTTCGTGAAATGTTGCGCAACGTGCACCCCGACCATGGTGCAAGTGAACGCGATGCAAGTAAAGCCATTGCTGATCTCAGTGAAGCGCGGCGCATTTTGAGCCAACAGTCTTGAGTGTGTCAAAAGGTCTGGTGCTTTTCCCCGGTGCGGGGAGCAGTGCAAGCCACTCATCTCTTATTGCTCTTGAAGAAGCAATGCAGCCCTTACCCGTTGCCCGTATCGACTTTCCGTATCGCCGAGCCGGCAAGCGAGCTCCCGATCGTGCACCAGTGTTGTTGCAATGTGTACGTGACGAGGTTCAAGCATTTGCCAAAGCAAGCGGCGTACGTACGTCGTCGCTCGTGATAGGTGGGCGTTCTATGGGCGGGCGGATGTGTTCTATGGCCGCTGCTGGCGATACCGGCTTAGCAAAAAAAGGAGAGCCACCACTTTTTGGTAACCCACTAAAAGTGCGTGGGCTTGTGCTCATTTCGTACCCGTTGCACCCACCGGCACACCCCGAGAAGTTGCGCATTGCACACTTGTCGCGCATTGCAGTGCCCGTGTTGTTTGTGCATGGAACCAACGACCCATTTGGTTCACCAGCGGAATTAAAAAAACACGTGAAGAAAATTCCTAGCGATGTGTCGATGCACTTCATTGAAAAAGGCCGACATGACCTCAAGGGAAAGGATGTTGAAATTGCCGAGGTTGTTCGCGAGTGGTGTCGCTCGCTGCGCTAGTTGTTGTTAACGCTCAAAACGAGCATGCGCATCTTGTGGGTTTAAATCTTCTAGATCTTTGTTTGCGGTTTCGGGGTAGAAAGCCAAAATCAAAACAGATACCACCAGTGAAATGGCAGCAAAACTGAGCATCACTGTTCCGTACGACCAGCCCGAGTCGACGAGCATGCCACCTGCAACAAGACCAATGCTTCCGCCTAACAGTGCTGCAACGGTAATGAGAAATGAAGATGTGGCGCGATTACCGGTGGGGAAGAGTTCACCGCGATACACGGCAAGTGCGGGGTAGGCAATGGCACCCGCAATGCCGCCGGCAATAGCAACCACCCACATGCCCACCGACGACAACACAAACGACAAACTAACGAGTACTGCGCCCAGGGGAATGCACAGTGCAGCCACGCGGCGACGGCCATTGATGTCGGCAATTTTGCCGCCAATGATGAGGCCAAGTGCAGCTGGGGTCGAAGTAGACAACGTAAAGAGCGCAACCATGGTGGCCGAGTAGTCGCGCACATCTTTGAGGTAGCGATTCTGAAATATTGACGCTGTGGCGACGAAAATATTGACGAGAAACGCCACCGCCCCCACCACCAAGAGTGTTCTCGGCGCGGTAATACCCGTTTTTCGGGACGTGTCGCGCCGAGAACCCTTGGGTTCTGGGCGATGAGCAACAAAACGAGGTGTCTCGGTGAGCCGCCGACGCAAACTCAGTGCCACTGCAAGCCAGATGAGTGCCAACACATAAACAAATCGCCAGGCGGTCGGGCCAAGATCTGCAATGGGAAGTGCGGCAACGGCAAAGCCTGCCCCGAAACCACTCGCAAGTGCGAGCACGCTTAACCCGTAGGCACGCCCGTGCTTGGGCATCTCTTCAATCAAAATCACCAGAACAGCAACGTCGAGTGCAAGACCAACGGGACGCGCAATGGTTTGTGTTCCCACAAGTGCAGCAAAGTTTGGTGCGAGTGCGCCGAGAGATGCGAGAACAGGCGCAATGAATGCTAGGGCAATCACAACGCGTTGCCGCCCAATGCGGTCGCCCAATATGGCAAGTGGAATAGCAAGCACAATGCCTAAGCGAACAATTGCTGCAGCAACTCCTTGACCCGTTGTTGACACGCCAAATTCATCGGCGGCAAAGGCAACGGTCTGTGTAAAGAGTGTGTTGATGAATGCGGCCACCATCGAAGCGGCTGCAAGAAGCGAGAGCACCAAAGTTTCATGTGCGGTAAAAGTTTGTGGAGGTGCCCACCAGGGGTGACGATTTTTATGATGACGATGTTTGATGTGGCGCGAGATGAGCGGACGAAAGATCCATCCGAACCACGGAATGTCGAGTGACCATTGTGTTTCTTCTGTGGCATCTGCACTGGTGTCGACAGGTATTTCAACGTGCCGTTTGTATTCCACGCACGGGCCAGTTTTTTGCAAAAAGACGTGGTGGACACTCGAGGAGTCGACCAACTTGTCGGTGCGTGTTTCTTCGACCACAGAACTGTACGGCTCGGAGATTTTTGCGAATTCAGCGCTATTTCTGGCAATTTTGCGCTCAAATGAGTACTGCTGGGCCTGTGACTTGTGGGAAAAGTTCGGCACGGGTTCCACGGCGGGAGCATACTGAGTGAGTGAGTTCAATTGGCGCGCGTATCAAGGTGACTCCAGGTACCCCTTTAAGCGGAAACGTTGAGGTTCCGGGTGCCAAAAACTCCGTTCTCAAGCTCATGGCGGCCTGCCTGATGGCCGATGGCAACTTTGTGTTGGCGAACGTGCCCGATATTGAAGACGTTGTCACCATGAGCGAACTCTTGTCGTCAATTGGCCTCGTTATTGAGCATCATCGCGACACCAAAGAGTTGCACATTACAAACAACGGCAATTTGCAACTCTTTGCCCCATATGAACTCGTGGAACGCATTCGCGCAAGTGTCAACGTACTCGGCCCACTCTTGGGCAGGTTCGGCGAAGTGCGTATTGCGCTCCCAGGTGGAGACGACTTCGGCTCACGCCCCATCGACATGCACTTGCGTGGTCTGACAGAACTCGGCGCGCAATTCGAAATGCGCCACGGCGATATTTATGCCCGCGCAGAAACTTTGCATGGCTCCAACATCACGCTCGATTTTCCCAGCGTTGGCGCAACAGAAAACCTTCTCACCGCTGCGGTGTTCGCCAAAGGTTCAACCTCTATTGAGAACGCAGCACGCGAACCAGAAATTGGCGACTTGTGCAACATGCTCGTCGCAATGGGCGCCGACATTGAAGGCATTGGCAGTTCCACACTCATCGTGCATGGCGTTGAGCGCAACGCATTGCGTGCAGTGCACCACACGGTTGTTGCCGATCGCGTGCAAGCAGCTACTTACATTGCAGCAGCAGCAATTACTGGTGGGGAAGTAGTAGTACAAGGCGCTATTGCGGGTCATATGGAAATGCTGCTCACACGATTCACCGACATGGGCGTTGTTCTCGTTGAGCAAACCGATGGCATTTTGGTCATTGGGCCAGAACGCTTGAAGAGCATCGACGTGGTCACACTTCCGTACCCGGGCATTGCTACCGACTACAAGCCACTTGTTGTTGCCATGTTGTCGGTAGCCGACGGAGTGGGCATCGTGACCGAAAACTTGTACCCCGGTCGCTTCCGTTACGTCGATGAACTACAGCGCCTAGGCGCGAACATTCGCACCGACGGACATCACGCAGTGGTGCGCGGTGAAGCAAAACTCTCGGGAGCCCCCGTGCGTGCTCCCGACATTCGCGCAGGTGCCGCCTTGGTGGTGGCTGGTCTTGTTGCTGAAGGTGAAACCATCATTTCCGATGTGCACCATATTGAACGTGGTTACGACGACCTAGTGGGTCGACTCTGTGCCCTCGGCGCCAACATCACCCGACTCTGAGGTTTTCTTGCCCGCTTGTCGCACGCGCTGCGAGGCCACCCGTAAGAGCCACACCATGACGCTGATGGGGAGCAGCACCCACAAAATCTCGTCCCAGCCACCTTGGTGGGCGAGAAGGGCGCAAAAGAGGCTGAACATGACACGCAACCTTGCCACTTCTCGGTATAAATCGGCAACTCGCGGCTGTTCCTGATTAGATAGCACCGTGACTACTGCAACGAGTGCCCCCGGCTCCATGCGCCAACAGGTGGAAGAGACCATCGAGGTCATCAGACCCGCTCTCCAAGCCGATGGTGGCGACATGGTTTTGCGAGAAGTGAATGAAGAGACCGGCGTTGTGTCGGTCACTTTGGTGGGTGCGTGTGGCACCTGCCCCGCATCAACACAAACACTTAAAGCAGGAATTGAACGCATCATGCGCGACCGTGTTGACGGCGTGACTGAAGTGATTGCAGTTGAGTAATGGCCTTACGCAGTACAGACCCTCAGGAACTTTTTACTGCCGCATGTGCCGGTGACCGTGCATCACTCGCACGGTTGTTGTCGCTCATTGAACGTGGTGGCGATCCTGCTCGTGTAGTGGGCCGTTTGAGTTACCCCAAAAGTGGCAACTCATACACCGTTGGTTTCACTGGCGCACCAGGTGCGGGCAAGAGCACGCTCACCAGTGCAGTCATTGGTCATTTGCGCAAACAAGATCTTGAAGTAGCCGTCATTGCTATCGACCCGTCATCGCCATTTACAGGCGGAGCCATTTTGGGCGACCGCGTGCGCATGCAAGACCACGCAACCGACCCAGGTGTGTTTATTCGTTCCATGGCAACACGTGGTCACCTCGGTGGCTTGTCGCTTGCAACACCAGAAGCAATTCGTTTGCTCGACGCTGTGGGTCGCAGTTGGGTGATTGTAGAAACAGTGGGCGTTGGTCAGGTAGAAGTAGAAATTGCAGGCAAGGCCGACACCACAGTGGTGGTGTTGAACCCAGGCTGGGGCGACTCTGTGCAGGCCAACAAAGCTGGCCTCATGGAAATTGCCGACGTTTTCGTTATCAACAAAGCCGATCGCAAAGGCGTCGACGAAACGCGTCGCGATATTGAACAAATGCTCGAACTGTCCGACTTGTCGCACGACGCATGGGTGCCCACCATTGTGCCCACCGTTGGCTCAACAGGCGACGGTGTTCCCGAGTTGTGGGATGCCGTGTTGGCACATCGTGCCTATGCCGAAGCATCGGGCCAATTGCGTGAGCGTAGGGCCTTTCGTTTGCGTGAGGAACTGCGTGAAATTGTTGCCCGCCGCCTCGAGCAAAAGGCTCGTGAACTGTGCGTGGGCGACGAATGGGAAACATTGCAGGGCGAAGTGCTGAGTCGCACCACCGACCCTTGGGCAGCAGCCGACCAGATGTTGCGTGGTGTCGGGGCCTAACGGCTACCGTCATAAGGTGACTTCAAACAATCTTGTCCTGCTCGAACGCCGCGCCGATGGCGTTGCCGTTATTACTCTCAACAACCCCAAGGTCAATGCGCTATCGCAAGCCGTGTTAGCTGAACTGCGCGACATCGCCCACGACCTCACCAACAATCGCCCGGGTGCTGTTGTGGTCACTGGTGGCGAGCGCATCTTTGCTGCTGGTGCAGACATCTCTGAATTCGGTGGGCCGAGTGAAGCGCGCCGCATTGGCCAGGGTTTCCACGATGCCTTAAATGCGGTTGCTGCAATTCCTGCATTCACCATTGCTGCAGTAAGTGGTTTTGCACTTGGTGGCGGGTGCGAACTTGCATTGTCATGCGACTATCGCATTGGTGCACCCAAGGCCACCTTTGGTCAGCCAGAAATTCTTTTGGGCATCATTCCTGGTGGTGGTGGCACACAACGCTTACCGCGCCTTGTTGGCCCGAGCCGTGCCAAGGAAATTATGGTTACAGGCCGTCAGGTGCAGTCGGAAGAAGCATTGCGCATTGGTTTGCTCGATGAAATTGTTCCTGCCGAAGAACTCCACGTGCGCGCGTTTGCACTTGCTGCTCAAGTTGCAGCTGGTGCCACTGTTGCTGGTGCACTCATCAAGCATGCGGTCGATGCAGGTTTGTCGATGACCTTGTCTGATGGGCTCTCATTAGAGAAGCAATCGTTTGAAGATGTATTTCATAGCAAAGACAGCCAAACCGGTGTGAAGAGCTTCCTTGAAAACGGACCAGGTAAGGCCACTTTCGAAGGAAAGTAAAAATGGATGCTCAACACGAGCACGCCCATGAAGGTGTGAACTACGACGGCATAGTGGGCCCTGCCTTGGCTTTGGGTTTTGCTGTGTTCATCTTCGCCATTTCATTTGGCGTGTTGTGTGTGAACGCAGGTGGAAGCGTGCCAAAAGCAATGGCGATGTCGCTCTTGGTATTCACGGGCGCATCGCAGTTTTCTGCAGTGAGCGTTATTGCTGCCGGAGGAACTGCCGTCAGCGCAGTTGTTGGTGCACTATTGCTCGGTTCACGCAATGCCATTTACGGAGTTGCAGTTGCGCCGTGGTTGCCGGGCAGTTTGAAATACCGTGTTGCAGCAGCGCAATTCACCATCGATGAAACAACGGGTATGACGCTGGCGCAAAATTCACCTGCACGCAAGAAGCGTGCGTTTTGGGTAACAGCAGCAAGCATCTATGGCTTTTGGAACGTAGGAACACTCATTGGTGCACTCGTGGGAAACAGTTTCGACACGCAAAAGTATGGTCTCGATGTGGCGTTTCCTGCCGCGTTCGTTGCCATGGTCGCGCCGCTCTTAGCTACACGTAGAGCTCAACTCGCAGGTATTGGTGGGGCAGTGGTGTGCTTGGCAACAACGCCATTTCTTCCTATTGGTGCTCCCATTGTGATGTCGGCCATTGTTGCTCTCATTGCACTTGTGCCCACACAACGAAAGACGCAAAGCACATGAGTTGGACCGTGGTGTTAGTGCTCTCGCTCGGCGCATTTTTGTTAAAGGTATTTGGCTTCGTGGTTATTGGCGATCGCAAGTTTCCACCACAAATAGAAGCGGTCATTGCTCTCATTCCCGCTGCGCTGTTGTGCGCGCTCATTATGAAAGACACATTTACGGCAGGTCACGACCTACAAATTGATGCACGCGCCGTGGGGTTAGTTGTTGCAGTGGTAGGTGTGTGGCGCAAGGTGCCGATATGGCTAGTAATTGTGCTGGCCTGTGCTGCTACAGGAATAACGCGCGCAATTTCTTAAGGTTGCGTCGCCAAATGGTTTTCATGACCAGCGAGCCACCCACTACTTCACCAATTGCACCGCCAAGCCACCAAGGAAAGTGCAGCTCTTCGCTCCAGGTGAACTTGCTGTGCCCGGCAGTTGCTGCTGGCTCAATAGTGAATTGTCCGGTGCCCGTCACAACGCCAGTATGGGTAACACCCATCACGCGTTCTGGTTCCCATGCGGTAATTTCCATATGGTCGGTGAGGCGAATTGGGCCCACTTTGGTGTCGCACAAAAACTTGGTGCCCACACCACGGCGTTGTTCATTCACAAAACGAATGGCGACGGCATCGGCCATCCACTCGGTGTGGCGTTCAATGGGTTCAACTACTTCCCACACGCGAGCGGGTGTGGCGGGAAGTTCAATAGAAACAGTGATGCGTGCCATTAGATGCCTGCTGCATTTTTGAGTTCGAATGCGGCGTCTTCTGGCGGAACAATGTTGATGAGTACGCCAGTACCGCGCTCAAAGCCTGCTGCAGTAGTGAGTTTTGGCCACAAGTGAATGTGCCAGTGGAAGTTGCCCGAGTGGTGCGACGGCGCAGTGTGGAATACAAGGTTGTAGGCCACGTCGCCAAGCGTTGCATACATAATGGCAAGAGAGTCGCGAATTGCTTTGCCAATGCCAGTGAGTACTGCATCGGTGGAATCGGTGAGATGCACATCGTGCGATTGCGGAATGATGAGCAGTTCGTATGGCCCACCGCTCCAGTATGGGCACAACACAAATGCGTGCTCGTTGTCGATGATGATGCGCTTGTTGTCGACACGCTCAGCCTCGATGGTGGTGCACAAAATGCATCCACCTTTAAAACGCTCAAATGCGCGTTCTTCTTCAAGAATTTCACCTGGCACAAATGGCAAACCAAGAATTTGTCCGTGTGGGTGAGCAAGTGAAGCGCCAGCTTCGCGACCATGGTTAATGAACGCTTGCGTGTAGCGCACGTTCGAGGTACGAGCGTGTTCTTCAAAGCGTCGCTTCAGTGCTTGCATCACATTGTGAATGACTTCGTCGGTGAAAGTGCCAACGCGCGCATTGTGGTCGGGGGTAATAACAAAAACTTCATGAATGCCACTTGCATCGGCCATGGTGTGCACGGGGCCAAGGTTGTGCACTGCCAAATTGCCGTCACCGTCGAAAGCGGGGTACAGGTTGGGCACCACGCGCAGGGTCCATTTGCCTTCGCTGTCGTGTTGCTCCAGTGCTGGCGGAGTTGCTTCTTCGTTACCTGGGCAAAAAGGGCATGCTCTGTTGGGGTCGGCTTCTACCTGTATGAGGCGCGGTACAAAGTCGGTGGGGCGCTTGGCGCGGTCGGCCACAAGGGTTACCCATCGGCCAGTTAGAGGGTTTAGACGTAATTGACTCACTACTTAAACTCTACGTCTCCACACGCCCACTTGCCGTGCACTGCCTGCATGAAAAGGCGTGAAAGCAAAATCTTCCCAACGGTCAGTACAAATGAGTCCGGCCGCAGCTGCCATTTCATCAATTTGGGCGGGTGTGGAATAGCGAATGCGCCATGGTCGTTCCACCACTGAACCATCGGGTGACGTCGAGGTAAACACGCCATGACCAATTTGGGTGACGGGGTCGTAATCACTCGAACTCTGCGCAGTGTGGGCAATGGTGGGCGCAGTAGAACTGGTGCCCGTGAGCACCGCGGTTTCTAACACCACGGCACCACCTGGGGTGAGTCGTTGTGCAGCTGCTTGCAGGCACTTGCGTTGTGCTTCTTGCGAATCGAGGTTGAAGAACGTGTTGAACGTGCAAAAGATCACCGTGAATGGTCCGCGTGGTACATCGTTGGCCATGTCGCCCTGTAATAAGTGAACGCGTTCAGCAACGCTCGGGTTCACGTGGGCAAGCTTCGTACGGCACTGGGCAAGCATCGCTTCCGATTCATCAATGCCCCACACCCCGCGCCCTGGTGCAAGCAGCTCAGCAAGAGGAATTGCAATGCGACCCGTACCAATGCCGAGCTCGCACAGGTTCCCGCCGCCCGACAAAGCATGCAAGGCACGTGCCGTTGCTGGCGCATCGGTGACATGTTCGTACCATTCGTCATAAACATCGGCAAAAGCATCGCCATATAGCGGGGGCTCGTTGTTGCTCACGGAACTAGTACAGCGCATCGAGAGATAGATTGCACGTATGGCAACCGATGTGGTGTATCTCGATCATGCAGCCACCACGCCTATGCGCGCCGAAGCCATTGCGGCCATGGAGCCGTTTCACAACGTGCAATACGCCAACCCGTCGGGTTCGCACCGTTTTGCTCGCGACGCACGCAAAGTGCTCGATGAATGCCGCGACGATGTTGCCGATGTCTTTGGCTGCCATGCCGGAGAAGTTATCTTCACTGGTGGCGGCACCGAGGGCGACAACGCAGCCATTTTCGGAGCACTGCGCCGGTTGCAGTCGCACAACGTAACAACGCAAGTGGTGTGCTCGGCAAGTGAACACCACGCGGTATTGCATTGTGTGGAACACGTGGGTGGCGTTGTGGTGGGTACCGATGCTTATGGTGCCATCAACCTCAATGAACTCACAGAAACACTCACACGTTTACATGCGCAAGGTGTACAGCCCGTGGTGTCGGTGATGGCCGTGAACAATGAAGTAGGCACCATCACCAACATGGAAGAAGTGTCACGTATTGTGCGGCGCTATGCACCCACAGCAATTTTGCATACCGATGCAGTGCAAGGTGCATGTTGGGTCGACCTCGCGCATTTGGTTCCACTCGTCGACATTCTTACCTTGTCGTCACACAAGTTTGGTGGCCCCAAGGGCAGCGGCATTATGTATTTGCGCAATGGTGTGAACCTCGAACCACTCATTTTTGGTGGCGGCCAAGAACGCGACCGGCGCAGTGGCACACACAACGTTGCTGGCATTGCATCTACAACAGCCGCTCTTGTTGCAACAGCAAGCGAGCGCCACAGTGAAAACTTGCGCGTGACAGAATTAAAAGAACAACTCCTTGCCGGCCTGCATGAAATTGGCGGCATTCACCAAACCGTTCCCAACGAGTTCGCTGTTCCGGGCATTGTTCACGTGTGTGTTGAAGGTGTGGAAAACGAGGCACTGTTGTTCTTGCTCGACGAAGAGAATCTGTGTGCCTCAGCCGCCTCGGCCTGTGCCAGTGGGGCCATGGAACCATCACATGTTTTAGCCGCCATGGGCGTGCCGCGCGAGCGTGCCCAAGGGTCTTTGCGCCTCAGCCTGGGTCACACCACCACGTCGGGCGATATTGCCCGTGCGCTTGGCACATTGGGCAGGGCAGTAGCCCGCCTGCGCGAGCATCAACGCTCCTAGACTCCTTTCCATGAAAGTACTCATGGCGATGTCGGGAGGGGTCGACTCTTCAGTTGCAGCAGCCCTCTTGAAGCAAGACGGCCATGACGTTGTTGGCGTCACCATGCGCTTGTGGGGTGGCGAAAGCGATACTGGTTGTTGCTCGGTTTCCGATGTCGACGATGCGCGCCGTGTAGCGCAGCAAATTGGTATCGACCATTTGGTGTTCAACTTCAGCGACGACTTCAACGAACAGGTGGTGCAGCCATACATTGCAGCGCACGCCGCAGGCACCACACCAAACCCCTGCATTGAATGCAACCGTGGTTTGAAGTTTGCTCGTCTCACCGAGCGCGCCGATGCTTTGGGTTTCGATGCCGTTGCAACTGGTCATCATGCTCGTCTTGTTGCCAATGCCAATGGCGACATGCGTGTGCACCGCGGTGCCGACGACGCCAAAGATCAGTCGTATGTCGTGCACATGCTTGCGGGCCGCGAACTACAGCGCACACTTTTTCCTGTGGGCAATATGACCAAAGCAGAAGTGCGCAAAGAAGCCGAGCGTTTAGGTTTACGCACAGCAAGTAAGCCCGATAGCCAAGACGTATGTTTCATCACCTCAACAGGTGGTCGTGAAACTTTCTTGGGCGACCGCATTCCTTTTCACCCTGCAAAAGTGGTCGACATGGCCGGCAAGCAAGTGGGCGAGGTTGATTCCGTAGAAATGGTCACCATCGGCCAACGCCGTGGCATTGGCTTATACAAAACCGAAGAGAAGCGTTTTGTTGTCGATGTCGACACCGCAAATCGCATTGTGGTGGTGGGCTCCGACGCCGACCTCATGCGCACTGGTGTTGCGCTTCAAGCCATGGTGTGGGCTTCGGGTGAAGCAGTTGCTGGTGAATATCGCGTGCAATGCAGTGCTCATGGCGCATCGTTGCCATGTACGGCAGAAATTTTGAGCGACAACCGCGTGCAACTCACCTTGCATGAAGCACATCGTCGTATTGCACCAGGGCAAAGCGCCGTGTTGTACGACCCCAGCGACTCTTACGTAGTTGCAGGTGGCCTGGTTAATGCAGCAAGTGCATGGCCAGCCAGCGTTGGCGCAACTGCATAACTCTGCACATGCAACGCATCGAGCGTGCCCAACATTTTTGCTAAGTACGGGCTCAGGGCAAGTTTCTCTGCCTCACGCAGTTGAACCACCAGCACTAGTTGGCGCCGCACACCTGCAATGTCGCCGGTGAGGTTGAGCGCTTCGCCGCTTGTTGCACTGAGTTCCACACGAGTAACGGCAGTAGTGCGCACCATGAATGTTTCTGCAAGAAGTAGTTCATCGTGCACCACAACACCCGCAGGCACGACCACAAGCCAGCGTCGTGAAAAGCGATGCAAGCTCTTCACCACCACGCGAAAAAGGAGAACGGTGAGCACCAAGCACACAGCAGCAAGCCACCACACCTCACCGGCAGCAGCAAAGAGCGTTGCAACAACTACAGCCACCAACACGAGGTAGGAAACTGCAATAGGTGCAATTTGCGCAGCAGGCACGCGCAGCAACAATCGCTTTTCATCGCCATACGCAGATGCTTGAACATGTAACGAACCAAAGGCGGGAAGAAAAATGCACACCAGTGCGAGCACTGCTACCGCAACGCCAACAAGTGGCCATGCAACGTCGCCAAAAGCCACCTCGCTGAATGTTGACAAGCTGGCAAAAACAAACCCCACCAGCCCAGCAGCAGCTAATGGTGCCACCATCCGCAAGGCGCTGAGTGAATGCGGGCTGAGCCAAAAAATGGCAAGCGTGCCAAGACCCCACAACGCCCATGCGCCCAGAGTGAAGACCACCTGAGCGATACGCCCATGGCTCGCCAAAGTGGGCGCAATGCCCGAGGGAATGAGGGCAAGTGCCACCCATGCCACGCGGGCTACCCACAGCGGGGCCGAGAATGAGGGGCGAATGAAGCGAGCCATGCGTTGTCTGTTCTAGCCGATCGCTAACGTAAACATGTGGTGAAAAAGGCTCCTGCTCAAAAATCTTCTCAAAAGCGGGTCAGCGAACTGCGTGCGCTCATCGAACATCACAACCACCTCTACCACGGTCTCGATACTCCAGAAGTGAGCGATGCCGAATACGACGCATTGGTACGCGAACTGCAAGGTCTTGAAGCCGACAATCCCGATCTGTTCTCTGTCGCCTCACCCACACAGTCGGTTGGCGCAACTGCAAGCACCACATTCGACCCCGTGCAGCACTCGGTACCCATGACCAGCCTCGACAACGCCATGGACACAACAGAACTTGCGGCATGGGGAGAACGCGTATCAAAGGGCCTCAATGGCGCAGCTGCAGAGTTTGTATGCGAATTAAAAATCGATGGTCTTGCAGTGAGCATTCGTTATGAAAATGGCGTGCTTGTGCAAGCCGCAACACGTGGCGACGGCAAAGTGGGCGAAGACGTCACAGCAAATGTTTCCACCATCGCAGTCATTCCCAAAAAACTCACGGCAGTAAAGGGAAAAGTTCCCGATGTGTTGGAAGTGCGTGGCGAGGTGTACATGCCTTTTGCTGCATTTGAAAAATTTAAGAAGCAAAAAGAAGAAGAAAATGTGGTGCGTGTTGCGGCGGGCAAAAAACCCGAAGCAGTGCCGGTGAACCCACGCAATGCAGGCGCGGGAAGTTTGCGACAAAAAAATGCAGAAGTTACCGCGAGCCGTGAGCTCGCATTTTGGGCATACCAACTCGGTGAAACGAAAGGCGTTCCCGAGTTCACCACACACAAGGAATCGTTGGAGTACTTAACCGCACTTGGTTTCGCTATCAACCCGTCCATCACCGTGGTCTCTACCATTGAAGAGGTCAATGCGTTTTGCGCACACTGGCAAGACAAGCGCGACACATTGCAATACGAAATCGATGGGGCAGTGGTGAAGGTCAATTCACTTCCACAACGCGAAGTGCTGGGGTTCACAAGCCGTGCACCGCGTTGGGCCATTGCCTTTAAGTTTCCTCCAGAAGAACGCACCACCATTTTGCGCGACATTCAAGTGTCGGTGGGCCGCACGGGCCGCACCACACCCTTTGCTGTTCTCGAACCTGTCTTTGTGGGCGGCAGCACTGTGGGCATGGCCACCTTGCACAACAGGGCCCAAGTAGCGCTGAAAGACGTACGCCCTGGCGACACCGTGGTGGTGCGCAAAGCAGGCGACGTTATTCCTGAAGTAGTGGGCCCAGTATTGGCAAAACGCCCGAAAAACTCGGTGCCGTGGGAGTTTCCTACGCACTGTGCCTGCCCGTTGCATACAGAACTTGTGCAAGTCGACGGCGAAGCCGACACGCGTTGCATTGACGAGCAGTGTCCGTTCCAGCGCGATCAACGCATCATTTATTTTGCATCACGTGGTGCAATGGATATTGAAGGTCTTGGTGAACGTACGGTGTTGAGTTTGTCTGATCTTGAATTCGTTGAAGACGTCGGCGACATTTATGCACTCACCGAAGAACAGCTTTTACAAATTGAAGGTTTCGGTGCACTCAGCGCGCAAAAATTACTTGCAGCAATCGATGCGTCGCGTCATCGCCCACTTCCGAAGTTGCTCACTGCGCTCGGCATCAAACATTTGGGGCCAGCTGCATCTGAATCGTTGTCGCTAGCTTTTGGCAACCTCGATGTTATTGCATCGGCAAGTGCCGACGACCTTGCATCGATCGATGGTGTAGCTGGTGTCATTGCCGCATCAATTACGAAATGGTTTGAACAACCAGCGAACAAAAACATTATTGAAAAGATGCGCACCGCTGGCGTCGACTTCGGAAATGTTGAGCGCACGTCGCTGCCACAAGTACTTGCAGGTAAAGCAGTGGTGGTCACAGGAACCCTGAATGGTTTCTCACGCGAAGAAGCAGAAGCAGCAGTGAAGTTGCGCGGCGGCAAGAGCCCGGGCAGCGTGAGCGCCAAAACGTTTGCAGTGGTGGTGGGTGTAGAACCTGGGGCGAGCAAACTCACCAAGGCAGAGCGGCTCGGCGTGCCCATTTTGAATGAGGAGATGTTCCTCACACTGCTGGAAACAGGCGAAATTTAAGCCTTAATCCACCGAGAATTTCCACGAGTAGCTGGTGGCTTTTTCTCGCGTATTGGGGGCCTTCCAAAAGAGCACAGTGGCCTGGTGGACGCCTTGTTTCAACTCGGTAATGGGGCCGCCAACTTGTGGAAGGTAACTCAGTGTGTAGTTACCCGGGTCATAAATTGCGGTGGGCGGAATTTCTACTTGCTCACCTGGTTGTGGTTGCTTGCCGTTTGCGGTGAGTTCGTCAATGCGTGTTGTTGGAATTTCTACACCGTCAATAATGAGCACTGCTTCAAAACCGGCGACGAAGTCGATCATGATTTCTGATTGACGCAAAACTTTTTCGTTGTCTGCTGGTGAGAGTCGTTCAATTTGTTCTGGCAATCTCAATGCGTCACGTCCGGTCACTGCAGAGCCGAGCCCAGCGATTACTAAAACAATGCCCACTGCAATGCCAGCGCTGGCAAGAAGTGCCGGCACGTTGAATGAGGCGGGGAGAAACTTCTTGCGAGGCATGTCCCATTATTCATCGGAAGTGCCAAGTTCGGCGACTTTTCCTGAGGTGATGTGCCATATGGCTCTAAATGAGGGCGAATTCGACGAATGTAACGTGCGCAATATGGGGCCGTGCGAGTAAGTTTTATTGCTCATGGAGGCACAGGGCGATCTCACGGGCTTTACCCTTGCGGGGCGTTACCGCATTGTTGGTCGACGCGGTGCACCCATTGTTGCTGGCGAAACTCCGCGTGGCATGTACGAGGCCGAAGATGTTCGCCTTGGGTTTCCCGTTGCTCTTCGTCTCACTCCACTCAACGACATGGTGGAGCCCGGTACCACGAGTCGTAAATCGGTCGGCGATGCTCGTCGCGCCATTCAGCATCACTTGCGAGTGGCAATGTCTACT
Source organism: Ilumatobacteraceae bacterium (assembly GCA_030726975.1). Classification (GTDB taxonomy): domain Bacteria; phylum Actinomycetota; class Acidimicrobiia; order Acidimicrobiales; family Ilumatobacteraceae; genus F1-20-MAGs119. Next base: position 81 of record JANRCO010000083.1, on the reverse strand, counting down.
CAGAGCCCAGCACTTGCGCCCATCTCTGACTGGGGCGACACCGACATCTTTGGTGTGCGCTGCATCTACACCGTGCTCGGG
>JANRCO010000082.1 GCA_030726975.1 Ilumatobacteraceae bacterium | reverse complement strand
TGCTTTTCGAGCCAGGTAAACAAGTTGTCGAGTGTGCGTACAAAAGCAGTTGCCGAGGTGTGCGCACCTGCAAGAAGGAAAAAAGCAATTTCACGCACGAGAGTGTGATGCTCAATATGGAGGGCGTCTTCGTTGCGTAGCAGCACGGTGAGAATATCGAGGGGCAGTGAGCTTTCGGAAGCATTACCTGCTGCAACGGCAGCAATGAGTGCTTGTCGTCGCTCTACAGATGGCGCAATGAACTCTGCATCAAACAGTGACATCGACTCAGTTACTTCGCTCTTCACCACTTCCGGGTCGCGTGTGGTGTGCGCAAGTGTGGCCCCTTCAATGAATTTCATCATGTAGCTATACAAACGATCAGTTTCCTCAGGCGTTCCCGTGGGACGGTCGACTCCGGCGTTGTGTGCAGCGAGGTTCATCATGAGTTGATGCGACATATGTACAAGTTCTGCAGAACCCTGAGCAACATAGGGTTTTAAAGTGGCGTCGATAATAGAAGGGAAGAAGTCGCGTTCGTAGCTCACGAGTGTTTCACGACGAAACAAACGATTCTCAAGTCGTCGACGGGCACGGTGTTCGTCACCATGAAGGTTGACCAAAACACCGGACATCACTATTTCGCCTGCGTCGTATAGCGCTTGGCGCAAACTCTTTTGACGATAAATCTCTTTTGCGTCTTCAAATGTGTTGACGGTCAATGGTGTTGCTTCGCTCATGATGCCTCAATTCGCTTTATATGGTGACGCCAAGGCCAAGGCCGCCGTCAATTGCTAGTACGTCTCCTGTAACCCACTCGGCGCATGTGAGATAGGCAATGCCTTCAGCAATTTCTCGTGCTGTTCCCGTGCGACCAAGTACGTGTTGATTTGCCATCGACTCTAAACGTGCTGCTGCTTCTTCATGCGTAAAGTCACCAGAGCGTTCATTAATTTCTGTGAGTACGGCACCTGGGCGCACAGCGCCAACACGCACACCCTTTGGACCAACTTCTGAAGCGAGCACTTTAACGAGTGCTTCCAGTGCGCCTTTGGTAGCTGCATAGGGGGCAGCGCCAGGGAAGGCTCGCTGCGTGTATACCGAGCCAATGAAAATGATGCAGCCTTTGCTTTGCACAAGATGCGGCAGGGCTTCTTGACTGAGCAACATGCCAGCAACCACATTGGTGTGGAAAATGTCGATGAGTGATTCTTCGGTCCAATCACCAATGGATCGGCGCAACATGTTTCCGGCATTCGAAATGAGAGCATCAATGCCCCCACCATGTTCAATGCAGTGAGTAACAATTTTTTTAAGATCGGCTGTTTTTGTTACGTCGGCCACCACCCATGTGCATAACGGGCCGATGCTTTGTGCAACCGCACGAATTTTTTCTTCTCGCCGGCCACAAATGGTTACTTTTGCACCGTTCTCTGCGTAATAGCGAGCGGCTTCTTCGCCAATACCTGAACCACCACCGGTAATAAGAACAGACATGTCTTTCATTGAACGCATGGTGTCCTACTTCTTTTGAGAATCTTTAATGCCGACGGAGTCAACACTTGCAGGGCGAGGAAGGCTAGAAATCACACTCATGGTGACACCGCCATCGATGAGCAAATTTTGGCCTGTCATATATGACGATTGGTCGGATGACAAAAAGACAACCGTGTTGGCTATATCTTCCGCTGTTCCTAAACGGCCAAGTGGAACACGCGACTCGCGTGCTTCGCGCACCACTGGGTCGGCGTAGATGGGGTCGCTCATGCCAGCAAGAATGAGCCCTGGTGCAATGGCATTCACGCGAATGCCGAGCGGGCCCCATTCAATTGCCATTTGCTGTGTCATCAGTGCGATGGCCGATTTTGTAGCACCGTAAGCACCTGCATTTGGCCCGGGTGCAACACCATTCATCGAAGTGACATTGATGATGGTTCCTTGAACGTGTGCATCAATCATTTTTTGAGCTACAGCGCGTGCCATATTGAAAGTACCAACGAGATTCACGTTGACAACCGCCGAGAAGTCGCTGTGACTCAGTGTGAGGAGTGGCCCGAATCGCACAATGCCTGCGTTGTTCACCAGGCAGTGCGGCGCTTCTCCGAAAGTTTCAAGAGCAGCGTTAACAGAATCGGGTTGTGAAATATCGGCAACGAGGGCAATGGAGTGCGCAATACTCGCAACAGCCTTCTTCACCTCGGCTTCATTGGTGTCGAGAACACCAACAACCCAGCCTTCAGCAGCGAGTCGTTGTGCAATGGCAAGCCCGATACCGCGGCCGGCACCAGTGACTATTGCTCGTTTCATATGTTCCCCTGACGTTTCGTTGTACTCTGTCGGCAATGACCCCTGAACAGATAGTGCTCAGTCTATTTACTGCAGTGGAAAGTGGCGATCTTGACGCAATTGGCACCCATTTTGCCGAAAATGCCACCTATAGCAACGTTCCCTATGAGCCAGCCGTGGGGAGAAACGCAATTATCGAAATGTTTCGCCCCATTGTGACGCGCAGCGAACGTATCGAATGGCAAATTCGCACCATTGCAACCGCTGAGCATCGCGTGCATTGCGAGCGGCTCGACTGTTTTTGGATCAAGGGGCAAAAATATGCGGTGCCCTGTCATTGCGTGGCTGAGGTAGACCTAGCAGCGCAGCAAATTACTGCTTTTCGTGATTACGTAGATATTGGCAAATGGCGCGAAACCTTAGGCAACGCACTCACTTCTGATGAATGAGATCCCATTTCAAGAGTTGTGATGACCACGGCTCAACACGCTCTCCACGCAACAGTGAGCGCTCGGGTACTTCAGCCAATGTAATTGCGCGTCCCTTTTTGAAGAGATGACGAAAGGAACTCTTATTTCCTAATACGGCAACATCTTTTTCGGGATGGCCATCGAGCACCAAAATGTCGGCTTGTGCACCAGGGGCAATGATGCCAACTTGACCAAATTGTTGGAGTGCATGTGCGTTGGTGTACGTGGCACATGAAATTGCTTGCAAGGGAGTGAGACCCATGTGCTGTACGAAGACTTCCATTTCGCGAGCATGCCAGTTGCCATAAGGAGTAATAGAAAAGCCGCTTTCCGAACCACAAAGAAGCGGCACGCCCGCATCGTATGCCTGGCGTAGTCGGGTCCCAGTGTGTTCCAACTCGCCAGCAAAAGTTGATTGCACACTTGCAGTGGCCCCCACTTTGGCTCCGTATTCGGCCAAGTTTGCTAGGAAGGTAAACACAGGACCAACGGCTGTCTTTTTCTCAATAATTGCTTCGAGTGCGCGGTCGCCAAGAAACGAAGCGTGCCAAATAATGTCGACACCAGCGAGAACAGCGTCGAGTGTTGCTTGGTCTCCACGACAATGTGCAGTAACAGGAACCCCCAAGTCGTGCGCAGTGTCGCAAACAGTTTTCAACTCATCGCGTGTCCACACTTGGATTTCCCCGCTACGTGCAGGAACGACCCCGGTGACATGAATTTTGATGATGTCGGCACCATCTTTAATTTGGCGGCGTACAACGCGCACCATTTCATCGCGGTTGTGCACAACTTCTGCGTATCCGGCAGTGCCGTGATCGGGAATCATGCGCCCAGCAGT
>JANRCO010000081.1 GCA_030726975.1 Ilumatobacteraceae bacterium | reverse complement strand
AAGTCAACCATTGTGAATTGTCTTGCAGAAATTGCCACTGTACGAGTGGTGCCCGCGCATACCAGTGCCGACGAAGTGCTGCAGATGAAACCCGATGGCGTCTTTTTGTCTAATGGCCCAGGCGACCCCGAGATGGTGGGTGCTGCCGTGCAGTCCATTAAAGATCTATTGGAAAAGGGTGTACCCATTTTTGGTATTTGCCTTGGTCATCAACTACTGGCTCGGGCCCTGGGCGCTCAAACCTACAAACTGCCGTTCGGTCACCATGGTGGTAATCACCCCGTCAAACGACTGGAAACAGGAACGGTTGAAATCACGAGTCAGAACCACAACTTCTGTGTCGATGAGAAATCTCTTGCTCAACTCATTGATGTCACACACATCAATCTCAACGATGAAACAAATGAGGGAATGAAGGTGCGTGGAGCTAGGGCTTTCAGTGTTCAGTACCACCCCGAAGCGGGCCCCGGACCTCACGATTCACGATATCTCTTTAATCAATTTGCCAACGTAATGGATGGAAAGTAATGCCGCGTCGTAACGATATTCACAGCATTCTCATTATCGGTTCCGGACCAATTGTTATTGGTCAGGCGTGCGAGTTCGACTATTCCGGAACGCAGGCATGTCGCGTGTTGAAAGAAGAGGGGTATCGCGTCATCCTTGCTAACTCGAACCCGGCCACCATCATGACCGACCCCGACTTTGCCGACCGTACATATATCGAACCATTGACTGTAGAAGTTCTGGCAAAAATCATCGAGCGCGAAAAACCAGATGCTGTATTGCCCACGCTTGGTGGTCAAACAGGTCTCAATCTGGCAATGGCACTTTTTGAAAAAGGTCTCGTAGGTGTGCCAGGAACTCCGGAACTTATTGGTGCAAATGCAGAAGCAATTGCAACCGCTGAAGATCGTGACAAATTCAAACAAGCAATGATTGAAATTGGATTGTCGGTGCCGCGCAGTGGAGTCGCACACAACATGGAAGAAGCACACAAGGTGCTTGCCGAAATTGGTTTACCCATCATTATCCGACCCGCATACATTTTGGGTGGTCGCGGAACAGGCATTGCCAACACGCAAGAAGAGTTTTTGAAACTCGCCTCGAACGGTTTAGACGCAAGCCCCATCCGCGAAATTCTTATTGAAACTTCCATTGTCGGGTGGAAGGAATATGAACTAGAAGTAATGCGCGACAAGGCCGATAACTGCGTCATTATTTGCTCAATTGAAAACCTCGATGCGATGGGTGTGCATACAGGAGACTCCATTACGGTGGCGCCTGCACAAACCTTGTCTGACGTGGAATATCAAAAGATGCGCGATGCTGCCTTTGCCTGCATTCGTCGCGTGGGCGTAGAGACAGGTGGCTCAAACGTTCAGTTTGCAGTGAACCCTGTGAATGGCGATCAAGTAGTGATTGAAATGAATCCTCGTGTATCTCGTTCGTCTGCACTGGCTTCGAAAGCGACGGGTTTCCCTATTGCGAAAATTGCGGCAAAGCTTGCCGTGGGTTACACGCTCGATGAAATTCCAAATGACATCACCAAGATGACCCCAGCGAGCTTCGAGCCAACCATCGACTACGTCGTTACAAAAATTCCACGCTGGGCATTTGAAAAGTTGCCAGGCACCAGTGGTGTGCTTGGAACTCAGATGCAAAGTGTTGGAGAGGTAATGGCCATTGGGCGCACCTTCCCTGAAAGTCTGCAAAAGGCCTTGCGTTCCTTGGAACAAGGCCGTGCTGGGCTCAACGCCGACTCGTCGGAAATACATATGCGCAACATGTCCGACGAAGAACTTTTGAAAAAGTGCGCTATCCCTACTCCCGATCGTATTTTCCAAGTGGGCGAGGCCTTGCGTCGCCGAATCGATGTCGAGACAGTGCAGTCATATTGCTTGTACGACCTCTGGTATCTCGACCAGATGATCTCCATCATCGACGAGCGTCTGGAGTGGGAGTCTTTAGCTAAGCAAAGTACAAAACTCAGCGATATTTCCCGCGTTGTGTGGCGACGTGCGAAGCGTCTCGGTTTTTCCGATGTGCAATTGGCATTTCTCTTGGGCTCAAGCGAGCGCGAAGTGCGTGCTGCTCGCAAGCAAGCAGGAGTCATCACCACATTTAAAACAGTCGATACCTGCAGTGCAGAGTTCGATGCAAAAACTCCCTATCACTATTCAACGTATGAAGACGAAAACGAAGTGCGACCCTCTTCGCGGCCGCGTGTCATCATTTTGGGTAGTGGACCAAACCGTATTGGTCAGGGAATTGAATTCGACTACTGCTGTGTTCATGCAAGCTTCGCACTGCGCGATGCCGGCTATGAAACAGTGATGTTGAACTGCAACCCAGAGACCGTGTCAACCGACTACGACACCAGCGACCGCTTGTACTTCGAACCTCTCACTTATGAAGATGTGCAAAACGTGATTGAAGCCGAAACGTTGGCAAGTGGCGGCGTGGAGCCAAAGGTCATTGTGAGCCTCGGAGGGCAAACGCCTTTGAAATTGGCTTCACAAATTGATGCTCGTCTCATTGCAGGTACCTCGCCCAACTCCATCGACCTCGCAGAAGATCGCGAGCGTTGGAACGCTTTGTGTGAAGAGTTGTTCATTCCGCAGCCTCCAGGTGGCACCGCAACGACATTTGAACAAGCGCGCGATATTGCTTTGCGGATTGGCTTCCCGGTTCTGGTGCGCCCCAGTTATGTATTGGGTGGTCGTGCAATGCAAATTGTTCACGACGTCGACCATCTCGAGCGTGCAATGAAAGAACTTGCTCGTGAAGGCTCACTAGGTCGCGAAGGCGGTCTTTCGGCCGAACGGCCCATCCTTGTCGACCATTTCCTCGAAGATGCTATTGAGGTAGACGTCGATGCTGTTCGCGACATCACTGGGGAAGTGCTCATCGGAGGGGTGATGGAACATGTGGAAGAAGCGGGTGTTCACTCCGGAGACAGTGCATGTGCCATTCCGCCTCAAACTCTTCCCGATTGGGTAGTTGAAGTCATTCACTCTTATGCAAAAGCTTTGGCTAATTCACTGGAAGTTGTTGGCTTGTTGAACGTGCAATTTGCGGTATCGGGAACAACTGTTTATGTCATCGAAGCCAACCCACGTGCTAGTCGCACGGTTCCTTTCGTGGCGAAGGCAACTGGTGTGCCACTGGCCAAGGTGGCAACTCGCGTGATGCTCGGAGCAACATTGAATGAGTTACGTACGGAAGGGCTTCTCACCGAGCCCGTCACGGGCCACGTGTCGGTGAAAGAAGCAGTGTTGCCGTTTAGTCGCTTCCCAGAAGTCGACACAGCGCTCGGGCCAGAAATGCGTTCCACTGGCGAAGTGATGGGAATCGATGCAACCTTTGGTCTCGCTTTTGTGAAAGCAGAAACTGCTGCAGGAACGGTGTTGCCAACCTCAGGATTGGTGTTTTTGTCACTTGCCGATCGCGACAAACCAGCTGGTCTCGTGGTGGCTCAGCGACTCAGAGAACTCGGACTTGGTATTGCGGCTACCTCTGGTACTGCAACGTACTTGTCGCGATTCGGAGTGGTAGTCGATCGCATCGTGGCAAAAGTGTCAGAGTCAACAACAGGGAGCGACACTGCCGTTGGTCTCATTGAATCTGGTGAAGTTGCTTTCGTTGTGAACACGCCGCGAGGTGGAGGTTCTCGCTCCGATGGCCAGGCCATTCGTAAAGCTGCAAACGTTCATCACGTTTCGTCGGTGACCACCATTGAGGCTGCACTGGCAGCATTCCGCGGACTCATTGAGCAAAAGAAACACCCCATTACGGTGTGTTCGCTACAGGAATTCCATCTGATCGGTCGACAACGTGCGAGCCAGGTGGGTGCATCGCATGAGGCATAGCCACCTCAAGTCTTTTGCACAGAAACAATGTGCCGAAGGTGTATCGGTTGGTTCTGTTCACTTGCGTCAGCCTGTGCTCACTGCCTCGGGTACTGCTGGTCATTCCACCGAACTCAATCACTATTTCAATATGTCGCAAATTGGTGCAACTGTGGCGAAGTCATTATTCGCTACACCGTGGCCAGGTAACCCGGCACCTCGAGTACATCCAACACCAGCAGGAATGATCAACGCAGTGGGGTTGCAAGGTCCTGGTATGGCCGAGTGGATTGCAAACGGTCTTCCTGAATGCGAGAAACATGGAGTCACGGTTGTGGCGAGCATATGGGGACGTACCGTTGAGGAATACCGTCAAGCAGCCGAAATGCTTGCGCCTCATGTGCAGCGCATCGCGGCGCTTGAAGTGAACTTGTCTTGCCCCAACTTGGAAGGTCGCGGAGGAATTATTGCCCACGATGCCGAGATGAGTGCAAGCGTCATTGCGGCCTGTGCTGTTGCTGATGTACCGCTGTGGGCAAAATTGAGCCCCAACACCGACCGGCTCATCACTATTGCAGAGAGCGTTGTGGAAGCTGGCGCAGAATCGCTCACCCTCACTAACACTTTGCTTGGCATGTTGTTGAATACCGATACCGCGCAACCGGTTTTGGGAAATGGTGGTGGAGGAGTGTCTGGCCGAGCGATGTTCCCAGTTGCATTGCGCGCGGTATTCGACGTGCGCAAGGCCATGCCGCACATTCCCATTGTTGGGGTTGGCGGTATCGCCAGCGGCAACGATGCAATTGCGATGATGCAAGCAGGCGCACATGCGGTGCAAGTAGGCACAGCATCATTCGCACGGCCCGATGCAGCAATGAAAGTTTTGAATGAAATGCATGCATGGGTACGAAAACAGGGAGTGTCTCGGTGGTCAGAAATCACCAACGCGGCGCATCGCTCGTGATGATGTGTGCCTATTTCCCTATTCGGGCTAATGATTTCGGTAGTGTTAAGTCATGAAAGGCACAAGTTTCTCTACTCTCCAAGAGGTAGAGATTGCTGTTGCTGAAGTTTTGCAAGCAAGAGAAAAGTTTGTTCGTGCTGTTGCTCGTGGTGAAATGAGCGCCGCATTAGTTGGCGAATTCATTCTCAATCAACAACATCTGCATGCGCTCTACGTGGTGAAAGTCGCCGAGTCAGTTCCTGGAATGGGAAAGGTTTCTGCCCGACGCATGCTTGATGAACTGGGTATCAACTATCTCAGTCCTTGTCTTGCCATCACTGGTGAGCAATGGAAAACACTCTTTACAGGTGCGCAACAATGAGCGCGACACGCGATCCCATCATTTTGGTGCTGTCGGGGCCAGGCGGCGTTGGCAAGGGAACCATTGTTCAGGCTCTGGTGAAGCGCGATCCACAACTGTGGCTCAGTCGGTCATGGACCACGCGTGATCGTCGGGAAAATGAAGATCCCAACGCCTATGTGTTTGTCTCACGCGAAGATTTCCAAGACCGCATTGCGGCCAGCGGATTCTTAGAGTGGACCTCGTTTTTGGGCAACTATTACGGCACCCCGTCTCCCGAGCCAGTGGCAGGAAACGACATTGTTTTGGAAATCGAGGTGGATGGGGCTCAACAGGTGAAAACCAGCCACCCCGATGCGGTACTTGTATTCGTCTTGCCCCCCTCTCGCCTCGAGCAGCAGCGCCGTTTACGGGGTCGGGGAGACCCTGAGCAAAAGGTCGAAGAGCGCCTCCGCAAGGCGGAAGAAGAGGAACCTGTGGGTATCTCTATCGCCGACCATGTAGTGGTTAACGACGATCTAGAGCTGACTTTGCAGGAACTTTTGCGAGTTTTGCACCACGAACGTAACCGGCGCACTACTCGGTAAGATAGAAACTCTTCGTCGTCCCTGTTTTTCTCACTACACATCTTGGAGGCCCCCGTGGCACGCGCAAATGACTCAATGATCAATCCGAAAATTGAAGAACTCCTCAATCGGGTCGACTCCAAATTCAGCCTCGTTACCCTGGGTGCTCGTCGTGCGCGCCAAATCAACTCCTACTTCAATCAGCTAGGCGACGGTTTGGGCAACTCCATCCCACCGCAGGTGAGCTCGGTGGCCCGTAAGCCCATCAGCATTGCCTTTGAGGAAATCGCTGCCGACAAGATCATCAAAACTGAAATGCCAGACGACGTCTACTACGACGCAGTCGATGGCAACGTGTATCTCACCGATTGGGCAGCAGCTGCGCAAGAGCAGGCTGCAATCGATGCAGAATTCGCTGCTGAAGCGGCAGAGAACAGCACTCCAGACAACGCCGAGTAAGTTGCCGTTGGCACTGTCAGAAGAACCACTTTCAACTGTTGTGTCATGACTGAGTCTTCAATTTTTTCAGGCAAATTTATTGTTGTCGGTGTGTGTGGCGGAATCGCTGCGTACAAGTCGGTAGAGCTCATTCGCTATTTGGTCGATGCGGGTGCGCATGTGGCCACCATCATGACCCCCGATGCCGAGCACTTCATTGGTAAGACTACGCTCACCGCATTGTCCTCTGAGCCTGTGCACACCTCGTTGTGGGACGACCAGAGTGTGATTCCTCATACGCGCCTGGGTCAAAAAGCCGACCTCATTGTTGTTGCGCCAGCTACTGCACGCCTCATTGGGTCTTATGCCGCTGGCATTTCTTCCGACCTCTTAACTGCGACCCTCATTGCCACGCGAGCACCAGTGGTGGTGTGCCCGGCGATGCATACCGAGATGTGGGAACACGTTGCCGTGCAGCACAATATTTCTGTTTTACGCAGTCGTGGTGTTTTCATTACGCCTCCCGAAGAGGGTCGTCTTGCTGGTGGCGATGTAGGTAAGGGTCGACTTGCCGCAACGCACAGCATTGTTGAAGTGATGACGCAAGCATTACAGCCTCAGATGGGCAATGGTTCACTGTCGGGAAAACACGTAGTGGTTACTGCAGGGGGAACACGTGAACCCATCGATGCGGTGCGCGTTCTTGCCAATCGTTCAAGTGGAAAACAAGGTCACGCAGTCGCACGCGCAGCAGCATCGCGCGGTGCACTCGTCACGCTCATTACCACTGTCGAAATGTCACCAGCGTCGGGCATCACTCAAGTGCAGGTAGAAACAGCGCAGCAAATGCAAGAAGCCATTGAAAAAATTGCGCCAAGCGCCGATGTCATTGTGATGGCAGCTGCTGTTGCCGATTTCCGACCTGTTCCCATTGCCGATGGTAAATGGAAAAAGGAAGATGGCGTTCCACCCATAGTGCTTGAGGCAACACCCGACATTTTGGCCGGCTTGGGGAAAATAAAACGCCCAGGTCAGGTCTTGGTAGGTTTTGCTGCAGAAACCAGCAATCTTGTGGCTAATGCTCAGGGCAAGTTAGAACGTAAAAACCTCGATCTCATTGTGGCAAATGATGTCTCTTTGCCCGAGGTGGGTTTTGGTCATGAAACCAATGCTGTGACCATTGTCAGCGCATATGACGAGCCCGTGACGGTCGATCTGGCAAGTAAAACCACCATCGCACAACGCGTATTAGATAGCGTAGAGAAGTCACTTCATCGCATACAGGAGCACACGTGAGCAAGTACACATTTACATCAGAGAGCGTGACCGAGGGTCACCCCGACAAAATGGCAGACCAGGTGTCCGATGCCGTGCTCGATGCCATCTTGACCGAAGACCCACATGCTCGTGTTGCCTGTGAAACATTGCTCACCACGGGCTTGTGCATCGTTGCTGGTGAAATTTCAACAAATGCATACGTACCCATTCCCGACATTGCTCGTGCAGTCATCAATGAAATTGGCTACGACAATGCCCTCTATGGTTTCGACGGCAATACATGCGGAGTCATGGTTACCCTCGATGCACAAAGCCCCGACATTGCTCAAGGTGTCGACTCCAGTGAAGAAGTTCGTAAGGGGAAAAGCGGCGAAGATATTTTGAATAGTCAAGGTGCTGGCGACCAAGGAATGATGTTTGGTTATGCATGCAACGAGACCGACGACCTCATGCCGCTTCCTATTTGGCTCGCGCATCGCATGGCAGAACGCCTCACCGAAGTGCGTAAGTCAGGTGCCATTCCATACTTGCGCCCAGATGGCAAGACCCAAGTGACGTTCGACTACGAAGACGGCAAGCCAGTTCGCTTGAAGACCGTTCTCATTTCTACACAACACGCTGCAGAAGCCGATCGCGACACCGTCATTCGTCCCGACCTCATCGAGCAAGTGATTCGCCCAGTCATTCCTGCACAGTTCCTCGACGACAACTACGACATTTTCGTCAACCCAACAGGCAAGTTTGTTTTGGGTGGGCCACATGCCGACACCGGGCTGACCGGTCGCAAAATCATTGTCGATACATACGGTGGTATGGGTCGTCACGGCGGTGGAGCCTTCTCGGGTAAAGACCCTTCAAAGGTCGATCGTTCAGGTGCTTATGCAGCACGTTGGGTAGCCAAGCACGTTGTTGCCTCAGGTGCTGCAACTCGCTGTGAAGTGCAAGTGGCCTACGCAATTGGTGTTGCGCATCCCGTCAGCATCTTGGTAGAGACATTCGGAACCGAAGTGGTGCCAAATGCAGTCATTGAAGAAGCAGTGCGCAACGTTTTTGACCTTCGCCCAGCTGCAATTGTGCGCGATCTTGACCTCAAGCGTCCGATCTATCGCAAGACTGCTGCATATGGTCACTTTGGTCGTGCGTTGCCACAGTTCTCGTGGGAGCACACGTCGCGCCTCGCCGATTTCAAGGCGGCTGTCAAGCTCTGAACCAGCATGAGTTGAACTCTTCTCCCTCATTGGGCAGGCGTATAGTGCGCGTGGTACCCGATGTGAGCGGAGTCAATAAAGCCTTTGATTATCTCGTTCCTGAGTCATTGAAAAATGTCAAGGTCGGAAGCATTGTTCGTGTTGAGCTACACGGTCGTCGTGTCGATGCATGGGTTGTTTCTGAAGTTGAATATCCGTCAAGCGACATCAATTTCAAAGAGGTCATCAGTTTTCTCTCGGAAGGTCCTTCTGAGGAAGTAGTGCAACTCTCGCAGTGGGCAGCCGATCGTTTTTGTGGTCCGTTACGGGCCGTGTTGTCGTCTGCAAGTCCTGCGCTGCGCATTAAGAAATTGGGCACGCGACACGGTGGAGCATCACGCAAATCAGGTCAACGTAGCGTTGTTGCACAAGTTGAGGAACTTTGTGGAAATGGACGAGGTGGCGTGCTTGTGTGGCCAGCACCGCGCCCGCTTCGCCCCGTACTTGAATCGGGTATTTCGCGCGGGAGAACTCTTGTTGTTACTCCTTCGGTTGGTTTTGCCCGCACCATTGCTCAAGCACTGCGACGCGAGGGTTTATCGGTTGCGTTAATGCCCGACGACTGGCAGCGCGCTGCTGAAGGAGTCGATGTGGTGGTGGGTGCACGTAGCGCTGTATGGGCCTCGATCCCGGAACTCAAGAGCATCATTGTTCTCGACGAACATGATGAACGCTTGCAAGATGAGCGCAGCCCTACGTGGCACGCTCGCGATGTTGCTATTGAAAGAGCGCGAGCATTGGGTGTCCCTTGTTTGTTGGTTTCCCCGCTACCCACAGTTTCAGCAACCCATTGGGCTGGTGCTGAAGCGGTGAGCTTTGTTCAGCAGGTAGCAGGAGATTGGCCACCCATTGAAGTGGTCGACCCCTACAGCGATTTAGGTGATGAAGAAAAACCACAATTTGGTCTGCTCTCGTCACGGCTCATTGAAGTGTTGCGCGACAAGTCGCAAACAGTGGTGTGCATTTTGAATACCAAAGGCCGTTCGCGGTTGTTGTCGTGCAAGGCCTGCAAAGCCATTGTTCGTTGCGAAGACTGCGATGCGGCTGTTATTCAAAATGAAGAAGGACTCCTGGAATGCAATCGCTGTGGAGCTCATCGACCCTCCACGTGTCAGTCATGTTCTAGCAACGCATTGGCATTGCTGCGCAAGGGTGTGGCAAAAATGCGAGACGAAATAGAAAAGGCTGCCCAGCGGCAGGTTGTTGAACTCTCTGCAGATACCACGATTGCTGCCAATGCAGCATCTCAGGTGTACATCGGCACAGAAGCCGCCTTGCACCGTGTGTCGTCAGCCGATGCAGTGGTTTTTTTAGATTTCGACAATGAGTTGTTTGCACCTACTTACAGAGCAGGTGAACAGGCGTGGACCTTGTTGATACACGCAATACGACTCTTAAAAGGGTCGAGCAAGGCGCTGATTGTTTTGCAGTCGCAAGATGCGTCAAATCCGCAGTACAGCGACTTTGTAATGCCAGTGCCTCAGCAACTCATTGAACGCGAACAATTGAAACGCAAGGCGATGCAATTGCCCCCTTATGCGGCGATGGCGCGAATGGTATTTAACGACTCAACGTTCAATCCGGCCGACTGGGCACATTGCAAGTTGTCGTTCTCGTCAAGTACAAAGCCCGGAGAATTTCTGGTTCGTGCCGAAAATGACACCGTGTTATCGCAAGGAGTGAGCCAATTGCGCGCAGAACTACCGAGTCGCTTCCGTTGCTATGTCGACCCGATGCGTTACGCATAAGACGCGAAAACCCTTTTTGCTGCCGAGGCGTTTGACGTCGTAACCATTTTCCTGAATCCATTCCGCAAGAGAATCGGAGCCAAGATTTTTTTGCACAACAAGCCATGCTTCGCCTGTTGGTGACAATCGGGGCAGCCACCTCAGGAGCAGTTCGTGCAAAGCATCTTTCCCAATGCGAATGGGTGGGTTACTCCAGATGAGATCGAATTGAATGTCGCTCGGAACATTGTCGGGAGTTTCCACGTGAATGTTTTTGAGTTGTGCAATATTGATGTTGCGCAACACAAGATCACGGGCACGCGGGTTCACATCAATAGCCCAGACCTTGCTCGCAGGTGCAAGCCTTGCCATACACAAAGACATTGGGCCCCAGCCACATCCGAGGTCGAGAAAGTTCCCTTGCGCAGGTGGTGGGGGAATAAGCGAGAAAAAGACTGCAGTTCCCCGGTCGAGGTGGTCATAACTAAAGACGCCCCTGTCACTTTTGGCTAGGAAATCGAGACCAAAAGCATTCCAATTGACGTCTCGCACCGCAGAGCCAATGTTGGCAAGGTCACCTTCTTCAGAGGAAAAGTAATGTTGCTGCGCTCCGGAGTTCATCGTAGATAGCCTTGCAGGTGTGGGATATGAAATCAGGACATACGGCGATCCGGTATTGAAGTCGCAGTCGCTTGCAATCGAAAATATCGACGACAAGCTGGTGCGTTTAACCGACGCAATGTTCGACATCATGTATGAGGCGCCGGGTATTGGCTTGGCTGCTCCGCAAATTGGTGTCCAGAAACAACTCTTCGTCTATGACATTGGCGATGGGGCAGATGTGCTCATCAACCCTGTTGTGGTCGAATCAAGTGGCGAATGGGTGTACGAAGAAGGTTGTCTGTCTATCCCTGGTCTGTACGTCGAGATGGTTCGGCCAAAAGAGATTTTGCTCAAAGGCATCAATATTGACGGCGAAGAAGTGTCAGTCGAAGCCGATGAACTCTTGTCACGGCTCTTTCAGCACGAGCTCGATCACCTTAATGGTGTTTTGATGTTTGAGCGCATGACCCCAGATCAGCGCACTGAAGCTATGGCTGAGTATCGACGTTTAACTGAATCTCTCGAGGGTACTTCTGGGGTGCGAGAGAAATCTAAAGGTCAAGAGCCCAAGGTCATCAAACTGAAGTAGGAATCATCGCAGCACAACTGGTACCCGCGCCTTCTGGGCCTACTGAACGCGTCATCTTTTTTGGTACTCCAGAAATTTCGAGCGAAGTTCTTGTATTGCTCATTGAGAATGGCATACGTGTTGCAGTTGTTGTCACGCGACCCGACAAGCGGCGCGGGCGTGGTTCTGAAACTTCGCCATCACCTGTGAAGGCAACAGCAGTCCGTTTGAACATCCCATGTTTCGATTCCATCGACGCGGCGCTAACTCATCTCCACAACCAAAAATCTTTAGTTGGCATCACCGGTGTGGTGGTTGCTTACGGGCGCATTTTGAAAGAGCCACTCATCTCTCTCATTCCGCTCGTCAATCTCCATTTCTCGCTGTTGCCACGTTGGCGTGGTGCTGCGCCAGTAGAACGTGCCATTTTGAGTGGTGATGCAGCAACTGGATCCAGCATCATGCAAATAGAAGAGGGGCTCGACACTGGCGGCGTTTACGCAGTAGAGGAAGTGGACATTCTCTCTCACGAGAGTGCAGATGAGTTGCGATCACGACTCGCAGTGGTGGGGGCGAACCAGCTGGTGCAACTGTTGCGCGATGGGTTTCCCCAGCCTGCACCGCAAAATGGTGAGCCAGTACATGCCGAGAAGATCTCTCCAGTTGAGCTGCAAATACATTGGAGCCAGCCCGCAATCAATGCACAGCGACAAGTGCGTGTGGGTGGGGCATTTACTTACTTTCGCAATTCGCGCGTAAAAGTTCTCGATGCACGCGCGTACAACGATGATGCCGAAAATACTGTCGACACCAGTTTTGCTGCTGGGGCAATAGTGCAAGTGCGTAAAGATGGGGTTGTGGTGCAAACGGCCAATGGCCAACTCCTCGTTTCGCAAGTGCAAGCCGAAAGCAAAAAACCTATGCTGGCCAGAGACTGGGCGAACGGGCTACGGGTTTCAGTGGGCGATCAATTTGAGTTCGTTACTTCTTCTCCAAATAAGGATGTTTCATGACAACCCAGTGGCAGGCAAAAGTTCTCACCGTCAGCGACGGCGTCTCAACTGGCCATCGCGAAGATCTCTCGGGTCGTGCACTCGTTGCCTTCCTTGAAGAGCATGGTTTTGCGGTGGTGGAGCATGCTTTGTGTGCCGATGGAGAAGACACCGTCTTTGCTCAACTCTCGGTAATGACCAATGCTTTCGCTGGTCTCGTGGTTTCCACTGGCGGAACAGGGTTCTCGCCTCGAGACGAAACACCAGAGGGTGCGCTTCGTGTCATTCAGCGGTTGGCTCCTGGCTTGTCAGAAGCAATGCGGGCGGTGAACCCATTGGGTCGCTTGTCGCGAGGTGTTGCTGGAATCGTGGGGCAGTGCATTGTGGTCACCACGCCAGGTAGCCCCAAAGGGTGCGTTGAGCAGCTCAGTTCCATTATCGACGTGCTTCCGCACGCTCTTGCTTTACTGTGTGAAACCCCAACGCAGCACTGAGAGCAATAATCCCGAGGCATCCATTACGTGTTCTCGTAAGATGCAGGGGTGCTTCGCCTCGTCTTGCCTAAAGGTTCATTAGAAAAAGCAACCCTCGAACTCTTCGAGGCTGCCGATCTCACCGTCATCCGTTCGTCTTCGGTCGACTATCGCGCATCTATCGATGACCCCCGTGTTGTTGAGGTGCGCATCTTGCGTCCTCAAGAAATTCCGGTGTATGTCGCTGAAGGCCTTTTCGATCTCGGCATTACGGGCCGTGATTGGGTGGAAGAAACAAGTAGCACCGTGCACAGTTTGGGTGAACTGCAATATTCAAAAGCAACCAGCAACCCCGTTCGCGTTGTTGTCGCCGTCGACGGAAACTCTGCTGTACAACGCACTGAAGATTTGCCAGTAGGTGTGCGCGTTGCAAGTGAATATCCCGAAATGACCAAGCGTTACTTTGCTGCCAAAGGCATACAAGCCGATGTTCGGTTGTCGTACGGGGCAAGTGAAGCAAAAATTCCCGACATTGCCGATTGTGTTGTCGATATTACGGAAACTGGCAGGGCGCTACGTGCGGCCGGACTGCGCATTATCGACACCATCCTCACCAGTTACACAGAGCTCATTGCTCACCCAGCTTCCTGGGCAAATCCAGAGAAGCGTCATGCAATGGAACAACTCCACACCTTGCTCATCGGAACATTGGAAGCTCGTGGGCAAGTGCTTGTGAAGCTCAACGTCAGCGAAGCCAGTTTTGAAAAAGTGTTGAAGGTATTGCCGTCAGCCAAGTCGCCAACGGTGAGCCGTTTGGCTTCTGGCGATTACGCCATTGAGTCGGTAGTGCAAAAGCGCACCATCAATACAGTCATTCCTGCTCTCAAAGATGCAGGTGCCAGCGACATTCTTGAAATTCCCATTTCTAAAATCATTCATTAATCAATGGGAACATTTGCCGCAACCGATGCCCCTTTTGTTGAGGGCGTGATGTCGGGCCTCGTTGTCGAGTTCGATTCGCCGGCTGGTCTTGGGTATATCGACTCTGCTAATGGCGATCGCTATCTCTTTCACTGCATTGCTATTGCCGATGGATCACGCGAAATCACAGTGGGCCAAAAGGTGCTTTTCGAAATTGTGATGCGCTTCGAAAAATCAGAAGCATGGAATATTCAGAAAAACGACTAGGCCGTTTCCTCTTCTTCTTTCAACATCGCGTCTTTCATTTGCACAAAGGCAATACGAATATTGTCGAGCGCCAGCTTCAAAGTTGCTTCCTCGTCACCGAGGCGACCTTCAAGACCCTCCACTAAGCACGCCACAGCGTCAATAGCGAGAGCGGCCTCAAAAAGGCGAGGTGGCTGAGCCGAGAGGTGAATGGCGGCGAGTTCATACAGGCCCATCACATGGTTCACCACAACGACCTCGGCAGGAATCTCGGCTAAGCGCTGGCGGGTTTCGGCTAAGGCTTCGGCAGCTTCTGAGATGTCGATTTCTGATTCTTGGGGGGTGGTGCTGTTGTTGGGCATATTCACGGTGGTGACGGTACATGGCAAAAGAGGTTGAAGGCAGCATTTTGGCGGTAGTCTTTCCAGCAATACATCGGCAAAAGTGGGTTCGCCCCACCCAGCCACCCCGTTAGCGGGAGTGCGTCTGGGTCCCGTTGCACGTGCTGCGTGCTGCGCGACCTCGCGTGCCCCTTGTAACGGTTATCCAGGTTTATTGGGCAATCGAAAGGGAGAGCCACTTGCACAGGAGTGAACGGCCATAGCTACGGCGACGAACGAACCACGGTACAACGATCGCATTCGGGCACGAGAAGTACGTCTCATCGACGCACAAGGCAGCCAGTTGGGTATCAAAACCCTTCCAGAAGCCCTCGAACTTGCACGGCAGTCCGACCTCGACTTGGTTGAGGTTGCACCGCTTGCAACACCGCCCGTATGTCGCATTATGGACTACGGAAAGTTCCGCTACGAAGAAGCACAAAAGGCAAAAGAGTCGAGAAAAAAGACCACGCAGGTCACCATCAAGGAAGTGAAGCTTCGCCCAAAAATTGGTAAGGGCGACTTCGACACCAAGGTGCGTCATATGCATGACTTTTTGGAAGACGGACACAAGGTGAAAGTCACTTTGCAATTCAGGGGCCGCGAAATGGCTCACCCTGAGTTGGGGTCCCGATTACTCGACAATGTCATTGAACAGTTAGGCGAGGGAGTCCGCGTAGAGACCCAAGCCCGACTCGAAGGACGAAATATGACCATGGTGTTGTCTTCAGAAAAAAAAGTAGTGAAAAAGGCAGATGAGAAACCCGCTGTCAAACCCTCAGAGAAGCCAAAAGTTGTTGCCGAAGCGGTCCCAGTACCAGCGGCTACGACACCAGAAGTTGAAGTAAGTGTTACCGAGTCAGGAGAAGTACATGCCGAAAATGAAAACTAGCAAGACAGCGTCAAAGCGCTTTCGCAAAACAGGTACAGGCAAACTGCGTCGTCAGCAAGCCATGCGTCAGCACTTGTTTGAGAAAAAGTCGTCAAAGCGCACACGTGCATTAGCCGGAACAGTCGATGTGCACTCAGGTGATGTGAAGCGCATTAAGCGCCTCCTCGCCGAAAGATAATCATCCACCGTTGTCAACAAGTTGTTTAAAGAAAGTTAAAGGAGAACCACTATGGCCCGCGTAAAACGCGCCGTTAATGCCCGTAAGAGTCGCAAGCAGACTCTCGAGCGTGCAAAAGGTTATTACGGTAACAAGAGCCGTTCGGCTCGTGCTGCCAATGAGCAGGTAATGAAGTCTGGGCAATATGCCTTTCGTGACCGTCGTGCAAAGAAGGGCGAATTTCGTCGCCTCTGGATCCAGCGCATCAATGCTGGCTGCCGTATCTACGACATGAGCTACAGCCAGTTCATCGCTGGTCTCAATGCTGCAAACATCGAAGTCGATCGCAAGATCTTGGCCGATATGGCAGTTCACGACATCGACTCATTTGGCCGTTTGGTGCAAGCCGCAAAGGCAGCACTCGGCTGAATCAGCCTCTTGTAAGTTTTACGAGCACCCCAGTTCGTCGGTTGCGCCAATTGCTCTCTGAGCGAAAGGAACGCTACGAATCGGGGTGCTTCGTTGTTGAAGGGCCCACTTTGGTGCAGGCCGCTCTCGACGCTGGACTCGAACTCATTGAGCAATTCGTCTGCGAAGGAGCGTCTCCTTGTGTGGCTCCCGGTGAAGTGCATTTCATGAGCCAAAACACGCTGGAGCGAGTTTCAACAACCGTGACTCCGCAAAAGGTGCTTGGGGTGTTTGCGATGCAGACCCCAGAGCTTTCCGCCTTGGTGGCAATGTCGCCAATGCATTCTTCTCAATCGCAATGGATCCTTGTTGCCGATCGAGTAGCCGACCCGGGAAACCTCGGCACCATGATTCGCAGTGCAGTTGCTGCAGGTGCAAGTGCCGTCGTGCTTACCCCTGGCACCGTCGACCCGTATTCACCAAAAGTAGTGCGGGCTGCGGCCGGAGCAATCTTTTCGAGCGTGGTCTTTTCATCGGTTTCTTTGTCTCAATTGGCCGAAATGAAGTGGCCGCTCTTGGGCACAACCTCCCATGAGAAACTCAGTCCACTCGCATACGACGAAGTGGTGTTGAGCTCGGGTATCGCACTGGTCATGGGTAATGAAGCTGCAGGAATTGCACTCGACCAACCCATCTCGCAGTGGATCACTATTCCTCATCACGGACCGGTGGAAAGCCTCAATGTGGCGATGGCCACGACCGTTTTATGTTTCGAAGTCGCACGGCAGCGAAAACACCACGCTTCTGGTGTCTGAGACCACTAACGTCGTTGTCTATGACTTCTCCTGTGCCCTTTGTTGAGCAAATTGCCGCGGTTGTCGACGCTTCGCAGAAAACCATTGCTGCTCTTACGTCGTCGGAAGAAGTTGCTCAGGCGACTCCCGGCTTGGTGGGCAAGAAGTCAGCTCTCAGCCAGCTGAAGTCGTCAATGGGAAGCATTGCCGATAGCGAAGAGCGTAAATCTGCCGGCCAAGCGTTACACGCTGCTCAAACAAGTGTCGACGCAGCGCTCGCTGCAAAGAAATCAGAATGTGAAGCAACAGAGATGGCCGCGCAGTTGTTGCGTGAGCAGATCGACATCACCGAGCACCTCGTTGCAGGAACCACCCGCGGGCGATTGCATCTTGTTACCCAAGCAACTCAACGGCTCGAAGATGTTTTCATTGGGTTGGGGTTCCAAGTTGCTGAAGGCCCAGAGGTAGAAAGTGATTTCTATAACTTCGAGGCATTAAATATGCCGAAGTCGCACCCAGCGCGCAGCATGTGGGACACCTTGTTCGTTGAAAGCGAAGAGCCGGGCAGTGTTGTGTTGCGTACGCATACGTCTCCCGTTCAAATTCGTGTCATGCAAAATTGGCCACCGCCCATTTATGCAATCATGCCGGGTCGTGTATTTCGTCGAGATACTCCCGATGCAACCCATATGCCGGTGTTCCATCAAATTGAAGGCCTTGTCATCGACCGCAACATCACCTTTAAAGATCTTGCCGGCACGATCGAGGCGTTCACCAAAGCATTCTTTGGCGATGACTTCACAAGTCGACTTCGCCCGTCGTATTTTCCTTTCACCGAACCAAGCGCAGAATTCGATATTCGTCGTGCAAATGGCTCATGGATTGAGTTGGGCGGATGTGGCATGGTGCACCCCGATGTCTTGCGCGCAGGCGGACTCGACCCCGAAG
>JANRCO010000080.1 GCA_030726975.1 Ilumatobacteraceae bacterium | reverse complement strand
AGCGATGCCACGGCGCGCTCGAGGGCATCGGTGCGTTTGGCTCGGCGGTCGACCAAGGTGATGTGCAGCTCGGGTCGCAGTTCGGCTACCACCAGGCCGGGTACTCCCGCACCCGACCCAAGGTCAACAATGTTGCCACAAGAGTCGGGGAGTGCAAAAGCAAACGCACCGGCGTGCTCGATGACTTCGCTGATAGGGCGAAGGCCAAGCGCGCCGATGCGTTGGGCGTCGGTCAAGATCTCGTGAACGGTGCGCGCCACGAGAAATGTCTTACTCGCCAGACGGTGCTGGCTCTACCACAATTTGACGATATGGATCGTCGCCACGTGAGCGGGTGACCACACCAGTCTGCTCAGACAATGCGTCGTGCACCACCTTGCGGTCGGCAGATGCCATTGGCTCGAGAACCCGGGGCTGGCCCAACTCCACCACTTCGCCCGCTACTTTCAGGGCAAAACGGGTGAGTGCATCGCGGCGACGCTCGCGGTAACCAGCAACATCAACGCGCAAGCGTGTGTCGTGGTCGCCCAAGCGACGCTGTGCCACCACGCGGGTGAGGTCTTGTAGTGCCAAGAGCGTGTTGCCACGTGGGCCCACCAAGAGGCCAAGATCATCGCCATTCACTTGTGCTTCGATCTCTTCGCCTTCGCGTTCCACCACCACGGTGCCAACGAGACCAAATGCATTCACCACACCGGTGAGGAAGGTGACTGCCTGAGCGCTCACCAACGCGGGGTCGACGGGGTCGCCCTTTGGACGGTCGTCGTCACGTGGTTCACGCGGTTCACGTGGTGGACGGCGGTTGCCTTCACCAGCAGGTTTTGCCTGGCGTGGACGATCGTTGTTGCGACCACGGCTGTCTGGCCGCTCTGGGCGTGCTTCGCCTGCGGCTTGGTCGGTGTTGCTCTTCTCACCTGCAGGCTTGCGGCGTGGGTTACGACGCTCTGTTTTCTGGCGTGCCTGAGTAGGGCGAACGCGAGCACGGACACGGGCTTCGCCACGTGTACGCCCAAACAAACCCTGTGTTGGCTCTTCCAAAATATCGAATTCGGCGTCGTCTTCGGCTACTCCCAATGCGTCGAGGGCGGCATTTTTTGCCTCGTCGATACTACGACCTGTTGTTTCTACCCATTCCATGACTTCATCCTTCGTTCAGTGTTCACGTTAATTATTAGACTTTTAGTTTATTTCTTGCGCTTTGAGGGCGGAATTGGCCGCTGCGGGCGCCCACTTGGAGCGGGGCGGTTCTTCGGTGGCGTGACGCGCTTGCTTTGCGTTGGCGCGGGCTTTTCGACCTTGTCGGGCTTGAGGGCCGCCTTGCCCGCTTTGCCTTTCGCGTCTTTGGCCATTTCGCTCGCTTCTTTGCTCGCGGCTTGTGCCTGGCGACCAATGGAGCCGTCGTGGCCATAAAAACGCTTCGTGATGTACCACTGCTGCAAGATACGAACAACCGCTTGTGTGAAGTAGTAGATGACGAGCCCGGTGGGCAAAAACACTTGAAATACCGCAAACCCAACAGGGAGGTACTGCATAATCTTGGCCTGCAGCGGCGACATCGAGGCACTCGTGGTGCGCGACGCAATCATCCTTTGCTGCACAAAGAAAGTGAAAGCCAACAACACAATCATGAGGGCATAGGGAATGCCCTTCACGAAGTCTTCGCCCATCACTCTGGCAGGAGTCTTGGCAAGGTCGAGACCAAAAGCGAGCATCTCTTTCGACTTGTCGAGCGCAATGTACAGCTGCGAATCTTTAGCGATATAGCTGGGGTTAAACGTTCCATCGTCGCCGATTTTCGACAAACCATTGAGCACGCGGAACATGATGATGAACACCGGCAACTGCGCAATGAGCGGCAGGCACGAGGCCAGTGGGTTCACCTTGTGCCCTTGATAGAGCTTCATCATTTCTTCATTTAATTTTTGGCGATCACCCTTGTATAACCCTTGCAGTCTGCGCATTTCTGGCTGTAAGCGCTGCATTTCCAACATGCCCTTGGTGCTCTTCAGTGTGAGCGGGGTGAGGAGAATCATGATGGAAACGGCTACTAGAGCAATGGCGAATGCATAGTTGTTGACCAAGCCATAAAAAACACTGACGAGCCAGGCTGCTGCTTGAAACATTTTTCTACTTTCCTAAAAGTTCATGTGTATGAGATGTATGTACTTCGGGCACGGGGTCGAAACCCGACGGGCCAAAAGGGCGGCACCGCAACAACCGCTTGGCGGTGAGCCAAAACCCGCGGGCAGTGCCATGAAGCGCAAAAGCTTCGTGAGCAAAAGACGAACACGTTGGGGAGAACCGACACGGTGATGGCCGCCCCGAGCGAGCCCCTTGATAGAACTCAATAGCCGCCAAGCAGCGCTCATTCACGGTGCGCTTGGTCATGAGACCTTCTCTTTGGCGATGGTGATGAGTTGCAACATGGTGTGGGTGAGTTCCTGAAACGACAATGCGGTGGCTTCTTTGTGTGCCCCAATGAGGTAATACCCCGGAACCAACTGGTTCATGTTTGCGGCCAAGATTTCTCTCATTTGGCGCCGGATGCGATTACGCACCACGGCTGAACCGGTGTGGCGCCCTAAGGCATATGCCACACATGGCTGAGAAAGAGCAGGGTCAACAAGCACTGAACACCACACAGAGCCCACGCGCACACGAACACCTTCGCGCCCTAAACGGCGAAAAATAGCGTGTTCGTGAATGCGTCCGATCAAGCGGAGAGGCGGTAGCGGCCCTTGGCGCGGCGGTTTTTGAGAATTTCACGACCTGCACGAGTGCTCATGCGATGCCGAAAACCGTGCTTTTTGGCGCGACGACGATTGTTTGGCTGGAAAGTACGCTTCATGGGTCCAGGATCTTTCGAATTATGTAAGGTGAACGGGAACCGCGAGAGGCAGGGCCGGGGCTACAAGAGCGAAGCGGCACGTCGATTCGGGTGACCATTGGCAAGGCTAGGCGAGACCAGCCCCCATTCCCAACCACGACCCCATTTTTTTGGCCTGTGGATAATCTGCTATGGTGTATTTCCCACCGAAAAAGTGGCGAAAAGCAGGAGAAACACACGGAAACCGTCCACAGCCTGTGGATAACCATGTGTATAAGAAGTGCGTTTCGTCGCCAAACCCATACTGACGCGAAAGGAGACCGCCATGGCAGAACACGACACCGTGTGGACAGCGGTCTCTGCTCTACTCCGGGCCCAGGTGTCTGAAGCGGTATGGCTCTCTACTTTCCAAGACATGGTCCCGCTTCCCGGTGGCGACGACGCATTGCGGCTCCAGGTGCCCAATGGCCACATCAAAGAACGCGTCCTCACTCGCTATCTGCAACTGGTGCTCGACGCCCTTGCCGAAATTGACGAAAGCGACCGCCAATTGGTGGTGGAAGTGGCCCCCATTGTGGAAGGCGAAGACGGCGACGGCACAACCGACGACTTTTCGCGCTACTCCTTCGACGACGACACCGCGCTTGGCGGCAGTGCTGCAACGTCAACCCGCGGCCAAGCAACAGGCCTGAACCCGCGCTACACCTTCGACACCTTTGTGAAGGGCGCCTCGAACCAGTTTGCTCTTGCTGCTGCACACCGTGTGGCGGAAACTCCCGCTCGGTCGTATAACCCGCTCTTTATTTACGGCTCCGCTGGTTTGGGAAAAACCCACCTCTTGCACGCCATTGGTGAATATGTTCATCAGAACTATGCGCATTACGAAGTGCGTTATGTATCGACCGAAACGTTCATGAATGAATACGTCGACGCCATTCGCAGCAACACCACTGCGGCCTTTAAACGCAGGTACCGCGAAGTAGACGTCTTGCTCATTGACGACATTCAGTTCATGGAAGGCAAAGAAGGCCTCCAAGAAGAGTTTTTCCATACGTTTAACTCGTTACACGGTGCAAATAAGCAAATTGTTATTTCCTCTGACCGTGTTCCCGACGCTATTCCTACGTTGGAAGACCGTTTGCGGGGCCGCTTCCGGTGGGGTCTCATCACCGACGTGCAACCCCCAGATCTTGAAACCCGGTTGGCCATTTTGCGCAACTACGCCGAACGCAATGGCACCAAAGTGCCCGACGACGTGCTCGAGTTCATTGCCGCCAACATCACATCGAACATTCGTGAACTCGAAGGGGCACTCATTCGCGTCACCGCCTTTGCCGCTTTGAACCGCGTCAATATGAACGTGGCAACTGCCCAAGACCTCCTGGGCGACTTGTTGTCACAGTCGTCCACGCGTGTGCGCAGCGATGAAGAATTCCTTGCCGACATTGCCGCGTATCTCGGCTACAGCGTCGAAGCACTGCGGGGCAAGAGCCGCCAACGCCCGTTGGTGATGGCTCGCCAAATTGCGATGTATGTGATGCGCGAGCAAACTGAGTTGAGTTACCCCTCATTGGCGCGCCTCTTTGGTGGCCGCGACCACACCACGGTCATTCACGCTGTTGAAAAAGTGCAACGGTTAATGGCCGAGCGTAAACAGGTGTACGACCAGGTCACCGAGCTTTTCCGCCGGGCGAAAAAAGGGTGAGTGTCGTGTCATTTGCTCTGGGGACAACATGTGATGTGCGGAGTGGACAAACAGCGTCGCATTGGGCACAAAGTGGGGTTTATCCCCCGCAGCGCACACATGTTCGCCCTCCCCTGTGGAAAACTGTGGATAACCAGCGTCGGTTCATTTCTTTTCCTGTACTGGCGCAAACGACCTTTGTCCACAATCCACAGCCCTTATTACAAGCATTAGACATATATCTCCCTTTCACTATCAATGACACCGCCCACACTCAGGACGTCTTGGGCCAACAAAGGAGCCGCCATGAAGTTTCGTTGTGAACGAGAACAACTCGCTGAAGCACTCGGTTTAGCTTCACGCATTGCCTCTGGGCGCGTTGGTGCATTACCCGCATTGTCGGGTGTGCGTTTACAGGTGAAAGGCGATCAACTGCATCTCACCTCCACCGACAACGACATGTCGCTGCAAGCAACTCTTGCCATTGGTGGCGAGAAAGACGGCGTTGCGCTCATCAGCGCAAAATTGTTGAACGACATTGTGCGTTCATTGCCTGAAGGAAAAATCACCGTCGAAGTGCAAGTGGAATCGCTCACCGTGAAAAGTGGGCGCTCTCAATTCACGGTGCCGACTTACAACGCAATGGATTTTCCCAATGTCACACCATCAACCGGGCCAGCACTCAGCGTGTCGGCAACCGAACTTGGTGAAGCGTTACGCAAAGTGGTGCGTGCTGCAAGCACCGACCAAATGCGTATTGCACTCACAGGCGTTTTGATGTCGGGTGAAGACGGTAGTTTCCGCCTAGTTGCAACCGACTCGTATCGTTTAGCAGTGTGTGACGTACCAAGCATCGTGGTGAGTTCCGCAACACGCGTACTGGTACCCAGCAAAGCTTTAGGTGAAGTGCAACGCTTGTTGAGTGGCGCAAAAGAAGCCGCTATTCGTCTCGATGAAAACTCTGTGACCTTCGAAGTTGACGGAACACAACTCACCACACGCTTACTCACCAACGAATATCCCACTTACAAAACACTCATCCAGGGCACATACCCCAACAACATCACGGTGAGCCGCGAACAACTCCTCGACGCATTGCGCCGTGCACGCATTCTTGCTCGCGACCAAGGCCCTGTGCGTTTGCATATGAGCAACAACGGTTTGAAAGTAATGGCTGGCACCAAAGATAACGACGAGTTTGAAGAAGACATCGACGCGGTGTATTCAGGTGACGAACTCACTATTGCGTTCAACTCGGAATATCTTGCAGCAGGTATCGACGCAATTGCCGGACAAGACGTCATCATTAAAACCAGCGACCCTGCAAAACCCGCAGTGGTCACCGGCGTTGGCGAACACTCCGAACAATATTTGTATCTCTTAATGCCACAAAGACTTTAGAAATTATTAAGCACGAAGCGAGACCAGTGTGTTTGTTGAACACTTAACGCTCACCAACTTTCGCAACTACGAAGAAGCCGACGTTTCCTTTACGCACGGAACCACCGCGCTACTGGGCGCGAACGGGCAAGGTAAAACAAGCCTGGCTGAAGCTTTAACATACTTAGCAACGCTCAACAGTTTCCGCGGTGTTCCTACCGACACACTGATTCGCAACGGCGCCGACACCGCGATATTGCGCGCAACAGTAAAACACCCCGATGGGCGTGAATTATTGATTGAAGTGGAACTGTCGCGCACGGGGCGCAACAAGGCCCAGGTCAACAAACAACGCCTCGTGCGCAACCGCGATTTGTTGGGAGTTTTGCGCACCACCATTTTTTCACCCGATGACTTAGCGCTCATCAAAGATGGGCCAAGTGAACGACGCCGATTCATTGACGACGCATTAGTTGCTATTGCTGTGAAGCACGATGCAACACGCCGCGACGTAGAACGCATTGTGAAACAACGCAATGCGTTGCTCAAACAAATTGGGTATCGCTCATCGGCATCGCAACTCACCAGTGAACAAACAGTCACACTCGATGTGTGGGATGAAAAGTTCGCACTCGCTGGTGGCGCGTTGGGCGACGCACGTGCACAACTCGTTGCACAACTACAACCGCTGGTGAATGAGGCATACGAACACCTTGCCAGCAAGCCCACTCCCACAGACGTTGTCTATGAACCTGAGTGGCGCCGCATTGGTCTTGGCTTTGCGCTCAAAGAAAACCGCAACGAAGACCTGCGCCGCACTTCAACAACGGTGGGGCCACATCGTGACGATATTGAACTGCTCATCAATGGGTTGCCGGCTCGTACTCAAGCATCGCAAGGCGAACAACGCACGCTCGCCCTGGCTTTACGGCTAGCAACGCACCGCTTGGTTACAGAAGAAGTAGGTGCGCCACCGGTGTTGGTGCTCGACGATGTGTTGTCGGAATTAGACCCATCACGAGCAACAGCGTTGCTGCAGTACATGCCCATGGGGCAGGTCATTATTACGAGCGCAAGTGGGTTGCCACCAGCTGCACAACCAGAGCGCGTGTTGTACATCACCGCAGGAAAAATTTCTGAAGAACCAATGCAACAGGGGAGTGTTGGCTAATGCCTCAGCGTCCACCAGAAGAACCAACGTCACTCATCGACTCGATGCGGTCTGTTTTAAAACGCCTCAAAATGGACGATGGTGATTCGGTGGGAAGTGTCTTTCAGTCGTGGGATGCGGTTGTTGGCCCCGATATTGCTCAACATATTCAGCCCGTCAAACTCGATGGCGGAGTGTTAATAGTTGATGCAACCGATGCGGGTTGGGCAACGCAATTTCGCTTTTTAGAAGCCGACGTGAAACAACGATTTTTCGAACACACTGGCTCGCGTATTGACAGCATTGTGGTGCGTCAAAAACGGCGTCGTTAGCAGTGCACACCCCAGCGCCATGCGTGGGTATAACAGATCTGCGCAAGCAAGATTGGTACACTAAGACACGTATTTACGACATGACTTTTTACTCTTTCGCTTTCCTTTTTATGTCCTTGATGCCACCACTTCTGCACACACTCAGATGTAAGTGGTCTGTCATTTCTTGTGACACCTGTTTCTCTATTCATTCACTACATCGAGGTTGATCCGTGTCCAGCACAGAAAAGAAAAGTTCGGCAAAAAAGCCCACTGCTGACTACGGCGCAAAAGACATTCAGGTCTTGGAAGGCCTCGATCCCGTCCGCAAACGCCCGGGTATGTACATCGGTTCCACAGGTTTGGCTGGCTTGCACCACCTCATCTGGGAAGTGGTCGACAACGCTGTTGACGAGGCGATGGCGGGGTTTTGTACCCGCATCGACGTCATCATCCAACCCGACGGTGGCTGTCGGGTAGAAGACAACGGTCGCGGTATTCCCGTTGACCCCTACCCATCTGGTCCACATAAGGGCAAAAGCGCTGCTGAAGTAGTGCTCACTGTGTTGCACGCTGGAGGCAAGTTCGGCGGTGAGGGCTACAAAGTGTCGGGTGGTCTCCACGGTGTGGGTGTGAGCGTTGTGAACGCCTTGTCGACTCGGTTGTTGCTCGAAATCGACCGTGGTGGCGAGCGGTACGAGCTTGAATTTGTTGACGGCGGAAAAATGAAGGGCAAGCTCCAAAAAGTGGGCACTTCACCTGCCAAGGGGCGCACCAACGGTACGAGTGTGACCTTCTACCCCGACCCCGTCATTTTTGCCGCAGAAGGTACTGAGTTTGTTGCCCGCACCGTCATGGAGCGTTTGCAAACCATGGCCTTTTTGAACAAGGGCCTTGAAGTGGTCTTTAGCGATGAACGCGCTGAAAAGACTCAAAAAGTGGTCTTCCAGTACAAGGGCGGCATTGTTGACTTCGTTAAACACTTGAACGCCTCAAAAGAAGCTCTCTTCTCCAAGGTTGCTCACTTCGAAGTAGAAGACGAAGAAGAAGGCATGCAAGCCGACGTTGCTGTGCAGTGGAACACGGGCTATTACGAAGGCATTCACGGTTACGCCAACGGTATTTCCACCACAGAAGGCGGCATGCACGTTGAAGGTTTCAAAACCGCGCTCACCTCGGTGCTCAACAAATATGCCCGCGACAAAGGCATCTTGAAGGAAAAAGAAGAAAACCTTTTAGGTGAAGACATTCGCGAAGGTATGACCGCCATCGTTGCGGTGAAGTTGCGCGAACCTCAATTCGAAGGTCAAACGAAGGCGAAACTTGGCAACGTGCCCATGCGTTCCTTTGTTCAAAAGGCAACCAACAAAGCCCTTGCTGAATGGCTCGACGAAAATCCTGCTGAAGCGAACAAGGTAGTGAAAAAGGCAATTGCTGCGGCGCAAGCTCGCCTCGCTGCAAAAAATGCCCGCAACGCAGTGCGCCGCAAAACCGCACTTGCTGGCGCAGGTATGCCCGACAAATTGAAAGACTGCTCAAGTGGCAACCCTGCCGAGAGCGAACTCTTCATTGTGGAAGGCGACAGCGCCGGCGGTACCGCAGTAGACGCCCGCGACCCACGCGTACAGGCCATCTTGCCCATCCGCGGAAAAATCTTGAACGTCGAACGTTCACGACTCGACAAGATGTTGAAGAACAACGAAATCCAGGCACTCATCACCGCAATTGGTGGCGGCGTGGGCGACGAGTTCGACCCAACAAAAGCGCGCTATCACAAAATTATTGCTCTCGCCGACGCAGACGTTGACGGTAGCCACATTCGCACGTTGCTTCTTACGTTCTTCTATCGCCAAATGAAACCGATGGTGGAAGCTGGCTATGTGTACATCGCACAGCCACCGTTGTTCTCAACAGAAATTGGCAAAGAGAAAATCTATTTGAAAGACGAAGTAGCAAGAGCTGCGTTCCTCGCCGACAAGCCAAACCACAAAAAAGAATTCCAGCGCTTGAAAGGTCTCGGTGAAATGGACTGGCAAGAATTGCGCTCCACCACCATGGATCCTATGTCGCGCACACTTTTGCAAGTGACAGTTGAAGAAGCTGCTATTGCCGACGAAGTGATGAGCGTGTTGATGGGTGACGACGTGGAAAGCCGCAAGAACTTCATTGTTACCAATGCCCGCGACGTACGAAATCTCGACTTCTAAAAATGTTTTCTAGGAAAAGGCTTCTCTCATGACCAACGTGCCTCTCGAACCACCAGACTCCATTCAGCCTGTTCCGTTGCAAGACGAAATGGAAAGGTCGTTTCTCGACTACGCCATGTCGGTCATCATGTCGCGCGCATTGCCCGACGTGCGCGACGGCTTAAAGCCAGTTCACCGCCGCATTATTTGGGACATGGACCAACAGGGTTTCCGCCCCGACCGCCCATTTGTGAAATGCGCCCGCGTTACCGGCGACACCATGGCGCGGTATCACCCACACGGTGACGGCGCGATTTACGACGCATTGGTACGTATGGCACAACCCTTCTCGTTGCGCCACCCACTCATCGACTTCCACGGCAACTATGGCTCGCCCGACTTCGGCCCTGCTGCAAGTCGTTACACAGAAGCTCGTTTGCATTCACTAGCCATGTTGCTCTTGGCCGACATTGACGAAAACACCGTCGACATGATTGCCAACTACGACGGAACAACTGAAGAACCAACAGTTCTTCCTGCGCGTTTCCCGAACTTGTTGGTGAACGGTAGCCAAGGCATTGCTGTGGGTATGGCCACCAGCATTCCGCCACACAACATGGGCGAAGTCATCGACGCAACGCTTGCACTGATTGCACACCCCGAGGCATCGGTCGACGATCTCATGAAACACGTGAAAGGACCCGACTTCCCAACAGGCGGAGTCATTCTTGGACGCTCGGGAATTTTCGACGCGTGTCGCACAGGTCGCGGCAGCATCAAGGTGCGCGCCAAAGCCAGCATTGAAGAAGGCCGCCGGGGCCAAATGCAAATTCTCGTTACAGAGTTGCCGTACCAAACAAGTTGTTCAGCAGTAGCTGGGCGCATTCAAGAACTTGTCGACTCTGGCAACCTCGACGGCATTGCCGACGTCAACGACAACTCATCTGGCGGCAAGACCGAACTCATCATCACCTTGAAGCGCGATGCGAATGCAAACGTGGTGTTGAACAACCTCTTCAAGCTCACACAACTCCAAACAAGTTTCCCTGTGAACATGGTTGCCTTGGTCGACGGCGTTCCGCGCACCATCAACTTGAAGCAAGCCCTTGAGGGTTACATTGCTCACCAAATTGATGTCATTACACGTCGTTCACAGTTCCGTCTCGACAAAGCGCGCGACCGCCAACACATTTTGGAAGGTCGCTTAAAGGCGCTCGATGTTATTGACGCCATTATCAAACTCATTCGCGGTAGCGATGATGCTGGTAGTGCAAAAGAAGCGTTAATGCAGAAGCCTTACGAGTTCTCTGAGCGTCAAGCAATTGACATTCTCGATATGCAGTTGCGTCAACTCACTAAGTTGTCGCGCATTGATATTGAAAAAGAAATTGAAGAACTCAATGCACGCATTAAAGAACTCGAAGAAATTCTCAACAACCCAGTTGTGCTCCGTGCATTAATTTCCAAAGAACTTGGCGAAGTAAAAACAAAATTTGCTACACCCCGCGTGTGCCAAATTATTGCCGATACTGGCGAAATGGGTATTGAAGATCTCGTTGACGACAAAGAACTTGTCATCGTGATGACCAACGCTCAATACGTGAAGGCTGTTCCTGCTTCATCGTTCCGCACACAAAGCCGCGGTGGTCGTGGTGTTGCTGGTGCAAAGATGAAAACTGACGACATCGTCAAGCACGTCATCTTTACAACGTCGCATGCATACTTGCTGTTCTTCTCGAACAGAGGCCGTGTGTATCGTTTGCGCGCAGTCGACATTCCCGAGCGTGAGCGTACGGCAAAGGGCATTCCTATTGTCAACTTGTTGCCGTTGCAACCAGGCGAAAACATTCAAGCCATCATTGACACACGCGAGTTCCCAGGCGAGCGCAACTTGTTCTTTGTAACCAAGCAAGGTCAAGTAAAGAAGACCGCGTTCAATGAATACGACTCGGGTCGCCGCGATGGTCTTATTGCTCTCAACTTGCGTCCACACGACGAACTCGTGCGCGTGATTGAAACATCAGGCACCGACGACATCTTCATGGTGGCGCGTAGTGGTCAAACCATTCGTTTCAGCGAAGAAGATGTTCGCCCAATGGGCCGAGCAGCAGCTGGCGTACGCGGTATGAAACTCAAAGCCGATGACGAAGTGGTGTCGTGCGACCTTGCACGCGACGACGCAGCCATTCTCATTGTTACCGACTCGGGCTATGGCAAGCGCACGCAAATTGACAAGTTCAATACCCAAGGCCGCGGTGGACAAGGTGTCATTGGCATCAAGCTCACCAGCAAAAAAGGCCACGTGGCAGCAGCATTCATGGTGGGTATTGACGACGACATCGTTGCGGTGTCTTCAGGCGGCGTCACCATTCGCATGGCAGTGAAAGAAATTTCGAGCCAAGGCCGTGAAGCAACAGGTGTGCGCGTGATGAGCCTCGACGAAGGCCAAAGCGTGGCTTCTGTTGCACTCATCTTGGCAACTGACGACGAAGAGTAAATCTTTCCGTGTTCAGTGTGCTCACTTGCGGTGTACTTGTAGCCATGGTGCTCAACGTGTTGGGTACTCATGGCACACAAACCATTGAACGCACACGAGCCCACATTGCTGCCGACGCTGCGGCACTTGCTGCGGTGAGCCTTGGCGAAGAAGGTGCTGCGCACTTAGCAACAGTAAATGGCGCCGACCTCATTTCCTTTCGCCGCTTGGGCCCGCTCTTGCAGTCGGTTGAGGTGTGGGTGCAATACGGGCGCCAACGAGCCGTGAGTTACGCAAGTGAGGCGCGATAGCGCCATAGACTGACTTCGTGGCTCGCCGATCGCTCGAAAAATCTCTCACCCCCGCACCTCGCGTGCGCCGGGTGACCCGTGTGGTGCGCGACATCGACCCATGGAGTGTTTTCAAAGTCACCCTCGTTTTCCACCTCGCGCTCTATGTGATGGTTCTCATTTCGAGCATTTTGATCTGGAACGTGGCCAATGCAACGGGCACGGTCGACAACGTCGAGCGCTTTATGGAGTCTTTCGGATGGGACACTTTTCGCTTCGATGGCGGCCAAATCTTCCACAATTTGTGGATCTTGGGCCTCTTTTTCGTCTTTTTGCTCACCGGGCTCGCGGTGGTGATGGCGGCGGTCTTCAACCTCATTGCCGACTTGGTGGGGGGAGTGCGGGTTTCTGTCTTAGAAGAAGAAGTCGTTGCGCGTGTGGTTGAGGGAAACCCCCTCGACCGTTAGGCTTCACCACCTGCATACGTGCGGGGCTATAGCTCAGTCGGTTAGAGCGCATCCCTGATAAGGATGAGGTCGCAAGTTCGATTCTTGCTAGCCCCACCATGAAACTTTTCCGCCGTGCCCTCCTTGCCCTAGGTGTGGCAGTAGGAATGGCAACCGCTTTGCGCCTGAAGGCCAAAGGCGATGTGCCGCCACAGCAAGGTGGCTGGCGTGACATCACCCCCAATAAGTAGCGCGCATTTCGCAGCGCAGAACACCCCATAGGATCACAGAAGATGATTGTTGTAGTGGGAACCGGAATTGTTGGCACACATGCAGCCGACCTCTTGCGCAAGCGCGGGCACGACGTGCGTTCGGTGTCGCACAACACCATCAATGAAGTGAGCCCCGAGGAAACAGAAGTGGTGATCTTGGCTCATGCCGGCCATCACGAGCGAGTGGCGCGGCGATTCCTTCAGCATGGTTGTTCAGTGGTGTCGGTCGGCGACGACTCAAAAGATGTGTTGTCGTTGCTCGACCTGCAAAGCGATGCGTTGAGTGCAGCGCGCACTTTGGTGGTGGGTGCAGCGTGCTCGCCAGGCTTGTCGGGGTTGCTCGTGCATTACCTTGCAGCAAAATTCGATGAGTACGACGAAATTCATGTTGCCGTTCATGGCACAGCAGGCCCTGAATGTGCACGTCAACACCACCGCGTGTTGTCGGGAACCGCACTGGGGTGGCACGACGACGATTGGTTGAAGCGCCCAGCCGGAAGCGGCCGCGAATTGTGTTGGTTTCCTGAACCCATTGGTTCGCGCGACTGCTACCGAGGCGACCTCGCCGACCCTGTGTTGTTGAAGCACAGCTTCTCGCACGTGAATCGCATTAGCGCACGCGTTTCAGCAACACGCCGCGACCGCATTTTGGGCAGGTTGCCCATGCTCATTCCTCCACATATCGACGGCGACATGGGTGCGTTACGTGTGGAACTGCGTGGCGTGAAAAACGGTGAGCGCAGTGTGGAAATTGCCGGCACGGCTCACCCGATGGGCCATATTGCTGGCGCAGTTGCTGCTGCAACAGCACACGAAATTGCCAAACATGCCGGAACCGATGCTGCTTTTGCGCCAGGCGTTTTTGGTTTGGGTGCTGAAGAATTACCTAACGCCGCCATTTTCAACACGGTCTTAGATTCTGGTGTGCGCGTACAACAGTTTTACGGCGTGCATTAAGTAGAGCAATCATGGCGCAGCATTCTCATACGCATGTCATCGATGAAGACATGGAAACCGAAATCGCACTTCGTTTACGAAAAGCAGATCAACGCTTTACTCCTGCTCGCCGTGCGTTAGTTGCCACGCTTGTTGCAGCAAAAGGGCCAATGGCCATTGCCGACATTTTGTTGGTGACCGAAAAGATGCCGCAGAGTTCGGTGTATCGCAATCTCACTGTGCTGGAAAGCGTGGGCGTGGTGTCGCGCCTCATGAGCAACGATGAATACGGGCGTTTTGAATTATCGGAAAACCTCATTGGTCACCACCACCATCTCATTTGTCAACAGTGTGGCGCCATGAGCGACTTCAACATTCCTCACGACATGGAACAACAACTCGACAGCACATTGGCGCAGCTTGCTTCAGCAAACGGATTCACTCTTGAGCACCATCGCTTAGACATTGTCGGCAAGTGCAGTAATTGCAAATGAAAAACATCGGGCCCATACCTTGGTTGCCAGAAGGTCGCATTGTGTTGGTGCCAGACCGTGGTGAGTTTTTCGTGCGTCATTTTCAACACGCCGACCCCAGCGCACCAACACTTTTGTTATTGCACGGGTGGACCGCAAGCAGCGACGTGCAGTTCTTCACCGCGTATGAAGAATTAGCGCAGCACTATTCATTTGTTGGAATTGATCATCGTGGTCACGGCCGAGGTATTCGACCCACACGCGCTTTCTCACTTGAAGAATGTGCCGACGACGCAGCAGCAGTAGTACGTGCATTAGGAATCAATCGGGTCATTACCGTTGGCTATTCCATGGGCGGGCCCATCAGTTTGTTTGTGGCACAACGCCACACCGAATTGGTAAGTGCAATGGTGTTGCAAGCAACGTCGCTGGAATGGCGTGCAACGAAACAAGAGCGCGCACTGTGGGCACTCATGCGCGGCGCTTCACCGTTACTGAGACGGTTGAATACTCCACGCATATTGCAGTCGCGCTTGCAAGGAATGATGCCCAAAGTGGGCGCCGTTCGCTCGTACGTGCCATGGCTCATTGGCGAGATTCGTCGCAACGACACATTTATTGTGAGCAAAGCCGGCGAAGCGTTGAGCAAATACGATGCGCGGCCATGGGCAGGGCAACTGAAGAAACCAACGGCGTATGTGCTCACCACCAATGACCAATTAGTAAAAACCGAAAAGCAACAACAGCTCATTGAAACGTTGAATGCACAAGTAGTGACTCTTGAAGGCGATCACTTCGTTACTTTGGGTCGCCCCGAGGCGTACAGCGCAGCTACTCGGGCTGCTGTGCAACTTGTGGAGCAACAAGCTCGGTAAGTTCACTCACCGAGCCGACAAGTTTTTCTAAGTGGTCGCGCAACTCGTCCATGGTGACCATGTCGGCGAGCGCTAAACGCACGGCAGCAAGTTCACGAGCAAGAAATTCGGTATCGGCTTGTGTGCGCGAGGCAACGGAACGGTCGACCTCTGCTTGTTGACGGTCGCGGTCTTCTTGACGATTTTGTGCAAGCAAAATGAGAGGTGCTGCATATGCGGCCTGCAGCGACAATGCCAAAGTGAGCACACCAAATGGGGTGGGGTCAAAGTGCCAACTCTCGGGTGTCACAACGTTCCAAGCAATCCACGCAACGCACAAAAAACTCTGGAACAACAAAAAGCGTGCAGTACCTAAAGTGCGGGCAATAGATTCAGAAAATTGACCGAACGTATCGGGTTGGTAGTGCACACCAACACGGCGCCGCTGGCGCGGCAGGGAAATATCTTCGCGACGTTTCATTTCGGAGCCACCTGACGTCGACGCTGGCGCCAGTCGGCAGGCAACGTGCGGTCGAGAACGTCGTCGACAGTGATGGCGCCAAGCAAACGTTGTGCAGAGTCGCACACACCCATTGCCATCATGTTGTACGACGCAAGAACTTCAGCAACTTCGCGGTCGGGCATGTCGACAGTAACGGTGGGCTCTTGTTCTAAGCAACGCCCGAGTTCCATGCTTGGTGGTTCACGCAATAAACGCTGGAAGTGCACCACGCCGAGGTAACGCCCAGTGGGCGCACGAAATGGTGGGTTGGTGACAAACACTTGAGCAGCAATAGAAACAAGCCACTCCGGGTCGCGAATGTGCGCAAGTGCTTCTGCAACAGTTGCATTTGGCCCCAGCACAATGATGTCGGGGGTCATGAGTGCACCAGCAGTGCCTTCTTGGTACGACAACAATTGACGCATGACAGCGGCATCGTCTTCGTCCATTTCATCCAAAATGCGCGAACGCTGCTCGCCAGGCATTTCAGCCAAGAGGTCGGCAAGGTCGTCGTATTCCATTTCGTCGAGCACGTTCATGAGACGTTCAAGGTCGAGACCTTCAATGAGGCGCAACTGTTCTGCTTCAGGAAGTTCTTCCAACAAGTCGGCAAGGCGTTCGTCGTCCATTGCTTCAGCAAGTTGCCGACGCTGGGGGAGAGGAAGTGCACGCACAAAGCCGGCCACGTCGCTGGGGTGCATGTCGCGCAAGCGTGCAGCTTCAGCGGCCATTTCAGTGGTGGGTGCAAACAGTGCAGGCACGGTATCCCAATCGACCAAGCGATACGTGGGGCGGCGGCGTAGTGCGTTGCGACGAGCTAAACGCACTTTGCTCACTTCCCAACCTGGTGTGCGGCCGTCTTCACGCAATCGCAAAGCAACATCGCTCACTACTTCATCGCCCACCTTTTGGTTGATGACGCCAATCTTGAGGAGGCGCTCACCTTCCTTGGGTTTGAAAGGGTGAAAGTCGACGTCCCAACTTTTCAGCCGTGCGCCGGCGTTGTCGAGGGAAGCGACGCGGTTGGCATTCACAAAAATGCGACGGCGTTGGCTGTTGGCAACGAAGCCCAACACTCGCGGGGCAGAAGAAGTGCGCCCCGACACCACAACAACGTCTTCCAGGCGGCCAATAGGAGCACCACCCGCGTCGAGAAGAGACAGGCGCATTACTCGAAATGCATAAATGAGTTCGCCTGCCATACAGCGAGATTACCCCCGTGAACGCATGAACCTGCGGCGATTTCGGGCAATCCATCGATAGATCACATTGGCGACACTGCGAATTCCCCAAAGTGAGATGATTCGCCCCGCGATGCGGAATATGCGACGACGACTGTGTTGCAAAATGTACGACACCGCAAGTGCTTCACTGCGTGGTGCGGGTGCAGTGTTGTCGAGGGTCCATACCGATGCATCGAGCTCGGCTGCACCAATACCCGCAGCACCCTTTTCCCATGTACTGCCAGGCACCACCGCAAGGCTCGTATTTTTCTCAACCCATCGTGCAGCAGCAGAACACATGGGGCATGAATCGTCAAAGATCATGCAGGCGTCATTCGTGTTCGGGTCGCTCATGTGCACAACCTATGCTCATGCCATGTCGAAACCAGCAATGATCGCCCTAAAAACAGAAATTGACCGCGCGAAGAACTTGTTCGCCGCACTCACCGCCGAACAATGGGCATTGCCCTCGGGCTGCACCGACTGGCGCGTGCAAGACGTGGCCTGCCATATGGCCAGTGTGTTCCACCAAATAGCCGACCCTGCATCTATTGCTGGCGGTGAAGGCAAAGACGCCGAGGTGGATGCCGAAGTGCCCGTGCAGGCGCGCAAGAGTTGGACCCCCATGCAAGTGATGGCCGAATACAACGAATGGGCCGAGAAGGGTCTTGCTGCATTGAACGCAATGCAAGAAGAACCCACTGCGAGCATGGTCATACCAATGGCCAACTTGGGTTCGCACCCGTTGCACATTTTGGGCAACGCCATTGTGTTCGACCACTATTGCCACTTGCGTCACGACATTGGCCATGCCATTGCTGCAGCAAGAAACCTGCCCCGCGACGAAGCAGCACTCAGTGCCACCTTGGAATGGATGCTTGCGGGCACCCCCGAAATGTGTGCCCCGGCCTTGGCCTCGTGTGCGGTGGGTGTGAACT
>JANRCO010000079.1 GCA_030726975.1 Ilumatobacteraceae bacterium | reverse complement strand
AGTTTGGCAGGCTGACAAGGTGACACAGAACTCTGCACCCGCCTCTCACCCACTCCATGGCGCCGACTTCGGCCCCGTTGTGCAAATTGCCTACGTGGTGGAAGACCCGGAAACTGCGGCTCTTGAGTGGGCGCAACATTTCGGCGCTGGACCTTTTTTCATTAATCGTCACATTCCCGTCACCAATGTGACGCACCGCGGTACACCTTCGGCCTTCGACCACACATCTGCGTACGGATGGTGGGGTTCGGTGATGGTGGAACTTTTTTGTCAACACAATGCCGACCTCACCGCGGTCACCGAGCGCTTCAGCCCAGGCACCTACGGGCTGCACCACATGGCGTGCATCGTGCCGAATCTCGATGTTGCTATACAACGGGCAGCGGACGCTGGAAAAGTTGTGGCTCAAAGCGCTCAAGCTGGCGCAACAACCTTCGTGTTCATTGACGACGTTCAGCAACGTGGTCATTACTGGGAGCTGTACCAAGAAAGCGCAGGGCTACTTGGTTTCTACAAAATGATTCGCGAAGCTCACACCAATTGGGATGGCACAGCACCTGTACGAGAGATACAGCGCTAAAGATTTTTACAAGTCGTCGTCTTCAACTTTTTTTGGCTCAGCTTTAGCTGCTGCCTTCTTCGCTACTTTCGCAGGCTTCAATACGCCTTTTGCAAGCGCTTCGTCGAGGAAAATTTCTGCATCGTCGGTGGACACCTTAAGAGCTGGTGCAATTTCTGAGATGAGGTTGATGCGAGCACGGTCGTACATGGTGCGTTCGGCAGCCGACAACGATGCATCGCGGTTACGTGCAGCAAGGTTGCGCACTACTTCTGCGACTTGGTAAACGTCGCCACTCTTTAATTTTTCTTGGTGGTTCTTGAATCGGCGTGACCAGTTGGAAGGAACGCGCGGGTCGGCTTTAGAAAGCACAGACACCAGGTCTTCAAGTTCGTCGGGAGACACCGGCGGGCGAACACCCACTTCAGAGGCCCGTGATGTAGGCACAGAAAGCGTCATTTCATTGATAACAGTCTTCAAAATGAGGTACTCCTGGGTTGAGCCAAAAGCCTTCATTTTCTTAATGCCATGAACGATGCAAGCACCGTGCTGGGGGTAGATGACCGTGTCGCCTTTTTTGAAAATTACTTCTGCAGTCACGGCGCTAAGGATAGAGCACGGAAGACCAAAAGCCCCTATGGAATGGGACGCACCTCAAGAAACACGCAGATTATGCACCCCAAGGGTTGCCTATTCTGCGTCGATAACGAATGCGTCAAGGTTCGCCGGCTTGCCGGCGAGGAGAATCAATTCACCGGGTTGCAAAGTCGTCAGCTGATCTGCGTGCTGAAACTCACCGCCAGGCGGTTTGATGCTCACAATTGTCACTCCATACTTTTTACGAATTCCCAGTTCACCAAGCGGGCGGTTCAAGAATCGCTTTGGGGCCTCCATCTCGACCAACGCGAAGTTGTCTTCGACATGGAAGTAATCGGTGACACGCCGCGCAATACTTCTTGCAGTGCGGTAACCCATATCGTGTTCTGGCTGGATCACCCGTGCAACCCCGACTCGTTCCAGAATCTTTGCGTGATCAAGCGAGATCGCCTTCGCCCACACCATCGGCACTTTCAACTCGTCAATGAGTACCAATGCCGAGAGGACCGACGCCTCAATATTCGATGCGATAGCAACAATCGCCCGCGAAAACTGCTCTGCACCAATTTGACGAAGGGCCCGCGCTGAGGTTCCGTCGCATTGCACAACATTTGGAATGTCACCCGACACGCGTTGAACAATTTCTTCGTCGAAGTCAACAGCGAGCACCTCAACGTTCTGCTCCACGAGCCCGCGAGCAAGTGCCTCGCCAAACCTGCCAAGACCAATAATGAGAACACCGCCACGATTCGCGGCCTGGATTTCTGCCTGATGACGTTGTGAGTTCGCAGGGTTTGAGATCGCCATGATGTCAGGGTGTCCGTTCTTTAACGATGTGAGTATTAAGCATAAGGCTGGTGCACAACTAGCCGATGAGCGGGCGCTCACTCGGGAACCTAAACATGTTGGGCCGCGAACGAAGAATGATCCCCGCAGCGAGCACAACTGGCCCAAGGCGACCAACAAACATGAGAAGAACGAGAACGATCTGCGTCAGCGAACCTTCCTCGGCGGTCAGGCCGGTTGAAAGCCCCACTGTTGACAAGGCGGAAACTGCCTCAAACGCAGCACCAGTGAGGCTCGCGTCCCCCAAGGCCAGCAGTGCCAATGTCGACGCCGCCAGCACCCCAACCCCAACGAGTGCCACGGTCAATGCCTGGCGCTGCGCGTCTTCGGCAATGCGACGACCGAACATATTGACATCGCGGTCACCTCGAATTTCTGCCCAAATCACATAGGCCAGCAATGCAAACGTCGTCACTTTAATTCCGCCCGCCGTTGAGGCACTTCCGCCACCGATGAACATCAAAATTGTGGAGACGAGAAGTGACTCCTCGTTCAGCGCAGCGACATCGATTGAGTTGAATCCTGCCGTTCGGGTTTGCACAGAGTGGAAGAGCGCTGAGTGCAGTCGCGAGGTCTCGGGAAGTGCCCCAAGAGTGCCCGGATTCGACCATTCAAAGATGAGAAACAACGCAGTACCCAAGACAAGCAACACCGCAGTTGCACTTACCATCAGCTTGGAATGCATCGGCCACATTTTCCAATTGAGCCTATGCATAGCGAATGTCCTCAGCACCGGAAAACCAATTCCACCAAGAATCACGGCAAGACATACAGCGATACTGAAAAACCAGTCATTGGCGAAACCCAAGAAGTTGTCGGTGTACAGCGCAAAGCCAGCGTTGTTCCATGCCGAGATGCTGTGGAAGATGCCGTGCAACACAGACGTGCCAAACCCATAGTTGTGTGCAAAGAAAAAGCGAGCAGCGAGCACCACCGCAAAAAGCGCTTCGAAGGCCAACGTGGTGAGCACGATGTTGCGCACGAGCCTGGGCACGTTGCTATAAGTATCGGTGCGCAGGTCTGCAGCAAGAACGCGGGTGTGCGACAAACCAATTCGGTCTGCAAAGAGAACTATTCCGATACTGACCACGGTGACAATGCCAAGACCCCCCACCTGAATGAGAAGCAGGATGATTCCCTGACCAAAACCCGACCAATGCGTAGCGGTATCGACAACGGACAAACCCGTTACGCACACTGCGCTTGTTGCCGTAAAAAGTGCGTCGAGAAATCTGGTCTTTTGACCCGAAGATGTTGCCTGAGGAAGCAACAAGAGCAGGGTCCCAAGACTGATCATTGCCGCGAACGACACAGGCAGTAGCCGAAACGGATTTGCGAGCAGCAAGCGCCACACTCTCGACGGCATGCTCATGGCAACACTATAGATGCAGTGTTCAGGAACGCTTCAACGAGACGATGCATCTTGGCGCCCCCGGCATGAATCGAACATGCGACCTGCGGATTAGAAGTCCGTTGCTCTATCCAACTGAGCTACGGGGGCATTACCCATAATCTACAAGTAGAGACGCCGCAAATAATTGAGTGCGGTAATCACCGACATTTGGCGCATTTGGTCGCGGGCACTAGCGAGGCGAAAGTGCTCTGCGTATTCGGTTCCATCGGCAAGGCACACCCCAACCCACAGCGTTCCTACAGGCTGACCTTCTTGCTCTGATGGGCCAGCAACCCCGGAGAGGGCAAGCCCAACGGAGGAATGCAAAGCCGCTTTAACCCCTCGTGCCATGGCAATAGCTGCTTCCCCACTCACCACTGGGCCGCGAGGCACATTAAGAACGTCGTATTTCACTTCAGAGGCATACGACACCACACCA
The DNA here is from genome assembly GCA_030726975.1 of Ilumatobacteraceae bacterium. Taxonomy (GTDB): domain Bacteria; phylum Actinomycetota; class Acidimicrobiia; order Acidimicrobiales; family Ilumatobacteraceae; genus F1-20-MAGs119. The sequence goes on along the minus strand of JANRCO010000079.1, from coordinate 14,218 downwards.
CCCACCAGCACATCACTTGCGCCTGCGATGTGGGTCAGGCGGCCCGTTACTAAACCACCTGTCACCGATTCTGCAACTGCCAAAGTATGGCCATGTGAACGCAGCGTTTGCAGAACAACAGACTCCATGGTGTCGGTGTCAACTCCAAAGACAATGTCGCCCACTACTGCGCGCACGCGCTCTTCCCACGTGGCCAACACCTGACTTACCTGTTCACTGGTGGCGGCACGTGCGGTGAGACGTACTTTGATTCCTTCCCAACCACTCGCCAAAAAGGCAAGCGTTGGCAAAGATCCATCGGGGTTGTCTTCCAGTTCTGCGATGATGCCGTTTAAGCGTTCATTGAGACCGCTCTCGCTTTCGCCCCAGGTGCGCAATACTTTGCTCGCAATCACCGCTTGCACTCCGCTGCGTGCAACGAGGTCGGGAAGAATGGCGCGGTGCATCATGTCGTGCATTTCATGTGGCACACCTGGCACTGCATACACCATTTTTGTTTTGCCATTCATAAGCACGGGGCACATGAGCCCGGGAGCCGTGCCCCGCGTTTGAGGAATGATGCTTGCGCCTTTGGGTACCATTGCTTGTTGCAAATTGTTCTGCGCCATGGTGCGACCACGTGAGGCAAAGAGTTCACGAATCACTTCAGCAATGCTGTCGTGAAATTCCAGCTCAACGTCCATCACCTGCGCAATGGCTTCACGCGTGAGGTCGTCATGAGTAGGCCCAAGACCACCGCACATAATGACGGCGTCAGCTTCTTCTAACCGCGCGCGCAAGGCGGCCACAATGCGGTCAATGTTGTCGCCCACTTTTACTTGCAAGTGCGATGAAATGCCGTGTGCAGCGAGCTGCTCGCCTATCCATGAAGAATTGGTATCGACAATTTGGCCGAGGAGCAGTTCAGTACCAACAGCGAGAACGTCGCAACGCATGTTTATGCCGCAGTAGAAGCACTATTGGCGTCGAATTGATGACCACGATACGCACGCACTGCATACTGTGCGCCACTAATGAGCGTGAGAAGCACCGAGAACCACAACAAGATTTTCCACGTGTAGTCGAAATCGTTCACAGTGAGTGGCGCCAATGCACATGCAACTGCAAACTGCTGACCAAAGGTTTTCCACTTCGCCAGCTTGCTTGCTGGAATTGACACACCTTTTGATCCGGCGACCACGCGATACACGCTGATGAGCACTTCGCGAGTGGCGATGATGGCAACAGGCAACAGCGGGAAAAGCCCACGGCTCACGAGGGTAAACATGGCACCGAGCACTAACACCTTGTCGGCAAGCGGGTCGAGGAAGGCGCCTGAACGCGTAGCACCATGACGGCGGGCGAGGTATCCGTCGACACCATCGCTTGCGCACAGAACAAACCACATCACCCACGCCACCCATGACCCGTTGGAATCGGAAGGGATGACGGCAAACAAAATGGGCGACACCAAAATGCGCATGACCGTGACAGCATTTGCCCACGTGGCGATGGCGTTGGGGTCGACTGGCATGCGCCTCTACTCTATTCGTCCGGCGTGACGAGTTCAGCCATGAGATCGGGGCCGATGGCATCGACAATACGAACGTTGACGAATGTACCGACTTTGCACGATTCTGGAATCTGCACAATGCCGTCAATCTCTGGCGCTTCGCGATGGCTACGACCCACACCCGGGGAATCGACAAGCACACGATGCACTTCACCGATTTCATCGTCACGCTTGCTGGCCGTAATGGCATCTTGCATCTCTTGGAGTTCACCATGGCGCAACAACATGAGTTCTTTGGGCACTTGGTCGGGCAGGTCAACTGCATAGGTGCCATCTTCAGCGCTATAGGTGAAGAAACCGCACCAGTCGAGCTGTGCCTCTTCAATGAAGCGCAACATTTCATCGTGGTCGGCTTCAGTTTCACCTGGGTAGCCAACAATGAAGTTGCTACGGAAAATTGCTTTGGGGTTGAGCTTGCGAATATCGGCGATGCGCTGCAAGAACCTGTCGCCGTCGCCCCACCTGCGCATTTTGCGCAACAGCGGTTTCGACACATGCTGAAGCGACAAGTCGAAGTATGGAACACCCGTATTCAAAATGGCATGAATGAGGTCGTCACTCAAATCACTTGGGTAGAGGTAGAGCAACCGCACACGGTCGACCAACGACGCAACGGAATTCACCAAAGGAACAATGGATCCGGCACCCATTTCGTCGGGGCGATCTTTGCCATAACTAGCGAGGTCTTGAGCAACAAGAACAATTTCTCGCGCCTGTAGTTGTTCTACTTCTGTTAACAGAGAAGAGATATCGCGACTGCGTTGCGGGCCGCGGAATGAAGGGATGGCGCAGAACCCACATGAACGGTCGCAGCCTTCAGCAATTTTGAGATATGCCCAGGGAGAAGTTGACTTCGGTCGCGGCAAGTTCAACAAGTCGAACGTCGGTACAGCGGTTGCGCCGAGCGCAACGGGCTTGCGGCCAAGGGTGACCGACACACCAAAGCCAGCTACCTGGTCGACTTCAGGAAGCTCTGCAGCAAGTTCATCGCCATAGCGCTCTGCCATGCAACCAGTAACCACTAGCCGCGAACCCACTTTACGTTGGTCGGAAAGATTCAAGATGGTGTCGATACTTTCGCGACGCGCTTCTTCAATGAATGCACACGTGTTGACAACAACAACATCGGCCTGCGACACATCGTCGGTTTGCGTGTTGCCCTCAGAAATGAGGAGACCCATGATTTTTTCAGAGTCAACTTCGTTTTTCGGGCAGCCGAGAGTTTCAATATAAAACTGAGATGCCACAGGAGTATCTTACCGACGCTGTGCTAATCGTTTTGTTGGAGGAGTTCAAATTCCTCCATTGACATGAGTACTGCACGAGCCTTGGAACCTTCACCAGGGCCCACTACCCCACGCTCTTCCAAAAGATCCATGAGACGCCCGGCACGGGCGAAGCCCACTTTGAGTTTGCGTTGCAGCATTGAGGTTGAACCAACACCCGCATTCACCACAAGCTCCATTGCTTGCTTCAGCAGTTCATCGTCTCCATCGTCGCCAGAACTGCCGCCATAGACCCCTGAGCCGCCACCTGCGGTGACTTCACCTTCAATGCCACTGACGTAGACCACTTGAGGCGCCTGACGTCGCCAGTGCGCCACAATGGCACGCACTTCTTCTTCGGTGACCCATGAGCCCTGTACACGCTGAGCAATGTTGGTGTTTCCTGGCAAGAGCAACATGTCGCCTTTACCCACGAGTTTTTCGGCACCAGGACGATCGAGAATGACTCGACTGTCGGTAAGGCTCGATACTGCAAAGGCCATACGTGCTGGAATGTTGGCCTTAATAACACCGGTGATGACGTTGACGCTGGGGCGCTGGGTGGCGATGATGAGGTGAATACCTACTGCGCGTGCCTTTTGTGCAATGCGAGTGATGGAGTCTTCAACATCGCGCGCGGCAACCATCATAAGGTCGTTTAATTCGTCGACCACCACCACGATGAACGGCAGACGTTCGTATTCTTTTTCTACACCTGGTTCTGGAATGAGGTCACCACGGTCGAATGCTGCGTTGTAGCCGCCAATGTCGCGGAAGCCCACTTCCACCAACAAGTCGTAGCGGCGTTCCATTTCTTTCACTGCCCAACCCAAAGCATTTGCAGCTTTTTTCGGGTTCGTTACCGGCTGAGTGAGCAAGTGCGGCAAACGGCCGTATTGACCCATTTCCACTTGTTTCGGGTCGATGAGAATGAGGCGCACTTGGTCGGGCGTGCTGCGCATGAGCAACGAAGTAATGATGCAGTTCAGCCCGCTCGACTTACCCGCACCAGTGGCACCTGCAATGAGCAAGTGAGGTGTTGTTGCAAGGTTGATGAACACTGCACGACCTGCAATGTCTTTACCCACTGCTACGTCGAGTGGATGAGTTGCTGCTTTTGCTTCTGCAGAAGAAATGAGGTCGCCCAAGGAAACGAGTTGTCGTGTGGTGTTGGGAACTTCAACACCAATTGCTGAACGCCCAGGAATGGGAGCAAGAATACGCACATCAGTTGCAGCCATTGCATAGGCAATATCGCGGTCGAGGCTGGTAACGCGAGCAACTTTTACACCTGGCCCAAGCTCTAGCTCGTAACGCGTGACCGTAGGACCAACGGTCATGCCAACGAGTTTGGTATCGACACCATGAGAAGCAAGTGACTCTTCAAGAAGGCGCCCACGCTCTTCAACTTCAGCTTTGTCGATTGCTTGCACAGGCGTCACCGACAGCATGGATTTTGCGGGAAGCTTCCAGTTGCCGCGTTGTGCTGCGGGCCCAAGTGGCAACTCGTCGCCATTTGTTGCAACAACAGCTGGTTCGTGTTCAACCACTGGCTCGGCAACAGGCTTCTTTGCTGCCGGTGGTTTGCGATCTGGCTTTGGTTGATCTTTTTCGATGTCGTAAAGCGGCGGACGCGGCGCACCTGGGTCGAACTCAGGAACATGCGAATTGTCGACTGGCCCAGGAGCAGGAAGATCTTCCTCAGCCTCTTCTGCTTCAATGTCGAAAAAGCGTGCGTTTTCGGCTTCACGTTCACTAGACACAGTGGAAATATCGTTCATTACTTTCTTCGCCGCACGTGAAGCAGGAACAGCAACAACATTGACTCCGCCACTGAGTTTTTTCACTAACAATGGAAGCGACATACCTGTGGCAATGAGGATTCCACCAAGGAGAATTGCAAGTAGCACTACAACTGCCCCACCAATGCTAAGCAATGAACGCAGGGGCTGGCCAACAATGGCGCCAATCCACCCGCCTGCAGGCTTCAGTGCATCAACACTTGCGGTCATGTGCCCTGCACCTCGCGCAAGATGCAACAAGCCAAAGATGGACAACACGATGAGCGTGCTACCGACCCCTACGCGTAAGCGATGCTCCGACTCATTGCGACGAATGAGCGCAATACCCAACAACGCAATTGCCGGTGGCAAGAAGAACCGACCCAAACCAACAAGCCAACCCAAACCTGTATCGATAGCGTCGCCGAGCGGGCCTGCAACATCGAGATAAATAGCTAAAGCAGCCAAGACGGAAACGACCACAATGCCGATACCGAGGAATTCATTTTCACGGCCACCCACAGCAGCTTTCACTGCAGCATGTTCACGGATGGGGGCCGCATTGCGCTTGGGCAGCCGCTGAGCACGCTTTGCTGGCTGCGCAGCAGCTTTTTTCGGGCGCGAGGCCTGCTTCGACATGTTTCTACGGTACCAATGAGGTCTTGCCTCATCGGGGACTCTCGCCCCTACAACAGGGGTTTTTAGGTGCCGAGTCCGCTCATCACGTCGGTTCCGAGGATTTTTCCTGTGGGTTCCACAAAAACAGCGAACTGGCCGCCCCGATCGGACTGGAGCACAACGCGATACTGCACACCCCCATTGGGGTGATCGTTGATGATACTGAAGGCACGCAAGATGGAATCGGGCAGTTCCTTCTCGACGCGCGCGATGACCTTCCCATTAAACGACATGCCTTCCGCGGGGAAACTTTCACCAACAGCTGACGCAACGGTGGTTTCCTGGTCTAATTCGCCATTTTCATAAACAAAGTTGATGGCATTGCCCTTGCCATCAGCAGCAAAGAGATTCACCAAGGATGGCGTGGCGTTGATTTCATAGAACTCAGGGGTCTTACCTAATACTTTGGCAACCGCCGCTACGGCATCGTCGATGTCGCTGACGAGCAAAGTTTCTTTGTCGCTACCGCAACTAGACAGCGCAACAAGCGCCAGGGCAAAGACACACAAAATATTTTTCGCCTTCAACATGTGTTTTATGTTTCCATCACCACAGGAACAATCATTGGTTTGCGCTTGGTTCGCGCTGCAACGAATTTCCCCGTTGCTTTGCGTACTACTTGTTCAAGAGCAACTACATCACGACCACCATCGCGCAGCGCTTGCTCGACTGCACGCGCAACGGTATCGCACGCTTCGTCGAGGAGATCTTCGGCCTCTGGGGCATACACCCAACCACGAGTGATGATTTCTGGACCTGTAATGACCACACCCGACTCAATGTCGATGGTGACCACAACAACAACTACGCCTTCTTCTGCAAGAACCTTACGGTCGCGCAACACGCCTTGACCCACATCGCCCACCACGCCATCGACATACAAATAGCCAGCAGGAATGCGCCCAACATGTTGCACGCCTTCAGCAGAAAGTTCAACTACTACTCCGTCTTCACACATCACCACATTGCGTGGATGCACACCCATGGTTCGTGCCAATTTGGCATTTGCCATCATGTGGCGGAACTCGCCGTGAATAGGAATGAACCATTCAGGTTGCGTGACATTCAAATAGGTCTTCAAGTCATCAGCCTGTGCATGACCTGTTGCATGCACATCGACAATGCCCGAGTGCACCACTTCAGCACCGGAACGCAGCAAGCCATCGATTACTCGACCCACGTGCATTTCATTTCCTGGAATCGGGTGGCTCGACAAAATGACTACGTCGTCTTCGCCTACTTTGATCCACTTGTTGTCACCACGAGCCAAAAGCGATAGTGCCGCCATTGGTTCACCTTGTGAACCAGTTGAAATGATGCACACTTTTTCTGGTGCATAGTCATTGATCTTGGCAATATCAACAAGGGCCTTATCGGGAATGTTCAATAACCCCAAGTCACGTGCCATGCGCACATTGTTTTGCATGGAACGACCCATTGTTGCCACCACGCGCCCGCTAGCAATGGCTGCTTCGGCAATTTGTTGAACACGGTGAATATGGCTGGCAAAACTTGCAGTGATGATGCGCTTCGTACGATTTTCGGCAAACAATGCGCGCAATACCTTGCCAACTTCGCTCTCGCTGGGTGCATGACCTTTTTCTTCAGCGTTGGTGCTGTCGGCCATGAGCAACCGAATGCCACCGTTGTGTGCCAACGAACCCAAGCGGGCAAGGTCGGTACGACGACCATCAACTGGAGTGAGGTCGAGCTTGAAGTCGCCGGAATGCAACACCACGCCTTGCGCGGTGTGTAACGCAATGGCATGCGCATGTGGAACCGAGTGTGTGACGGGAATGAATTCAACATCGAATGGGCCGATGCGACGAATTTCGCCATCGCGCACCACATTGAGCGAAGTTTTACCTAAGAGTCCTGCTTCTTCAATGCGATTACGAGCAAGCCCCAGCGTGACGGCAGATCCGTATAACGGAAACGACATTTCACGCAAGAGGAATTGCAACCCACCAACATGGTCTTCGTGCCCGTGTGTTGCCACGCATCCCACAATGCGCTCGGCATTTTCCCGCAACCAAGTGAAGTCGGGCAATACAAGGTCGATGCCATGCATATCGGGGTCGGGGAACATGAGACCACAGTCGATGAGCAAGACTTCGTTGTCTTGTTCTACCGCCATGCAGTTACGGCCAATTTCGCCTAACCCACCTAAAAAATAAATGCGTACGTTTGATGTGCTCACAGATGCATTCGTGCTCAACGGGTGCGTGTCGCTTCAAGATTTTTCTTCACCACAGCAGCTCGCTCTGCAACCCACGATGCAGCTGGCCCCATTGGCAAGCGTGCATCGCCAACAGCGAACCCGTGCAGTTTCATCATTTCTTTGCTCGGCAACGGGTTCGGCGAATCGTCACCAGTTTCAAAGGCATAGCTTTCGAGGAGCAGCGCATTCATGCGCTGAGCCTCGGCGGTATTGCCGCTAAAAAATGCTTTCATCATGAGTTGATGCTCGGGAGCCGACCAGTGTGTAGCAACGCCAACCACGCCCATCGCACCGACCGACAACAAAGGCAACGTGAGACCATCGTCGCCGCTATAGACCTGGAATCCATTAGGTGCTTGTGCAATGACCGAGGCAGTTTCTGCCGGGTTTCCTGCAGCATCTTTCAAGGCAACAATGTTGCTGTAATCATTTGCCAAGGTGAGCAAGTTTGCGGTGGCAATTTTGCGGCCCGTGCGCACGGGAATGTCGTACAACACAACTGGTAGATGCGTTGCTGTGGCAATTGCGCCCATGTGAGCAGCAATACCAGATTGCGGTGGACGGTTGTAATACGGCCCCACTGCCAAAATTCCTGCAGCACCCACTTCGGTCGCTTTCTTTGTGAGATGCACACTGTGAGCGGTGTCGTTCGACGCACTTCCTGCAATAACGGGAATGGTGACTGCTTGCGCAACCGCTTCCCACAAAGCAATTTTTTCCGCGTCGGTAAGTGTGGAAGCTTCACCAGTAGTACCTGTTACCACCAAGCCGTCGTTGCCCTGCTCTTGGAGCCACTTCGCCAGCTTCACTGCTTCATTGACATCGAGCTCACCATTTGCGGTGAACGGCGTGATCATTGCAGTAAGTACCCGCCCGAAGTGAGGCACCTGCGTCATTAGAAAGAACCTTCTGCAGCGCGGTCGATGCCTTGGGTGAGTATGAGGTCTTCGTGAAGCTCCATCCACACATCGTGGTAGCTCCCGCACATCACGCCAGTGAACATGTTGTTTTCACCCGCGACCACTCGCTTCGATGTGGAGTGCAAACGCGGCACATAGGGCATGAGGCGCCCCAAAACACTGCCGAGAGATTCCACTACCGGCACGGCTTTCACATTCAATTCAACCAGGCGATCAATGACAGCCTTGTCGTAGGCGGCATCGCTGTGGTCGTTCGGTACGCCATCTTTTAACTGCCAGTCGCCACAGAGTTGCTTGAAAGATTCGTTGATGATCAGGAATTCTTCGTAAGAAGGCTTCAAGGCGCCAGCAACTTCACTCGGTGTATCGGTGGCAAGTGCTGCCTTGTGCGCTTCCTTGCCAGCAGGGGTGATTTGCCACAGGGCCCGCTGCTCGCGAAAGAGGGCTAGTTCCTGTGCCAAAAGGCCATGGAGGAAACCCTCGGCTTCTTTTTCGGTGATTGCTGCGATATCGGCGACCATGTCGACTTTGGCAAAGCCCTTGATGCGCAACGCATGAAAGGCACGAAATGAGGGGTCAGATTGATGAGCCATAACGCTTCAAGAGTAGTGACCCCGCACCACGAACACTGCATTCATTATCCGAATTTGCTGGATAATGCCGACTTTTAGGCAGGGGCTGAGATCTCTTTCCCAATTTCGAAGGCCAAGTACTCTTCGCCCGTATCTTCAAAGTCTTCGAACTGGATGACGCCAATTTCTTCGAACCGACGACGCAACCACGAATCGTTGCGGTCGAGCAGGCCGAGCTTTTTACAGTTCGGCACAATTTTTGAGAACAACATCTGCTGGAAGAAGATACGCGTTGGGTCATTGAGTACAACCGGCATGATTTTGCGTGGGTCGATGCCCATTCGCTCCCACACTTCTTGCTGTAAGAACCGATCGCGCATACGCAAGCTTGCTTCAAATGCAAAAATTTGGCGCTCTTTAATTTCTGCGTCGCTCATTTGTGCATACACCTCTTGTAAGGACAGCACACCGAAGGCCACGTGACGCGCTTCGTCGCTCATGACATAACGCAACAACTTCTTCAACAGAGGCTCGCCGGTGAGTTGATGCATGTAACCAAATGCAGCAAGGGCAAGACCCTCGACCATGATTTGCATACCCAAGTAGGTCATGTCCCAGCGGCTATCGGTCACGATGTCGTCGAGCAAGGCACGTAAGTGTGCATTGATTTGGTATCCACCTTCAAGCTTTTCGTCGAGGTAACGAGCAAACACTTCTACGTGGCGTGCTTCATCCATTACTTGCGTGCTGGCGTACAACTTGGCGTCGTACCAGGGCACCGTTTCCACAATCTTTGCGGTGCATATGAGTGCACCTTGTTCGCCGTGCAAGAACTGCGACAGGCTCCACTTACGTGCCTGAACACCAAATTCAAGCCATTCTTTTTGCTCCCAGTTTTTGACAGGAGTATCGGCATACAGGCTCATGTCAAAACCACGGCCAATTGCTGCCTGGTCGGCTGCAATAGTGCCTTCAATGTCGACAGGTGTTTCCCATGGCAGATCGGTGGTGGCATTCCACTGCCCCACCTTTGCCTTCTCGTACAACTTGCGCAACTGCGGGCGGGCTAATGAATAGTCCCAAGAGAACAACGTGTCGGCGTTGTTCTTCACCATATGCGTAATTTCATTGACGTCGGTATTGGTGACACCCAAGATGGCTTCGATGTCGTTGACATCGGCACGCCCCAAGATTTCTGCGTCATGTGATTCAATTGCGGTCATGGTATTTCCCCTTATTGCTGTACTAGATCATTAAGAAAACTAAAAGACTCTAAAAATGCGCGAACACTATCTTCGCTGGTGAAGTCGACCCGCATACTTGGCGCAAGGAAGTATGAAATAACGAGCCGAACCAGCACTTCGACAATTTGAATTGCAGTTTCAGGTGAAACAAACTCTTCGGCGAGCGGCACAAAAAATTGAGTTGCGACATTTACAATGCGAGGCACTCCATCGACCGTGAGATTTGCAAGTGCCTCACCGCGCTCGCTGGCGAGCATCGCCGCAAGGTGCTGGTCGTTTTGCAACTCACGCGAGGAAAAGACAATGCAACGCGTCAGGAGTTCCTCCAGATTGCGAGACCCCGCAGCAGCACTCTGTAACCGAGAAAAGAACCTCTCTAATTCGCGCAGACGCATTGCTTCAAAGAGAACTTCGCGCCCACCTGGGAACAAGCGATAAATAGTGGCGCGCGACACACCTGAAGCAACTGTGACGTCGTCGATGGTGACTTTGCTGAACCCAAAGCGTTCAACACAGCTCAAAGCTGCGTCGAGAACACGGGTTTCGTCAGAAGTCATAGTGAGACATTAAAACGAATAGCGTCTCACTGTCAAGACAAATGTCACAGAAACCGATCTTTTCTAGATCGTGGGCAGCACGTAGGAGGCAAAACGGTCGCGGAGGGTCTTTTTCGAGAACTTCCCCACGCTGGTCTTTGGTACTTCGTCAATAAACACCACGTCGTCTGGCAATTGCCACTTGGCCAAACGCGGCACCAGGAACTCCACTACCTCGTCTTTAGTGAGGCTCTGTCCTGGCTCCAACACGATGCAGGCCAATGGGCGCTCCGACCACCGCGGGTGTGGCACCCCTACTACTGCAGCCTCTTTGATTTTTGGGTGCGCCATGAGTTCATTTTCCACGTCGACCGAAGAGATCCACTCGCCACCACTCTTGATGAGATCTTTTGTGCGGTCAACTAGTCGAACGCGACCATCGGCATCCATGGTGGCAACGTCACCCGTACGCAACCAGCCGTCGGAGGTAAAGCTTTCTGCTGAACGGTCATCGTTGTAATAGTTGGCAGCAATCCACGGACCTGAGCACTGCAACTCACCACTTGTTTCGCCATCCCATGCAACCGGGTTAATGGTGTCGGGTTCCACCACACGGCACTCAACACCAAAGTTGATTTGGCCCACAGTGGTACGCAACTCAGCTTGCTCATCGGTGGGTAACAACAAGTCGGCGGCACTCATCGTGCACGTTGAAGCAATGGGGCTTGTTTCGGTCATTCCCCACGCTTGCAAAATAGGCAAGCCGGTTTGTTCGCGATACCCCTCACTCAATGCTTTCGGTACTGCAGAACCACCACAGGGAATCGCACGCAACGACGATGTGTCGCGACCCTTGAGCTCGGGAAGAACACCCATCCAAATAGTTGGAACGCCCGCAGCCACGGTGACTTTTTCCTCCACGATGAGTTGCGCAATGGCTTTACCCGAAAGATCTGGGCCCGGCATGATGAGCGATGCGCCTGAAGCAACTGCAGCGTGTGCAAGACCCCATGCGTTGGCATGAAACATCGGAACGACTGGCAAAATTACATCGCTCTCGCGCGCGCCCAAACTGTCGACCGTCATTGCGCCAAAAGTGTGTAGGTACGTACTGCGATGGCTATACACCACACCTTTTGGATTACCAGTAGTGCCGCTGGTGTAACACATACTCGCTGCACGGTTTTCATCTGTTACCAAAAACTCAACTGGCGAAGCTTTGCCAAGCAACTCTTCATAGTCATGTATTTGCACACCTGGCCATTGCGGAACATCACCCGGTCCATCGTCCATCACCACTAAATGTTTCACCGTGTGAAAGGTAGGAAAGAGCGGTGCAAGAAGAGGGAGCAACGACTTGTCACAAAAAATCACTTCGTCTTCGGCATGGTTCACAATGTAAGTGAGTTGTTCGGGGAACAATCGAATGTTCAACGTATGAAGTACACGGCCCGTGCATGGTGCGGCAAAGTACAACTCCAAGTGCCGTGCGGTATTCCATGCGAAAGTAGCTACTCGACCTGCTACAGAAATACCCAAATCATTGAGCACTCCACCCAACTTGCGGGTACGCAGTGCCCAGTCGCCATATGTAACGGTCTCTTTCCCGCGCGGAGTTGCAGTGACCACAGTTTTATTGCGGTGGTATTTTTCTGCCCTGTCAAAAAGGTGAACAATGGTCAGTGGCGTATTTTGCATGAGTCCTTGCATGCCACAAGCGTAGGGCATCTCGTAGGGCCATGCGATAGGTTGCCGTGGTGCGCAAAGTTGTCTTGGCTCTCACGTCTCTCCTCTTCGTATTCGGCACCATTGGCACCAACATTGGCCCAGCGCTCGTCGACGAACGTCCGCTGCTCGTTCTCGCGATGTCGTCGCGAAACCGCAACCTTTTTGGAGCGGTCCCCTTTACTTCACCCGTCCCCTATTTCATCATCGGATTTTTGCGCATTTTGGCTGCGGCTACTGCCCTGTACTTCGTCGGCCGCTGGTATGGCGACCGCACCGTGCGCTGGGTAGAAGACAACGTTGGCGAAACCCCCGCCATCTACCGTTGGCTTGAAAATGCAGTGAACAAAGCTGGCGGGCTCATGCTTTTCCTCATGCCCGGAAGCAACGTGGTGTGCGTGCTCATTGGTCACCGCAAAATGCGTATCGGTCAATTCTTCGCGATTGTTATTCCTGGCATTTGCTTTCGCCTCATGGTGATGCGCGTCGGCGGAGACATCTTTGAAGACCAAGTGCGTTGGTTCTTAAAATCAATTGAGAGCTACCAGTGGTACATCGTCCTTGGGCTCTTTGTCATTTCAGCTATCCAAATGAAAAAGCGCCGTCCTCTTGCTCCACCTGACCTCAACGAGACAAACGAACACTAAAGAAGTGAGTCAATTCCAAGCGTGATTCCCGGTGTTTCGGCTACGCGCTTACATGCAAGAACGACCCCTGGCATAAAGCTCACACGATCATTTGAATCGTGGCGAATGACCAGTGTTTGACCTGCGGTACCCAAGATGACTTCCTGTGATGCGGTCATGCCCACCATACGCACGGCATGAATACGAATACCTGCGGGGCCTTCACCACCACGTGCTCCTGAAGCAACCTCGTGTTGCGTTGGGTCTTTTGCCCATTCACTGTTTGCAGCAGCCATCCGTTGCGCGGTAACCATTGCGGTTCCACTCGGTGCATCGGCTTTCGCATTGTGATGGAACTCGATAATTTCTGCAGTTTCAAAAAATGGCGCAGCCTGTTCGGCAAATTTCATCATGAGCACTGCACCGATGGCAAAGTTTGCCGCAATGAGGCAACTGCTACTGGTAAATGATTCCTTAAACGTTGCCATGTCGGCATCGTTGAAACCAGTGGTGCCCACCACTGCGTGCATACCGTGCAGGCCAAGCCACGGCAAGGTAATGCGTGCTGCTGCAGCAACCGTAAAGTCGACAACCACTTCTGCTTGCGCATCGGCAAGTGCTCTCAGTTCTCCAGAAATAGTGAGGCCGTGACATTCCTTACCGGCATGCATGGAGTCGACAGCGGCAACGAGCACCAACTGTGGGTCGGCGACAACGGCGTCGCACACGGTGGCGCCCATGCGGCCCCCTGCACCTACAACACCAACACGAATGGGATTCTGAGATGAAAACGTCACGACCCCGACCGTAGTCGGTCGGGGTCGTGGATGAATTGCGTTTTTGTTTGTTGGGGAAGATTTAGCGATGACGACGGCGATTGTCGTCGCCACGTCCACGGCCACCACCACGGTTGCCCGCTTCGCGGCCGGGGCCGAGGTCGCCGAGTTCGCCAGAGAGTTCACTTTCGAACTCGTCTTCAAAGCTCACAGCCACCGCATTGTCGGGCGCATCGCTGCGCTCGGCACGAGGGGCACGCTCTTCACGAGGAGCTGCTTCACCACTTGATTCGAATCCTTCACCAACGGGGCTGAGGCTGAC
>JANRCO010000078.1 GCA_030726975.1 Ilumatobacteraceae bacterium | reverse complement strand
GTACATGGCAACTCGTTTGGGTCTTTCAGATGAACTCATCGAGGCGTTGGAACATTTTGGGTTCTCTGCAATTTGCAATGTGATCGCGGCAATCAAAACAGCAAAACTTCTGAACTACGGACCCGACGATGTGCTCATTACCATCGCAACCGATGGTGGGGCCCTGTACCCAAGCGAGCGCATAAAAACTCTTGCTCGACGATTCAAGAACGACTTCACAGCAGTTGATGCAGCCGAAGTATTTGGAGAACATATGGGTGCCATTGGAACAGATGCAATGATCGATTGCACCGAGCGAGATCGCAATCGCATCTTCAACCTGGGTTATTACACATGGGTTGAGCAGCAGGGAACTCCACTCGACGTGTTTGAAGCGCGCCGCTCACAGTCGTTCTGGCGATTCATACGCACCTACCAGCCAGTGTGGGACAACTTGATTACCGAATTCAACGCCCGCGTTGCTGCACAATAGAAACATGAAAACGCAGGTTATAGAGCACCTGCAATGCGCGGTGTGTGGATCTCTCGTCGCAGTGGCAGAGCCATTGTCGTGGCGTTGCCCGCAAGCATCAATTCAAGATCGTCATCATGTGTTGCACTTCGTTGGTGCGTCTAGCGATGAAGTATTTCACCCACAAGATTCCGAGAACCCTTTTGTGCGGTACCAGAAACTGTTGGCCTGGGATGCATTTGCTGCACAGCACGGAGCATCGTTTGGCGAGCGTCGTGAATTTATTGAACGCCTCGATGCGCAGGTGGCGAGCGTTGCAGGCGCCGGGTTTCGTCGTACGCCATTTGCTCGGCATGCAGAGTTGTCACGCGTGTTGGGCTTTGAAGAAAATGGCGGGCTGTGGGTGAAAGACGAAACACACAACGTTGCCGGATCTCAAAAAGCACGACATCTTTTCACTGAGTTATTGCATTTAGTTTTTGCCGAAGAAAAAGGTCTTGCTCCATGGGGTGCGAGTCGCCCCGAGCTAGCTATTGCTTCATGTGGGAATGCTGCAATTGCTGCAGCCACATTGGCAGCAAGCGTGCAGTGGCCATTGCGCGTGTTTGTGCCAGAGAGCGTTGACACAGTGGTGCTCAATACTTTGACGGCGCTCGGCGCACATATTGAAGTGTGTGATCGCCAACCAACCGACCCCGCGGGCGACCCTTGTGTGTTGCGTTTTCAAGAGCACGTCACTCGTGGTTCATTGCCTTTTGGTGTGCAAGGCACGGAAAATGCGTGGTGCCTCGATGGTGGCCGAATGATTGGTCTTGAAATGCTTGAACAGTTTCCGAACACTCAACAACTCCACCGTATTTTCGTGCAAGTAGGTGGTGGTGCATTTGCTTCGGGAATTGGCGACGCCATGCGTATTGCAGAAGTGCAAGGAACTCATTTGCATGCAGTGCAAACGCAAGGCTGTAGTCCACTTGCGCGAGCATGGAGTCGTGCTGAGCAAACCGGCGGAACCTTAAATGCGGGTGCACGCTGGAGTGAGTGCATGTGGCCATGGGAAGAAGTGCCTGTGTCTTTGGCCGATGGTATTTTGGACGATGAAACCTACGACTGGATCTCTATTTGTGACGCCATGACACGTACCGGTGGATTCCCCGTTGTTGCCCCAGAGTCAGAAGTGGTAGCCGCATTTGAACTGGCACAAAAGAGTTCGGGTATCAACGTGAGCCCCACGGGTGCGGCGGGTCTTGCCGGGTTGCTTACTTATGTAGCCCAAAACAAGGGCAACTACGAGCAAGAAAATATTGCAGTTGTCTTTAGCGGAGTACTGCGTTCGTAAAGTTGCTCAGTTGACTTCTATGAGTTTTCCGTTGTCGACGTCGTAAACGAATCCACGAATGTTGTCTTTGTGCAAGATGAATGGTGAATGCATAAGTCGACTGATGCTTTGACGCACATCTTCATGCGGGTCTTTGAATGCTTCCAAAGACCAACCTGGCTTAATGCCACTTTCGCTCACCAATTCGTCGTAGAAGTCACCCTCGTTCAAATTCTCCAAACCGCAGTTGGTGTGGTGAATGAGGATAATTTCACGTGTATTCAGACGGCGCTGTGAAAGAACTAAAGAGCGAACCACATCATCGGTGACCACGCCACCTGCATTTCTGATGATGTGGGCGTCACCATGGTCGAGGCCAAGCATTTGGAAAATGTCCATGCGGCTATCCATGCAGGCAACAATGGCGAGGCGTCGTTTGGGTTTCACACTCAAGCCGTGGTCGGCAAATACCTCCACAAATGTGGCGTTGTGTTCAAGGAGTTCATTTGCATTCGGGAGAAAGGGGGTTTCTGCGTTTTTCACGCCAACATTCTGCCACTTTCTGTCGGTGGTATGTCATTTTTATGGCTACGTAACTGAGAGACCGAGGGCGATGGGCACTAACCTAGTTACATGACTTCGCACGTGTCGCACAACACATCCTCCATTATCGCTCCAATGGGAGCCGACTCGGGTTCAGGAGACGCTCGTTTCGACGTGTTCGGCCGCCTCATGAAAAACCGCGTCATCATGCTCGGTACCGACGTCAACGACGACATTGCCAACCAAATTTGTGCGCAGTTGTTGTACCTCGAAGGCGAAGACTCCAATGCCGACATTTGGCTGTACATCAATAGCCCAGGTGGTTCCATCACTGCCGGTATGGCCATTTACGACACCATGCAGTTTGTCTCATGCGATATTGCAACGGTGTGCATGGGTCTTGCGGCTTCCATGGGTCAGTTCCTGCTCACCGCTGGTGCAAAGGGAAAGCGCTACACCTTGCCAAATGCCCGCATCATGATGCATCAACCACTTGCTGGTCTGCGCGGACAAGCAACCGACATTGCTATTCAAGCCGAGCAGTTGCACCACGTGAAGCACAAGATGGCAGAACTCACTGCATTTCACTCCGGTAAAGAAATCGCCCAAATTCAAGCCGACAGCGAACGCGACCGTTGGTTTACTGCCGAGTTGGCTCAGGAATACGGATTAGTCGACAAGGTCATTGTGAAGCGGGGCGAGATCCGCTGATATCAACCGCACACGTATCGAGAGCCCACTTCATTGCGCGTTGCGCAGCGGTGTTGCTTTCATAAGCGTGCTTGGTAACAGCTTCAACGTCGGTGGTATTGCCGGTGTTAATGCGAGAGGCATCGGCAAGTAAGGCCGTGAGCGCGTTCCAATCTTTTGACACATCGATGGGTGTAACTTTGCCAATTCGCTCGTAGCTGGCAACTAACAGGTCAATATCGTTTTGCGTTGCAATGGGTGCGTTGATTTGCGGCATCTCTTTGGCCAACTGGCGGCAAAACTGAGTTCCGGTGCGCTTTGGCTCGGAGCATGAAGAGGCCCCTGCCATAAAAATTGCACAACTTATTGCCACAAAAGCACTACGTCGCCACACATGGAGATGTTGAGGTGATTTCTTCACTGTTGACAGTTTCCCACATGCATTTTCCTACGGGATGCATTTCATCGTGACGAAAGTGAGGTCTGGTGTTTTCGAGCATTAGGTCAGCAACATTGCTCGGTATTCAAGGAACGCCGATTTCTGTTGAAGTGCATATTGGTAGTGGTTTGCCAGGGTTCACAGTCGTTGGTCTTCCCGACGAAGCGTGTCGCGAAGCACGCGACCGTGTGCGTGCGGCTTTGTTGTCGAGTGGTGCGCAATGGCCGAATAAGAAAATTACGGTGAACTTGGCACCCAGTAGTCAACGCAAAGGTGGGGTCGGGCTCGACCTTGCACTAGCCATGGGAATCTTGAGCGCTAGTGGGCAAATACCCAACGACAACTTGGCCGAATATTCTTTTGTTGCCGAACTCGGACTCGATGGGTCGTTGCGCCCAGTGCCTGGTGCCGCGCCGCTCGTTGCTGGGCTGCGTGAATATCGCGTTGTAGTAGCACCACCCAATGCGCGTGAAGCAAAAGTAGCGAGCCCACGCAGTATTCATTGTGCAGCCACATTGCGCGATGTTGTTCTTGCTCTACGTGGAGAGGGCGAATGGGCAAATACATCGTCTCAAGAGAGCGTGAAAGGAACTACTCGCTTTGCCGACATGAGTGATGTGCGCGGGCAACCCACAGCACGTCTTGCAGCAGAAATTGCAGCTGCTGGTGGACACCATATTTTGTTTGTGGGTTCACCTGGTGCGGGCAAGACAATGATCGCAGAGCGATTGCCTGGTTTATTGCCCCCACTCACTAATGAAGAAGCAGTGACGGCAACGATGATTCACTCAGCAGCAGGGGCGTCATTGCCACCGGGCGGGCTCATTACGTTTCCTCCATTTCGTGCGCCCCACCACAGTGCTTCGATGATTGCAATGGTGGGTGGGGGAAGTGGCGTCTTGCGCCCAGGTGAAGCATCGTTGGCGCATGGCGGTGTGCTTTTCTTAGACGAAGTGGGTGAGTTCATGCCATCGGTACTCGATGCATTGCGCCAACCACTAGAAGAAGGAGAAGTGCGTATTGCGCGAGCAAGTGCCGGAGTCACTTTGCCTGCAAGGTTTCTATTGGTCGGCGCTACCAACCCTTGCCCGTGTGGTGGTGGCGCACCTGGGGCATGTGTATGCAATGAAACAGCGCGGGCTAGGTATTTACGCAGGTTGTCTGGGCCCTTTCTTGATCGTTTTGATCTGCGTGTTGCCGTGGCCATGACGGGAGTTGAAGAGTTGCTCGATGTGTGTGAAGGAGAACCAAGCGCAGCAGTGCGTCAACGTGTTGCGCGCGTGCGCGAACTGTCGTTGCATCGCTCGGGTGGCGTGAATGCTCGTTTGTCTGCTCAAGAATTAGATACATATGCGCCACTGACGAACGCAGCACGCGATGTTCTTCGTAGCGAATTGGAGCGTGGTCGGCTCACAGGGCGTGGGTATCACCGCATTCGCCGTGTTGCTCGCACGCTTGCCGACTTGTCGGGTAATGACGGAGAGATTGAGCAAGACACTGTTCGTGTGGCGCTTCTCATGCGTACTCGCCTGCATGAAAGAGAAGTTGCGTAATGAGCAAGCTCCTCGGTTTGCCGGCATGGGCGTATGCGGCTGCGCTTTCTCAACTCGAAGGCATGACGCCAAAGAAGTTACGTATTGCACTATTGCATGAGGAACCCGAAGAAGCTTGGGCAAGAGCAGTGTGTGATTCCGTCATCACCGATGAAGCTGTTGCACGCATTTGTGAGCGTTGTGAGCAAGAAAAAATTGAAGTGGTTTACATTGGAAATCCGAACTATCCGCGCACCTTGCGCTACGACCCCACGCCTCCAGCGGTGCTTTTCTACAGGGGTTCGCTCAGTGCTTTGCAGCAACGACGAGTGGGTATTGTGGGCACAAGGTCGCCAACACCATCGGGGGTGTACACCGCGCGAGAATTTGGTGAGCAATTAGCAGCCAACGAAATCGCAGTGGTGTCGGGTCTTGCTCGCGGAATAGATGGCGCGGTACATCACGGAATGAAATTGCATTACGAGGAAATGGCGCACACGGGTCATGGCGCACTCGGCAAACCCATTGGTGTTGTAGCGTGCGGGCTCGATGTGGTGTACCCCAAAAGTAATGCTGGGTTATGGGAATGGGTAGGTGACTGCGGGCTCTTGGTCAGTGAATACGGGCCAGGGGTACAGCCCGAGCCCTACCGCTTCCCTCAACGCAATCGCATTATTGCGGCACTGTCTGAAGTGGTGGTTGTGGTGGAGTCGCGCGAGTCGGGTGGTTCGATGCTCACCGTTGCTGAAGCAATTCGGCGCAATATTGAGGTCTTTGCCGTACCGGGCTCACCCCGAGTTGCATCTGCTGGCGGAACCAACCTGCTCATTCAACAGGGCTGCGGGCCAGTGACCAGTGTCGATGACCTCTTTGCTGCTCTCGCGCTCGATCATCGCCGCGAGTCGAGAAGCAATTACGAAACGCGCGTTGCACCAGATGCCCACGACCAAGATGTCCTTCTTGCATGCACCGACGGAGCAGTGACACTTGACCACCTCGTACTGTTGCTCAATAGACCACTGCACGACATTGCGGTGAGTTTGGGTCGCCTTGAAGCGCTGGGTTGGGTGGTCGATACCAATGGATGGTGGGAAGCGCTCATGAGGTAGCTCTACCTACTACCTTGAAGGTGTGGGCGGCACGCGGGCTACGCCATTGGCGGCATGGAAAATAGAGGACTTCGTTGGTTCTCTCACTGCGATGTCGCCGAACACACAAAGTGCGTATCGCTCCGATGTGGAACGCTTTGCTCAATGGGTAAGTGAAGAACACGATGCACAGCGTCCAGAAGCGGTGACACGCACCATGGTGAAGCAGTACCTTGCATTTCTCACCACTTCAAAGCCAACGGAACATGCAAAGGGCACACATGCCAAGCGCACCATTGCCCGCAAGCTTGCAGCATTGCGTCGTTATTTCTCGTGGTTGCTGCGTCAATCGGGTAAAAAAGTAGAGAACCCCACTGTTGGCGTGCGTGCACCTAATGGCGAGGGGCGATTGCCGCGCATCTTGAATGCCGATCAGCTCGATGCATTGCTCACCGGTTCGGAAATAGAAGATGACCCGGTGTGGCGTTCTGCGCGCGACGTGGCAATTGTGGAATTGCTATACGGAAGTGGGTTGCGCGTGAGTGAATTATGCACACTCGAACTTGCCAACGTAGATCTCAAAAACAAAGCGGCATCGGTGTGGGGTAAAGGCTCAAAAGAGCGGCGTGTACCTCTCAATGAGCCAACAGTGGCTGCAATTGATTTGTGGATGAAACATCGCCATGAGCTTGCCGGGCCATCGTCAAATGCACTCTTTTTCAATGAGCGCGGTAAACAACTCACCCCGCGCGACGTGCGGCGAATACTCGATAGAAGATCTATTGACCCCACGCATCCTCACGCACTGCGACACACTTTCGCAACTCACTTGCTCGACAATGGCGCCGACCTGCGTGCAGTTCAAGAACTCTTGGGTCATGCAAATGTTGTTACCACGCAGCGCTATACGCATGTGAGTAAAGAACGGTTGCAGTCGGCCTATCTCTCGTCACATCCGCGCGCATGAACATTCGACGCGCGCGCTATACGGTGGAATCCGCTTGGGAAGACTGGTCGAGTTCTCGTACCCCCCAAGCACGCGAATGGCTTGTGGTGAACTATTCCTCACTCGTCAAGTTCGTTGCTGGTCGACTCGGTGCAGGGTTACCGAAAAATGTCGATACTGCAGATCTCGTGAGCGCAGGCATTTTTGGCCTCATGGACGCTATTGAAAAATACGTGCCAGTTCATGGCGCAAAGTTTGAAACCTATGCAGTGCCGCGTATTCGTGGGGCCATTCTCGACTCGTTGCGCGCTCTCGACTGGGTGCCGCGCTCAGTACGCACCAAGGCGCGTTCGGTACAGACCGCAATAACGCAACTTGAGCACACAATGGGACGTGCACCTAACGACGAAGAAATTGCTGAAGAATTGCAGATCACTGTGGAGGAACTCCAGAAGTGGCTCGCCGATGTTGCTGTTGGCACCGTTGGCCCTCTCGACCACCTTGTTGCCGACCGTGCCCCTTCAGGGGTGGGCCAACAAATTGGCCCCGCCGATACCGCAATGGAAGAACAAGCAATGCGGGCGCACATGCGTGAGGAAATTAGAAACTTGCCAGAACGTGAACGTACTGTTTTGGTTCTTTACTACGACGAGAATCTCACGCTCGTGGAAATCGGCGAAATTCTGGGAGTCACCGAAAGCCGCGTTTCACAAATCCATTCAAAGGCTGTATTGCAATTGCGGTCGCGTCTCGCTGCAGCCGAGTACTAGTTCACTATCGGGGTTCTCATGTTGAGCGCCGTTGTCGCTGCGGTGCTCTGCGTTGCGAACACTGCTCCAGCCCCGGTAGCAGGCAAGGTCACCGACTGGTTTCGTCGGCCGCAATGTACGTGGTGCGCTGGTAACCGCGGTCTCGAGTTTGCTGTTGGGCAAAACACTCCAGTGCGCATGTCGTGGCCCGGAACAGTGACCTTCGTGGGGCCAGTGGGTGGAGTGCCCTATGTCGTGGTGGAAATTGACCAAGTGGCTGCAGGAATCACCCCCGATAGGGGAGGTCAATCGGCTACACCTCTATATGAGGTCATGGGAGGGGTCAGTGGGGCACTCGTGACCCTTGGCGAGGTAGTCAACCCGTTACAGGTGGTGGGTTACGCAAGCCAATGGTTTTATGTGGGTCTGCGGCTCGGGTCGCGGGTGGAGAATAACTATCTCGACCCCGCGGTCTTTTTTGGCCTCACCCGGCCCCGAGCCCGGCTGATTTCCCCAACGGCGGCGCGATCGTTTGTGGCACAAGGGGAATCGGGCAGTAGCCTCTCTCCTTGGCTGTCGTCACGCCATCGTCCACACGGTGGCATGGCGGGGGCCACGAATAAATCATCAACACGTCATTGCACTGTGTCTCTTCCTGTGGTCGCTTCGGCGCGGAGGCCAGTCTCTTAACCACAGGAGAGGAGAATCATCATGGCCGTCGTCACAATGCGACAAATGCTCGAAGCTGGTTGCCACTTTGGACACCAGACCCGCCGTTGGAACCCCAAAATGAAGCGATTCATTTTCGGCGAGCGCAACGGTGTTTACATCATCGATCTTGAACAAACAATGACTCGCGTCGAGACCGCTTATGTCTTTGCTCGCGATCTTGTAGCCGGAGGCGGAACCATTCTTTTCGTCGGTACTAAAAAGCAAGCGCAAGATCCTGTGCGCGACTGGGCCGATAAGAGTGGAATGCCATACGTGAATGAGCGTTGGTTGGGCGGCATGCTCACCAACTTCGAAACCATTTCCAAGCGCGTGAGCAAAATGCAGGAATACGAGCGCATGGTGGAAACTGGCGAGTTCGAAGCAATGCCAAAAAAAGAAGCACTTCTCTTGTCGCGTGAACTCGTCAAGTTGCAAAAGAACCTCTCGGGTATCAGCAAAATGACACGTCGTCCCGACGCAGTCTTCGTGCTCGACACCTTAAAAGAGCACATCGCGGTGACCGAAGCAAACAAGCTTGGTATTCCCGTTATTGCTGTGGTCGATACCAACGTCGACCCCGACGTGGTGACCTTCCCTATTCCAGGAAACGATGACGCCATTCGCGCCAACGACCTCATGTGCCGCGTTATTGCTGAAGCTGCACTTGAAGGACGCCACATGGCATCGAAGAAGGCCTCAGTTGCTGCAGCACAAGCCGCAGCCGCTGCTGTTGTGAATGCTGCTGCTGCAGTTGCTGCAGTCGGAGCATCTGTTGTTGAACCAAAACCCATTCCCGCACCCCCTGCGGCACCTACTCCAGGAGCCTGATTCACGAATGTCGTATACAGCTAAAGACGTAAAAACTCTGCGCGATTCCACAGGCGCAGGCATGATGGATTGCAAAAAAGCACTTGAAGAAAACAACGGTGATATTGACGAAGCCAAACAGTGGCTCCGTGAAAAAGGCCTTGCGGCAAGTGCGAAGCGTGACGACCGCGACAACAATCAGGGCGTTGTCGCTTTGGTCATTCGTGGCAACGTGGGTGCAATGGCAAAGCTGAAGTGTGAAACCGACTTTGTTGCCGGTAGCGATGCTTTCAAAGCTGAAGCCGAAGCACTGGCAAAGCTCATCATCGATAAGGGTGTTGCTGCAGTGGCAGAGCGCCAAGAGCAACTCGACAGTTTGAAGATCGTTCTCAAAGAGAACATCGACTTGGGCGAAGTAGTGCGCATTGAAGCAGCTGCCGGAAACGTCATCGACTCGTACTTGCACATTCAAGGTGGCCGCGGAGTCAACGGTGTGCTTGTTGAAATGTCGGGTGCTACCCAAGAGTTGGCACACGATGTTGCAGTGCACATTAGTTTTGCTCGTCCTCGCTACCTCACACGTGATGAAATTCCTGCTGACGTTCTTGCTCACGAGCGATCCACATTGGAAACCATTACGCGTAACGAAGGCAAGCCAGAAGCAGCAATCGCAAAAATCGTTGAAGGTCGCATCAGCGGTTTCTACAAAGATGTCGCTCTTGTTGAACAGCCTTATGCCAAAGACGACAAGTTGTCAGTTGCGCAGTTCATTGGTGCAGCAAAAATCCTTCAGTACTCTCAAATCGAGATTGGCTAAACCTGAATGGCTAATGATGCGGTTTCAGCGAAGAAGAGTCCTCGTACTCAGCCACGTTGGAATCGCATCGTTTTAAAACTGTCGGGTGAGGCTCTTGCCGAGTCCACCGGGTTTGGTCTCGATACCGATGTTTTGCATCAAGTAGCAACCGAGTTGCACGAAGTGCATGAAGAGTTTGGCGTCGACATCGCAGTAGTTGTAGGTGGCGGTAACTTTTGGCGCGGCATGAAAGGTGCTGGCCAGGGTATGGACCAAGCACAGGCCGACTTCATGGGAATGCTTGCCACCGTCATGAATGGTCTTGCGTTGCAAGATGCACTCGAGCGCGTGGGTCAGCAATCGCGAGTGATGTCGGCCATTGAAATGCCAAAGGTCGCTGAGCCCTACATTCGTCGTCGTGCAGAGCGGCACTTGGAAAAGGGTCGAGTGGTCATTTTGGCTGGTGGAACGGGCAACCCGTTTTTCACTACCGATACAGCTGCAGCACTGCGCGCCGCGGAAATTTCTGCTCAAGCCATTTTGAAGGGCACTCATTCCGGGGTCGATGGCGTGTACACAGCCGATCCAAAACTCGACCCCACAGCCACCCGCTATGACCGCATTTCTCATTTCGATGTCATGAGCAAGGGCCTCAAAGTGATGGATTCCACGGCCATTACCTTCTGCATGGACCAAAAACTGCCCATCGTGGTGTTCGATCTTTTGCGCCAGGGCAACGTGAAGTCCATCCTCAGGGGTGAGGCAGTGGGTACGCTAGTCGGGTGACCGAAGAAGCTCTCCTCGACGCCATCGACAAGATGGAAAAAGCAGTCGAACATGTTCAGGGCCAATTCACCACCATTCGAACGGGGCGAGCAACCCCCTCCATCGTGGAAAAATTAGCTGTCGAGTATTACGGGGCAACGGTTCCTTTGCAGCAAATTGCTGGGTTCCAGGTTCCCGAGGCGCGCATGCTGGTGGTGAAGCCACACGACCGCGGAGCCATTGCCGCTATTGAAAAGGCCATCCAGAGTTCCAATCTTGGGCTCAACCCATCCAATGATGGGGTGGTCATTCGACTTGCATTTCCAGCACTCACCGAAGAGCGTCGCAAAGACTACGTCAAAGTGGTGAAAGCAATGGCAGAAGACGGCCGTATTGCAGTGCGCAACGTGCGACGTGATGTGCGCAAACATCTGGAAACTGCTGAAAAAGATCACGATATTTCTAAAGATGAACTTGAGCGTGCGGAAAAGGAATTGGAAAAATTAACGCACGATCATGTCGATCTCATCGATAAGGCTTTTGCTCGCAAGGAACACGAACTACTAGAGGTGTAAACCAACTGCATGGGTGTTGCCCATGCATTACCCGAAAGGGAAGATATGACCGACGATTGGAAACGACGCGACGACACGGGAAACCGTGACGCAGAAGGTTACGGCACCGACTTTGGTGACGACTTCGGAACTGTTCAATTTGGCGACGAAGCTGTGGAACCAGTTCTGTCTTTTGGTGACGACACCGGGCCTCTTCCACACTGGACCGAGCCACCCACAGGTGAAATTCCCAAGTTTTTACAATCAGAACCTGCAGACGACACCGATGTATGGTCGACTTTTTCACAGCCTGCAGTGCAACCCAACGCTGCACCCGAGCCGTCGTATCGCGATGAGCCCACGCGCGAAGCACGTTATTTTGAAAACGATGCAACGCCCATTCCTGGTGCGCGTCGCGAACCACGCCTCGTCATTGGCAGCGACCCCACCGACGAGCGTGCTCGTCGACCAGAAATGCATCAGCCAACGGGTGGCACTTCACGCCCCGTTCCTCGTCAAGCCCCTGTGGGTCGTGGCGCTCGTCCGTCTTCGCAACGTCCGATGCCGCAACGTTCGCAGAAGTCCTCTGGTGGTATTGGTGGTCGCGATATGCCACAAGCAGTAACAGCAGGCTTGTTGCTCGCCGCTGCATTTATTGGCGCATTGGTATGGCGTCCTGCAGCAGTAATGATTTTCATTGTCGCTGCACTCGGCTTAGCTGCTGTGGAATTTTTCGACAAGGTCACCGAAAAGGGTTATCGCCCAGCAACCATTGCTGGTATTGCTGCCTGTGTAGCTGCTCCACTTGCTGCGTATTGGATAGGCGATGGTGCATTGCCATTGGTATTTACTTTTGCATTCATGGCAGCAACCATCGGATTCATTGGTGCAAACGGTGTGCAAAGTGGACCACTTCCCAATGTGGCCATTACCACCATGGCAGTGGTGTGGATCGGGCTTCTTGGTTCATACGCGGCGCTCATCGTGCGATATTCAAACTCCGGTCTTGGTGTCTCAGGATTCAACGTGGGCACCGACACGTTGTTCATCGTTGCAGCTGGTGTTGTGGCGAACGATGTAATGGCCTTGTTTGTTGGCTCAGCAACGGGTCGCACGCCATTGCGTGAATGGATCAGCCCATCGAAATCGGTCGAGGGTCTCATTGGCGGAACAGTGGGAACATTTGCAGCAGTTCTGCTCATCGGCATGCAAAGCGGCACGTGGAACAGAGCAAGTGAGTGGCTACTCATGGCGCTGGTCATCTCGGTACTCGCTCCACTAGGCGATCTTGTAGAGAGCATGTTCAAGCGCAACCTTGACATCAAAGACTTCGGCACCATTGTTCGTGGTCATGGCGGAGTGCTCGACAGGTTTGACGGATTCTTGTTCGTTCTTCCTGGGGCGTATTACCTCATGCTCGTCATTCAGCCTTGGGTGAAATAACACCTGTTCGCGTTGCGATAGCCGGTTCAACCGGCTCTATTGGCACGCAGACGCTTGAAGTGATTCGTGCCGACCCGCACCATTTTCGTGTTACTGCGTTAGCGGCAGGGTCTTCTGTAGCTCAACTCATCGAGCAAGCACATGAATTTCATCCAGAAGTGGTGGTGGTGAGTGGCGAAGAATTGTGTCAACAAGTTGCTGCTGCTTTGCCTTTCGCGCACGTCACCACTTCGCTCACCGATGTTGTCGAAGTGGCCGACGTTGTTGTGAATGCTGTGGTGGGCTTTGCTGGTTTGCCGGTGACGCTCGAAACTCTGCGTGCCGGAAAGCGTTTGGCTCTGGCCAATAAAGAAAGTCTCATTGCCGCAGGGCCAATTGTGCAGCCATTACGGCGCACCCCAGGGGCGCTCATTGTGCCCGTCGATAGTGAACACTGTGCCATTCATCAGTGCTTGCGTTCGAGTGACGACACGCAAAGAGAAGTGCATCGATTGGTACTCACGGCAAGCGGAGGCCCATTTCGCGGCAAAACCCGTGCGGAGTTGTCTGAAGTAACCGTGGCGAATGCACTTGCACACCCCACATGGAGCATGGGTCCGAAAATTACGGTCGATTCCTCCACGCTCATGAACAAGGGTCTTGAAGTGATTGAAGCCCATGAACTATTCGGCACAAGTTACGACAGCATCGATGTTGTGGTGCACCCGCAATCGGTTGTGCATTCCATGGTGGAGTACACCGATGGTTCCACCATTGCCCAACTTTCAATGCCCGACATGCGATTGCCCATTAGTTATGCACTCGACTACCCACATCGCAGCCCCAATGCCTTCGGCGCCATTTCGTGGCGCGATGTGAAAGAACTCACATTTAGCGAGCCCGATGTAACAACATTTCGGTGTTTGGCCATTGCCTATGAAGCTGGTCGTATGGGCGGAACGGCACCTGCGTTTATGAGTGCGGCAAATGAAATAGCAGTAGAGGCATTTCTTGCTGGAAATATTACATGGCTGGCAATTGCCGATACGGTTGACGCCGTGATGCAAAAGTATTCCGCTGAAGTACCTACTTCAATTGAAGATATTTTGAACGCCGATGCGCGTGGTCGCGAGGCTGCAAAGAAACGGCTTGCACAATGACCTCGATGTATGAACGCATGCGCCAAGAAGTAGTTGTTGGTGGTGGAGCAGTAGAAGAAACCAATTCGCCGTCAACATCACGTGCGGTTTTGTCGGCAATTGTTATTGGTGGTTTGCTTGTTTGGTTAGGTCTCAAAAACGTGTGGACCTTGGCATTTGTTGTCGGGCTTTTGGTATCAATTTTCTTACATGAAGTTGGCCATTTCGTCACTGCTCGCCGCACGGGAATGAAGGCCACTCAATTCTTCATGGGTTTCGGGCCAAGGTTGTGGAGCCGTCATAGGGGTGAAGTGGAATACGGGTTCCGTGCCATTCCTCTAGGTGCTTTTGTGCGTATTATCGGCATGAACGGGCTCGATGAAGTGGAACCCGAAGACGAACCACGTGCCTATCGCAATAAGAGTTTTCCACGCCAACTGCTTGTCATCACAGCGGGTTCGTTGATGCACATCGTCATTGCGCTTGCTCTCTTCATTGGCGTGTATGCCTTTGCAGGTCGCTACGACGACACCGGCACAGTATCGGTGGTGCGTGCTCCCGAAGCAGGTTCGCCAGCAGCACTTGCGGGTATTCGTGAAGGCGACATTGTTGTTGCGCTCGGTGCAGACAAAGTAACAACTCGCACTGAACTCGTGGAAGCCATTGTTGAGCAAGCTCCTGGCAGTGCAGTTGAGGTAGTCATACGGCGAGATGGTGTTGAAGAGATACTCACCACAACGTTGGCAAGGAACCCAATGGATGCCAATATTGCGTACCTCGGCATCGCCACGAGTTCAACTGGTTATGTGAAGCAGTCACTGGTGAATAGTTTTTGGTACGGAGCCGGCGATGTCGTGCGTACAGCAGGCAACTCGGTGAAAGGTGTCGTGAGCGCTTTAAACCCAATGAACTCTGTGCGGGCACTGCAAGATTCTGGAGAAAACCTGGCCACGCGACCCACCACAGTGGTGGGGGCAAGCCAGATCGGCGGGAAACTAGGAGAAGATGAGGGTCTGAAGGCTGTCTTACTTCTTTTGGCAAGCGTCAACGTGTTCGTTGGTGTGTTCAATATGTTCCCGCTCTTGCCTTTCGACGGGGGCCACGCAGCAATTGCAGCATATGAGCGTGTGCGGAGCCGTCGCGGCGAGCGTTATCGCGCCGATATCAACAAAATGATCCCACTCACCACCATAGTGATTGGGCTGATGGGCTTCTTATTATTCGTAGGTTTGTACCTCGATATCACCCAACCGCTCTAAGACAAGCAATACTTTCTAGTAATGGTTGAACGTCGACATACCCGTCAAATTCACGTTGGCAAAGTTGCAGTCGGTGGTACTGCACCAATTTCTGTGCAGTCCATGACCACAACGAAAACTTCAGATGTTGAAGGAACCTTGCAGCAAATTTATGCTCTCGCTGCTGCGGGGTGCGACATTGTTCGTTGTACGTGTAACGAGATAGAAGCAGCAGAAGGTTTGGCGCAAATTGTTCCGCGTTCGCCAATACCCATCATCGCCGACATTCATCACCAGTATAAAATGGCTCTTGCTGCATTAGAAGCAGGCGTTCACGGTTTGCGCTTGAACCCAGGAAACATTCGTAAGCCCGAGCACATTAAAACTGTGGCGTCGGAAGCAAAAGATCGCAACGTTTCTATTCGTATTGGCGTGAATGGTGGCTCACTCGACCCCTCGTTATATGAAAAGCACGGCGGCCTTACTGCTGCGGCAATGGTGGAATCTGCACTGCAAGAAATTGCCTACTTCGAACAAGTGGGGTTCGATCACTTTAAAATTTCTGTGAAGGCATCGAATGTTCCACTCATGGTCGAGGCGTATCGCGAATTGAGCAAGGTCACCGATGCGCCGTTGCATCTCGGCGTTACAGAAGCAGGGCCACCACCTGCTGGGTTGGTGAAGGCCACTGCAGGTATTGCAGCACTTCTGTTGGAAGGCATTGGCGACACCATTCGCTACAGCCTCACTGCCGACCCCATTGAAGAGGCTCGTGCTGGCAGGCAGTTGTTAGAGGCACTCGGGCTTCGTGAACGTAAAAATGTCGACCTCATTGCATGCCCGAGTTGTGGGCGAGCAGAAATTGATGTCATCGATGTGGCGCGTCGTGCTCAAGAAGCATTTGCCGACAAACTCATTCCACTGCAAGTGGCTGTGATGGGTTGCGTTGTAAATGGTCCGGGCGAAGCGCGCGAAGCCGATATTGGTATTGCGGCCGGTAACAAGCGCGGGCATCTCTTTGTAAAGGGTCGCAATGTGGCTGTTGTACCTGAATCGGAAATGGTCGATGCGTTAGTGGAGTGGGCAACGTACATCAATGAGCATGGCGCTGAAGCAGCCATTGCGCGAGTCGACACCACTATCGCCGAACGAGAAGCGCAAAAAGACCGGTCGGCACTACTCGATGAACAAGGTGACGATGTGAATCATTCACATGATCGCATTGTGAATATTCGCCAGAGTATTGCCAAGTCTTAAAACGTAGTGATGTCGCAGCATTCAATTCATCCACTCTTTGAATTTGAAGAGTCGCAAACTGCAGTCATCAACCCGCCAATGCGTAGGCGTGTAGACAACTTTCCTGAACTTGCTGTGGCCTGTTGGTTTGGCGATGTACAGCGCAAACGTTTTGCAGGCCAAGACCCGATTTACCGCATTCCTTTCGAGCACGGCGACCACGAAGTGCATGTGGTGGAGCATCTCGGAAAACGCATTGCGGTTTTCAACCCCGGGGTGGGTGCGCCCGCAGCTGCAACTTCATTGGAAGATGTCATTGGTTTGGGTGCTACAAAGATCATTGGTTGCGGTGGTGCAGGCATCGTGAAGCAAGGTTTCGATGTGGGTCACATCATTGTTCCCACGGGTGCCGTACGTGACGAAGGCACCAGCCATCACTATCAACCTGTCGAGGTTGCTGTTGTGCCGCATCCACTTGCCGTAGAGGCAATTGACGCCGAGTTAATGGGTGCCGGAGTTCCTCACGATAAGGGTCTCACTTGGACCACCGACGCAATCTTTCGCGAGACACCAGAAAAAGTTGCGCGGCGTCGCGAGCAAGGGTGTATCAGTGTGGAAATGGAAGCATCGGCAATGTTTGCAGTTGCCATGTTTCGTGGAGCGGTCTATGGGCAGTTGTTATATGCCGGCGACGATGTGAGTGCGCAAACATGGGACCACCGTCATTGGGAAAAACAAACGTCAGTACGTGAGCGTGTTTTGGAACTCGCGCTTAACGCTGTGTGTCGCTTGTCGTAGCAATTACTACGCAGTCGCCGGTTAGTTGCATTTCCTCGTTTGCATTTAAAAGCATTACCTGGCCACGCGAGAAGCCTTGCCCCGAGCCGGCAATGCATGCAACGAGCTGAGGCATAGCTGAAGCGGGCACCGTGGCAGGTGCAACAACACTGTGTACTTGAAACGCGCCAGTAGTGGGGTAAGTGTTGATGTGGGGGAGCGCATTGGTGGCACGGCGCACCGGCGTAGCAGAAGGTTCCCAGTGCGTGATGCTTAAGAGTTCTGCAGTATCAACATGTTTGTGAGTAAAGCCACCGCGCACCACGTTGTCGCTGGTGTTCATTACTTCTATTGCAGAACCATTGAGGTACGCATGCAAGGTTCCGGCTTCAAGGAGCAAGCATTCACCAGCGGCTAGTTCTACACGGTGCATGAGTAGCGCAATGAGAAGCGCAGGGTCGTTGGGGTAAGCAACCCGCAACTCGTTGGCCCATGGCGGTAGTTGCTCGGGAATGCGCAATGCGTTTCCTTCAAGCGCCTCGCGAGCAAAGGCCTCAATGCCATGTTGTTCCAGGAAGTTGGCTAAGTCGCTCCACTGCATGGCGCGAAACCAGCCCACAGAACTTGCCGCATCATGGAACCCGCACAGCGCAGTAAAGGGTGTGAGGGCAATGAGGAGTTCAGGCTTATCGGAACTGTCGCGATAAATGCGTTGTGGTGAACCAGTGGGACTGCCTGCTTTTTCTTCACGTTCGAAACCTGCACGCGCTTGTTCTGCGGTGGGGTGCACTTGCAAAGAAAGCGGTGAAGATGCCGACAAAAACTTCACCATGAAAGGGAGTGGCCCGGTAGCACTCGCAAGTGTCTCTTGTGTTGCAGTGAGTGAAGCGTGGCCGTCGGGGTGTGTGCCAAACCAAATTTCTGCAAGTGGTTCATTGGCAAGAGGGGCCCCAACAAACTCATAGAGGAAATGATGATTTCCCCAGTCGTAGTGTTTGTGTACTCCACTCACCAATTGCATGTCAGGCTCCCGATGTGCAGATG
>JANRCO010000077.1:3541-18483 GCA_030726975.1 Ilumatobacteraceae bacterium | reverse complement strand
CATCCCGGCAAGAAACACCTAGCGCGAGTGCACAATGAACGCCCCAAGGCACCCCACCCTGCATATCCTTGAGATATCGGACTATGAGCAGCGGCCCCTACCCTCAGGAACTTGAATATCTGCAAGAGGTATATCTCCGTACCTGTGAAGCCTTCGACCAAGGTGAACTGAACTCCACCCAGGCCCGAGCCACCATTATGCGGCTACGTCATACCGATGTTGATGGGGTCACCTGGAAGGTCGACACCACGCGTTCGGGCAGACGAGCAGCCTTTGTGCGAGTCAACGACCAACCGGCACCCTCTACTGTTCGCCGAACGGTTTCCACCGGACTCGATGCACTCGATGAGAAGTACAGAGACATCTGCGCAGCGTACGACCGTGGCGAACTCTCGGCGACTGCGGCACGCAATGAAGTAACGGCCTTGCGGTACACCGATACACACGGCCACACATGGAAGATCGACACGCAACGCTCTGGCAAGAGAGCAGCATTTGTTCAGCACCGCGAAACTCCTGCGCCCAAGCCCCTACCAGTAGCTGAGCCAGTTCGCGTAGAGCCTCCTCAGGCCGAACACATTCCGGATGTCAAGAGCGAAACAGAAGAGTTTGACGACGGCGCTCGATTGCTGCGCCTGAAAAAGGTTGCCGTTCTTGCTACTACTGCGGCCGTCAGCATTGCGCTTCTCGTCACTTTCACTGGTGGCGACGAAACCGCAACCACTTCTTCCACCACACCCGCTATCACGGCTATCACTACTGCCCCTGTGTCGCCTATCCCCACGATTCCTGAAGACAACTCAGTTTCAACTCCCCTGCTTGCTTCATTTGCAAGCAGAGAAGCCATTCCTAACGACACCGAAATTGAGTTCGGCCGCTCAGTGCAGAACCGCCCACTCACTTTCATTCGGCGCGGCAACCCGAATGGCATTCGCGTATTGGTTGTGGGCGTCATTCACGGCGACGAAACTGCTGGGCTCGCCGTGACCGACCTACTCAAGAAGATGGAAGTTCCTGCAAACGTCGATCTATGGATTCTCCCCGAGTTGAACCCTGACGGAATTCAATTAAAGACTCGTCAGAACGCGAACAAGGTTGACCTCAACCGCAACTTCCCCGTGCGGTGGAAACCCCTCGGTGAAGTGGGGTTCTGGCAGTGGGCCGGCACTGGCCCAGCAACAGAACCTGAAGTGCTCGCCATGATGAAGTTGGGCAAAGTCATTCAGCCGCAGTTCAATGTGTGGTATCACCAAGATTATTTCCGCATCAGCCCTGGCCTCGGCCGTGATGGAGATATTCGTGAGCGATATGCAATGTTGGTTGACCTACCGTTGCTGAAAATTGCTGGCGGCACGTACAGCGGTACGGCGACAATGTGGTCAGAAACACTGAACAACAACGACACTGTCAGTTTGTTGGTGGAGTTCGGCAAGGAACTACGCGAAGGCGAGGCCCAAGCAAATGCCGACGCAATTTACACTGTGGTCAAAGAGTTCTTCCCCAGTTAACCAAGTCGTCGATCGCGCTGGCAGACCTTCCTGCGCATGCCACCATCTTCATAGCAGTGCGTTTCTGTGTACTGCACACGGTAGCGACGCAGCCAATTCACACGGGAATCTTTCCACTTAGGCTTTGGGCATATTTCTGTTTTATATGAAGTACACGGCACTTCAGCGACATGTGCAACAACATTCGATATAAACCACCCGAGGGCAAGCGTGCCGCGGATGGTGAGATGAATTCCATCTGGACGGAACCAATCGTCATGTCCACGGCTAAATGCTTTCCAGTCGGCAATATACGTGTTCTTATACCGCGGAGTCTCGAACATAGTCTTGATCATCCCATTCACACGCTCAATGAGAGTGACCCCATCGATCGTGGCGGTCGGACGATTCAGATCACGAAGAGTTAAGACCACCAACTTCGCGCCTTTCCTCGCAACAATTCGTCGAAATGATCGAAGATCAGATTCAACAGTTGCAGGGTTGTGGTGCGTGCCTGCCATCAACACCACTACATCGAGCTTCCCCTTCACCGATTCAACTACTTCATAGGCAGTTGAGGGAGCCCGATACTCTCTGCCGTAGCAGGAGTAACCACCGATAGACCTGCACGACTCCACATTGACAATAAATGTGGAGCCCGCCAGAGATTTCCTGCCGTCTTTGAACCAACGCATGGCAGCCATCGTTGAGTCACCCACCAAGAGAACTCTTGGCTTCACTCGAGGAACAGTTGTGGTTGTAGTTGTAGTTGTCGTCGTCAACTCAATGGTAGTTTCAGCTGCGACCGTCGTTGTAGTGCTTGTTGTCGTTGTTGACTCGCTTGGATCCGAGGTGTCGGCTTGCGAGATGGATGAGTTGAAACTGACGACCAATGCGGCAGAGAGCAGGCCGCCAATAAATCGAGTCGTAGATTTCTTCATCGCCCTCACCACACGTACTGCTGGGAATTTCCCCAGCCCATTCGCTGACAAACCCTACTCTCATGAGCCAGATCACCACAAAAAGTGTCAGCGATTCAACCCGAGCCACGTCGCTAGCGGAGTTCGTAGGGTCGTTTTATAGCTCACCACTTTGCAATCGTTGCAAAATCGTCACCGCTGTCGCTTGCAACTCATCGCGGTCGGCTAGTTGTTGAGCAGCACGCACCTGGCGAGCAACACGTGGGTTCTTTACAAACTTCTCCTCATGTCGCAAGAAGAAATCCCAATACAACACCGTAAATGGGCAAGCATCTTCGCCCACTCGTTTCTTGCGGTCATATGCACACCCTTTGCAGTGGTCGCTCATGCGGTCGATGTATGCACCACCACTTGCATAGGGCTTTGTTGCCAGCATTCCCCCATCGGCATATTGCGACATACCGACAACATTGGGAACCATCACCCACTCTGCTGCATCTACAAAACTGTTCCACATCCATGAAGTGAGTTGTTGTGGGTTAATACCGGCAATGAGAGCGAAGTTGCCCAACACCATCAACCGTTCAATGTGATGCGCATAAGAGTGTTCATACACACCTTCTAAAACCGATTTCATGCAAGCCATCTTGGTGGTTTCTGGCGAGGTGAAGAACTTCGGTAGCGGCACTTCTGCAGCAAGCGCATTCATGCGGGCATACTCGGGCATCCACTGCCAATAGCAATTCCAAATGTATTCACGCCAACCAATGACTTGCCGAATGAATCCTTCGGCACTATTAATGGGCACATTGCCTCTTTCGAACTCAGCTACAACTGCTTCTACGACTTCACCCGGAAGCAAGAGACCGTTGTTGAGATATGGCGACAACAATGAATGCGCTAGGTGCCAATTCGACTTCAACATGGCGTCTTCATGTTCACCAAACATAGGAAGCACTTCTGTTACAAACTTCTCAAGCCGCGCTAACGCACCCGCTCGGCTTGTTGCCCACAACCCAGTTGGGAGCGCACCCCACGTATAGGGCGCAACATTTGCAAGCACTTGTTGGTCGAGTTCATCGAGAGGAACGCTTGCGGGCTCCGGCCACCTGTCGTAGTTGGTCTTTGGCGGTGGCTTGCGATTGTCTTCATCGAAATTCCAACGACCCGCAACTGGCTCGTCACCGTCCATCAGCACAGATAGCCGCTTGCGTTGCCAGCGATAAAAGTCTTCCATTTTCACTGTCTTACGCGTACCCATAAATGTGCGATACGCATCGGGATGGCACAAGAACTGATCTGACTTCACATAACTCACTGGCATTGTTGCCAACATCACACGTGCTGAATAACTATTCGGTTCAGTTGCCACCACTTCTTCAGGTTGAAACTCGGCGATGTGCGCGTCAAGACCGCTACGCATTGTTGTGGCGAATCGATAGTCCACTTCAAAGCCGTCAGCGGTGAGCTCTTGTGCGAACCTGCGCATTGAAGCAACAATGAAATGCGCGCGCTGCACATGCCACCTCTTCGATGCGATCTTTTGCTCAGACTCAATGATGAGTACTCGATGCGATTGTGGTGTGGCGTCACGGAGTGCACCAATGTGGCGGTTTAACTGATCGCCAAATACCCACACTGTCTTTTTTTGCACGACTTCACACTACGACACGAACAAAACCCACTGAATATCGAGCGTTCAAAGAAAGATTAATAAGGGTCCACCGCAGGTAAATCGGTGTCGGTTTCGCCCAAGCGCGACTTTGCACTTTGCCCACGCTGGGCAGCGGGTACTGCACCAGTTACTGCAGCCAAGCCAAAAGTGGGCATATTGCCGTACACCGTTTCTACGGTGGCATCGGACAGCAAAATAGTTTCGTGAAAAATACCTACGGAACCGTTATTGCGCACCTTGGCATTGAAGCGTCGCCATGCAGGCAGGTGAGCACTTTCTTGTGAGCGCGAATATGCAGCGAGTTTCTCAAAGGACTCCCAGTACTGCCACACCAATACTGTGCGACCCGACAAATAGGTGCGCGGCTTGCCCACCAAACCCAACTCTCGATTCTTTTGCAGTTCAACGAGCATGCGAGGCATTGCAATAAACACAGGGAGCCACTTCCATGGCTTGTGCAACTGATTGAAACGCATACCAATAAGAAAGAGCACCTTGCCATCAGCTCCTACATCTGCTGAATAGCGACCTTTGTGAAGTGTTGTCATGACAAGACATTCTATTGCCGCGGTTTTCGAGCAGTGAGATACCAAACCCATGACGCATGGAACATCACGAACAGCTCACCGCGCTAACAGGGATACTTACCCCCCATCGTCTACGGTGGTACGCACCGCTATGCAAGTGCCAAACGCCGCTACCAAATATGACGAGAAGTTCGATGCCTTTCTCGAACCCGTGCGTCGTCAGGCGGCAGTGCAAGCGTTTTTCTCGCTCCTCAGTCGCATCGGTGAATTCAGCCTCGTTTGGCACGCCATTGTGTGGGTGCGCGCCATTGGCAGTGGCCACCGTGCGGGTCAGGCACTTGCTATGTCACTTTTGCTGGGCGCCGAAAGCCTCATTGTGAACCAGGGTGTGAAACGACTCTTCAAACGCTCTCGGCCAACTACCGGAGGCGACGAGCGCTTCAACGTGCGCACGCCCGTTACTTCTTCTTTCCCCAGTGGTCACTCTTCATCTGCTTTTTTCGCCGCAACCATTTTGTGTGCATGGAGCCCTGCTGGTTGGGCCGTGTTGTGGTTTGGCATCGGCATTTGCGTTGCGCTGAGTCGCGTGATGGTGCGTTTGCATCACTTGTCCGACATTATTGGCGGTGCTTTTGTGGGTACTGCCCTCGGCATTTTTGCTGTTGCCGTTGTAGTTTAAAAACGTGCCAAACACTTCCGAACGTCGCTCATTTGCAATTACCTGGGACTATCGCTGCCCGTACGGCCGCATTGCCCACAACCATGTTGTGACTGGCTTACAAGCTGGCGCACCGTGGGATGTCACCTTTCTCCCCTTTTGTTTAGGTCAAGGCCACGTAGAACCAGGCTTTCCCCCCATTTGGGAAACCCCAGAACGCGACTCAGGGCTCCTGGCACTGCAAGTGGGCATGGCGGCGCGAGATACCGACACAGAAAAGTTCTGGCAGTTTCATCTCGACACCTTTGAGTTTCGCCACACACGTGCCGGCAATTTGAACAACCGCGAAGCTCTTGCCTCGCTGCTCGCCAACGCTGGCTTCAATAGCGACGACATCTTCGCCAAAGTGGAAAGCGGCGAGCCATTGCGTTTGATTGCCGAAGAGCATATGCAATATGTGCGTTCGCACGAGGTGTGGGGCGTGCCCACATTTATTCAGGGCAGGGCAGCAGTGTTTGTACGGCTACTCGAACCAGCACTTGGTAATACAACACTGGCTATTGACACGGTCAACCGCATCGTTGACAACTTGGAGTGGCCAATACTCAATGAGTTCAAGCACACATCAATACCGATGTGAGTGCTCGTTCAGTAAAAAGTTTTATTCAGCGCTAGCGGCTGCGGCAACAACGGGCTTCGCTGTGAGCAGCGAACGCACGTCGAGCAAAAGATCGGCTACTTCGCCGCTAGAAACCAATTCACGTCGCAACATCTCGGCGAGAGCCTTGTCGATTACCGAGAGAGCTTCGACGATTACTTCTGCGTCATGGGTCTCGGTCATTGTGGTTCCTTACTTTCTTTGTAGTGAACTTGTCTGTGATCTAGCGAACTAGATCACTCTTGTCTACCACCGACTGTACGACACTTCATAACGCATTGCCGTCTTTTGCGGCATTTCGCCTACCATCTGAGACACATGAAACTCAACGGATCTCACATAGTGGTCACCGGCGCTGCTGGTGGCATTGGTAAAGCCCTCGCCCACCGTTTCCACGCTGGTGGCGCCCGTCTCACCATTTCCGACCGTGACGACACTCGCCTGTCTGAAGTGTGTGCAGAACTCAATGCACTGCGCCCCGAATCGGCCGTTTCTTTCGTTGCCGATATTGGCACTCAGCAAGGAAACCTCGACCTCATTGCTTTCGCGCGTCAGTCTTTTGGACCCATCGATTTGTTTTTCGCCAACGCCGGCGTCGGCCAAGGCACCGACTTGTTATCTGAACCCGCAGCCTGGGAAAACAGTTTCAACATCAACGTGCACGCACATCGTTGGGCTGCAGAAGCACTCATGCCCGATTGGCTCGAACGCGGAAATGGGTACTTCTGTTCCACCGCATCTGCAGCGGGCTTGCTCGCACAAATTGGTTCTGGCCCGTACTCAGTAACCAAGCACGCTGCTGTTGCTTTTGCTGAATGGCTTTCCATTACCTACCACGACCGCGGCATTCGCGTGAGTTGCTTGTGCCCACAAGGCGTGAACACCAACATGTTGAACCCACCGGGTGCCAACAGCGATGGTTTTGCCAGTGCGGGCGATGTGGTGAAAATGGCAGGTGCAGTTTTAGAGCCAGAAGATGTTGCCGAAGAAGTTGCGCAGGCAATTGAAGAAGAACGCTTCCTCATTTTGCCTCACGATGAAGTGGTGACCTACATGGCTACTCGCGCTACACAACACGAACGCTGGTTGCGTGGCATGCGCCGCTTACAGAGTCGTGTGTTTAAAACTGCGACAGGTCAATAAACGCGTCGAGCGCACTGCGGTTGCCAAATACTTCGGCACCATTTGCGAGTGCTTCATCAACGCTCATGCGCCGCCACACCACTTGCAACAACATGTGAGCAGGTGCACGTAAGGCAACATCACCTTTGCCGTGTTCGCGAGTTACTTCTATGCCTGCTACTTGTGGCGTCAGCATCCATTCACCATCGGTGTCGGTGCAATGAAAATGAATAGTGCCTGGTAGTTGCGCTTTTTCTTTGAGCCGCGGCACATACACCGTCAGCAATTCGTCAATGCCATCGGCGCACATGGTTGCGTCAGCCGCATTCACTGCCCCACCTGCGAGTTCTGCATCGAAACGATGCACGAGCACTTCTTGGGCCTGGCGACGCTTGGCCCAACGACCCACATCGCCACCAGTGAAGGTCCATATCGGCTCGGTATCGCTCACACCCGCAAGGTAGTTCTCAATAACTGCTGCACCCTCACGGAACCACTCCACCATGGCGGCATCGGTTTCTGGTTTTGCAGAACGCGGAGAGCCTTTCGGGTCGGCACCATTAGTTGCCAACATGAAGTGAAACCAACGCTGCACTTTGCCCACATGGAAAACGAGGTCGCCCACGTTCCAACCCGGGCAACTTGCTACTGGCGCTGCAAAACCACTGGTCTGTGCTGCAGAAATAAAGCGCGCATTTTCCGCAGTGAAAGTTGCCAAATACTCGGCACCAGTGAGTTGTTCGTAGCTCACTATGAATTACTTCAAGAGTGCCGAAAGTTCACGCCACCCTGCCATTGGCAATTCGAGTGGGTCGTGAGTGAGTACCTGCACACATACGTGGTTTGCACCAGCGTCGTGATGCTCTTTGATGCGAGCTGCAATTTTGTCGAGCGTTCCCCATGTGACAATTTCATCAACAAGTTTGTCTGACTGGTTGGTGATGTCGTCTTGCGTAAAACCTAAGCGCATGAGGTTGTTGGCATAGTTCGGCAAGCGGGTATAAATGCTCATGAATTTGCGCGCGGTCTCGCGTGCTTTGTCTTTATCGGTTTCAAAAATCACAGCAATTTCAGGTGCGATGAGCGGCTTTGAGCCCAACAACGCGCGTGCTTCTGCGGTGTGTTGTGGTGTGGTGAAATATGGGTGAGCACCCGCAGTGCGCTCGGCAGACAACTGCAACATCTTTGGCCCCAGTGCACCAATCATGCGATACATCGGTCCTTGCGGTTGAGCAGCAGCAAATGGCGATTTGTCCATGACGTCGAGATACTCGACCATGTTGGAATATGGCTTGTCGTAGCTGAGCTTGTGCAGTTTGGTCACCATGTGTGAATGGCTGACACCAAGGGCAAGAACAAATCGACTAGGGAAT
Source organism: Ilumatobacteraceae bacterium (assembly GCA_030726975.1). Taxonomy (GTDB): domain Bacteria; phylum Actinomycetota; class Acidimicrobiia; order Acidimicrobiales; family Ilumatobacteraceae; genus F1-20-MAGs119. Next base: position 10,063 of record JANRCO010000077.1, on the reverse strand, counting down.
GCTTCCGACAATGTTTTCCAACCGGCTTGCATCGAGTGCGCGGTGCGCGCAGCGATGCTGGCAATACCTGTTGCTATTTTGATGTTTTTTGTGGCGCTCAGAAGCAAAGCAGACGAGGCAAATACTTCGCGACCAACAGCTTCGGGAATCCAAATCGCCCCAAAACCCATCTCGTCAATTTCAGCGGCTGCTTCTTGTGACTTTGCCATGGGCTGCATATCGAGTGCATATGTCCATAGTCCGATGCGGCCAAGGTCTGGTTGTTCTGCGTTGCTCATAGAGCCACGTTAGTTGTTGTGCAGCCAATCATCGATAAGCGAGCGCGCAATAGAGATATTTGACGGAATCATGGGCATGTCGTCGCGGCGAAACCACTGTGCGTCCATGATTTCGCTCGGATCGCACACAATGTCACCGTGATCGTAAGACGCGCGAAAGCCGAGCATCAACGAGTGCGGGAATGGCCATGGCTGGCTGCGCACGTAACGCACGTCACGCACCCACACGCCCACTTCTTCATGCACCTCGCGCACCACTGCTTCTTCCAAGGTTTCACCAGGCTCCACAAAGCCGGCCAAGCAGGAATACATCGGTACTTTCCATTGCACGCCGCGGCCCAACAACACTTCTTGGTCGGGGCCATCTGGCCCGCGAGTGACGAGTGTGATCATGGCGGGGGCCAAGCGCGGGAACGCCAACAAGTTGCACTTCGGGCAACGCAAGGAACGCTCGGAAGCCGACAACACGGTGGGGGTTCCACAGCGCCCGCAGAACTTGTGCGTACGGCTCCATTCCACCAACTGCACAGCGCGCCCAGCAGCCAGCCATTCAGCTTCAGTTGCTCGGCCGTGGAACGAGAACAAGTCAATAGCAGCGCCGTCGGCAGGGTCGAGGCCGTGGGGAACATCTACTGCCCACACCGCAACATCGCCCATCATGCCCACAAAGTGCACATGCCAGTCGAGAGCAGCCGGCTCGGCGGCTTCCCACACCGCACCGCCCACAATATGGAAATAACGATGCTGAGCCACATGCTGAGGTGGCGACAATGAGGGCACTAAGCGCACATTTGGGGAAGTCATATCTCTCACCGTACCCCTTTTCACTAAAGCCCAGCCCAGCGCTACTGCATAAGATGCCCTCTATGAGTTCATCAAATGTTGTCATCGTTCATGCCGTTCGCACACCTATTGGTCGTCGTGGCGGCGGCCTTTCCACTATGCACCCAGCCGACGTGCTTGGCGTTGCACTGAAAGAACTCATTGCGCGTTCTGGCATCGACCCCGCTGAAGTAGAACAAGTGGTTGGCGGTTGCGTGAGCCAAGTGGGCGAACAAAGTTTCAACATCACCCGCACTGCATGGCTTGCTGCTGGTTTGCCACAAGCAACTGCAGCAACCACAGTCGACACACAGTGTGGTTCTTCACAGCAAGCCACCAGCCTTGCTGCATCGCTCATTGGTAGCGGTGCAATTGATGTTGCCATTGCCTGTGGTGTTGAAGTGATGAGCCGCATTCCCATTGGCATCAACTCATCGAAAAAACTTGGCCTGGGTGTTCCCATTCCCAAGACCTACTTTGCTGAATACGAAATGACCAGCCAGTTCGAAGGTGCAGAGCGCATTGCCGACAAGTACGGGGTCACTCGCGCCGACACCGATGCTTTTGCGTTAGAAAGCCAGCGCCGTGCTGCTCAGGCATGGAAAGAAGATCGCTTTGCGGGTCAGTACGTTGAAGTGAACGCTCCCGACCTCGACGATGAAGGCAAGCCCACCGGCACCACTCACTTGGTGAAGCGCGACGAAGGTATTCGCGATACCACTGCAGAAGGTCTTGCAGGCTTGAAGCCAGTTGCACGCGAAAATGGCGTGCACACCGCCGGTAACTCATCACAAATTTCCGATGGTGCTTCAGCAGTGCTCATGATGACCGAAGAAAAAGCAAAGGCACTCGGCTTGAAGCCACGTGCCCGCATTGTCGATTCTTGCCTCGTTGGTGTCGACCCTGTCCTCATGCTTGAAGGCCCCATCGACGCCACACAGCGTCTTTTGAAGCGCAACAATCTCACCATCGACCAAATCGACAACTTCGAAATTAACGAAGCATTCGCCTCGGTTGTTTTGGCATGGGCACGTGCAACAGGTGCCAACCTCGATGTCACCAACCCCAACGGTGGTGCCATCGCATTGGGTCACCCACTCGGAGCCACTGGCGGCTTCCTCCTCACGAAGTCTTTGTACGAACTTGAGCGCACAGGTGGCCGTTACGGCATCATCTCGATGTGCTGTGGTGGCGGCTTAGGCACAGGCACACTCATCGAACGACTCTGAGTCGCACACACCGCACCCTTTTCTTACTGACAACCGTCGTTGGCTTGTTGGCGTGTGGTGGTAACTCAGCGTCATCAGGAGACGGCGTTGTTGTGAGTGTTGCCGATGGCGACACCGTTGAAGTACGCATGAATGGGCGCACAGAAAACGTTCGCCTCATCGGAGTTGATACTCCCGAAACCGTGCACCCCACCAAACCCGTTGAGTGTTATGGCCCTCAAGCATCGGCATTCACCAAGCAACTCCTCCCCCCAGGTACGAAAGTACGCCTCGTGCGCGACGTGGAAGTTCGCGACTATTACAACCGCCTCTTGGCGTACGTGTATCGCAGCAGCGACAACTCTTTCGTCAACCTAGAACTCGTGCGTTTGGGTTATGGCGTACCACTCAATATTGAGCCCAACAGCGCTCATCGCCAAGAGTTTGTCGATGCTGCTTTTACAGCGCAGCAGGCCCAACTGGGGTTATGGGGCGCTTGTCACGGCTAGCGTGTAGTGCATGACCGCAAGCGCCAATAACCCACAGCTCTTAGAGCGCCTTGGTTTGGCGAGCGATGCAAAAGCAGTCATCTTGTCGTGCGACGATTTGGGTTCATGCCACGGCGCCAACCTTGGTGTGTACGAGGCGTTGCGTAAAGGCGTTGCAACATGCGCTTCACTCATGGTGCCCGCACCATGGGCACGTCATGCCGCCATCATGTATCGCGGCGAAGATATTGGTGTACACCTCACCTTGAATGCCGAACACGAAAACTATCGCTGGGGCCCCATCACACATGCCCCTTCGCTATTGTCGGGTGACGGCGGTTTTCCGAGTGCCATTGAAGACCTGTGGGAACACGCCGACTTATCGGAAGTGCGTCGCGAGTGCCGTGCACAAATTGAACGCGCCATCGCGTGGGGCATCGATGTCACACACATCACACCGCATCTCACCGCTATTACATTGCGCCCAGAGTTTTTCGACATTTATCTCGACATGGCTTTTGAATTCAAACTTCCCATTCGTTTGCCTTCCACTATTTCTGAATCCGATGCAGGCTTCCCTTTCCGCTCACTCGCCCACGACGAAGGAATTGTCTTTCCCGATTTCTTCAACCACGACTGGCGTCACGGCAGCCGCGAACGCGTATTAGGCGACCTCAATTCATTACGCCCCGGCGTTACAGAAATACACGTACAGCCCGCAGTCGATACTCCAGAAGTACGTGCGCTAGGCGACGACACCTTGGGCTGGATTGAAGATCACAACTTTGTGGTGAACGACCCCACATTGCGTGAAGCCATTGCCTCAAGCGGTGCAGTAATGATTGGCTTTCGCCAACTCAGAGACGCGATGCGAGCGCTGTAAGCGCTGTTGCAATTTCTCCACTTGCAAGTGCGCGAAGCAGAACTCCGGTATTACCTGCAGCTTTCAATTTGCCGGTCATGTAAGCAACGTTTGGGTCGAGTGCAATGTCGCCAGCACCCAAGGTAACGACAACTGCAGCATCGTCGGGGCCTTCAACTAATTCTTCTTTTTTTGCTTTAGCAATGCGATATTGAATAGACGATGTCATGGCAACCTCTCTAATGGGCCAGTAGAAAAAAGTGATGCGTCGCCGTTGCGCACGCCAGCAAACAGGTCGTCTTCAAAAGTGCCGGGTTGTGGGCCGTCAACAATGCTGCGCGCTAACACCCAGTCGTCATACGGGTAGACCTCTGCAAGTTCTTCATCGGACAAACCAAACCAAAACATTTCATTGGGGTCAATTTGCGTTGCGTGCGCGCGTAACGCTGCTGAACGCGCATACATAAAGGCACCAATATCGAGCTTTGTTGTAATGCGATAGTCCTGGTTGGCACGATTCAACCATTTCTCGTCAAAGGGCGACTTGCCGCGCAGTTTCAACATTGCTTCATGCATTGCCACAAGCCGCGACTTCGACCAAATGGTGTAATACATCTTTGCGGGTTGCCACACAGGCCCTGCATCGGGGTACCACATGGGGTCACCGGCACGATGAAAAGCCAACAACGAAATGTCGTGCACCTTGATGTGGTCGGGGTGCGGATACGCCGACTGATCGTCGTTGTAGGTGATGATGACCTGTGGTTTTTCTAAACGAATGAGGCGCACAAGACGTTCGGTGGCATCGTCGTTCGAGGCCATATGAAAGCACTCAGGATTTTTATTTGCTTCACTACCCAACATTCCTGAGTCGCGATAGCCCAACATATGAACTGCGTGAAAACCAATGGCCTGTGCCGATGCATCAAGTTCCAGCGGGCGCATTTGTGCAAGAAGTTCACGTTCGCGTTCAGGGCTCACATCGTGAAACGGTTGGCCAGGTTCTTTGAGACCCGGGTTAATGATGTCACCTTCTTCTCCGCCAGTGCAGCACACCAATACCGTACGCACTCCGCTTGCCCCGTACATTGCCAACGTGGGCGCACCCTTTGAGGCCTCATCGTCGGGATGCGCATGCACCGTCAACATGCACAGCGGTTGGTCACTCATGATCGTCATAATCTACTGCCTTGTGTAATAACGTCACCTCATGGTTCGTTCTTCTCGGTTCATTGCGCTCGCATGTTTCACCTCGCTCATTGCCCTCGGTGCGTGCTCGCGCCAAGACGGTCGACAAATGGCCAAGCCCACCGACAGCCAAATTGCTGCCACCAATACCACCGTTGCTCCTTCAACCAGCGCAGGCGAGTTAACTGACGATGTTGCGGCAATCGATACCGAGCCCGCTCTCATGACCATCATTGCACCCTTTACCGACGGCGCAGTGGTGTCGGCCCCATTCGTTTGTGGCGATGCCGCCCAGTCGCCCACGCTCACCTGGGCCAACGTGCCTGCCGGCACCGTGTCTCTCGCGATCATCTTGACCGATGAAGACGCCCCCGACTACGTCCATTGGGTGGCAGCCAACATTTCGCCATCACTCACTGGCCTTGCCGCGGGAACCCTGCCCAGCGATGCCATTGCGGCCAAGAACTCGAAGGGAGCAATTGGCTTCACCGGCCCGTGCCCACCTGAAGGCACCACTCATCAGTATTCGCTTACCTTGTATGCCCTCGACCAGATGCTTGAGTTTGCCAATGGCGACGACGGCACGGTGATGAGCGAAGCCATTTCGGCTGCAGCGCTCGATGCCACCACCATCAGCTTCACCGCCTAAGAACCCGACCGCGCACGAAACCCGTGCAAGAATAGAGAAATAGACCGCTCACTCACCTCCCTGCCGCTTGGCGTTTGTGAGACCGATGCAGATGGTCGCCTCCTTGCTGCCAACGATGCCTTTCGCACACTCGTGCTCGGAGGAACGCCAGTAGTAGTGGGTTGCGCACCGTGGGTGAACGCCGCGCCCACCGAACGTGCCGCTGCAGAAGTTGCTTGGGAAAATACGCGCCAACATGGCGGACCTTTTTCGTTGGAGTTTCGCCTGCTCGCTGCCGATGGTTCCCAGTATTGGGTAGCACTGCATTTGGAACCGGTGATGAATGCGTCAAACGTGGTGACGGGTTACGTGGGCACCGCGCACGACTACACCGATGCTGTGACACGTCGTTCATTGAGTGAACAACTCGTTGGCTTGCTCGATGTGAGCGCCGATGCAGTGTTGGTGTTCGATCGCAGTGGTCAACTCCTCTTTTGTAACGATGGCGCTCGTTCACTGGTGGGCGTCGACAGCAACGACGTGCAACAAAACAACGACACCGTTGCCGACACATTCCTGCGCGCTATTCGCGACCAATTACCACGTGAAGTACTCAATGCCACCGATACTCACCCCGCAGCAAACAGATGGGAAGGCGAGCTCGGTTTTCGTAGCCCCGATGGCATTGTGCGCACGCTTGCCCTTACCTTGCAGGTAGTACGCGACGCCAGTGGCGTGGTGCAACACTTCAGTGCCATTGCACGGGATATCACTGAAACAAAGCAATTACAAGACGAACTCACGCGCCAGGCCACCCACGATGCGCTTACCGGGCTTCCTAATCGCGTGTTGTTCTTGCGCAAACTTGCCGAAGCGCTCGACCGCAGCCGCACCGTGAAATCGGGAACCGCAGTGCTCTTTGTTGACCTCGACAACTTGAAAGACGTGAACGACACCATTGGCCACAATGTGGGCGACGTATTGCTCAGCAATATTTCCAAGCGCCTGGTGAATGCCACTCGCCCGTCTGACATCGTTGCCCGTATTG
>JANRCO010000077.1:0-3531 GCA_030726975.1 Ilumatobacteraceae bacterium | reverse complement strand
GACGAACACATTGCGCACGACATTGCCGGGCGCATTCTTGCTGCGGTCACTGGGCAAATGGTGTTGCAAGGAACTGAAATTTATACAAGCGCCAGTATTGGCATTGCGTTGTCAACACCAGAGATGCTTGCTGAACAATCACCCACCGAGGCTGCACAAACTCTGCTCAACAACGCCGACACAGCCATGTATCGTGCCAAGCAACGTGGCAAAGCACGCGCCGAAATTTACAGTGCCGAAATGCGTGCCGATGCTCGCGAACGTGTGAGCCTCACCAACGCGCTAGAGCGCGCACTTGCCGCCAAACAAATGCGCTTGGTGTACCAACCCATCAACTCTGCACACTCGGGTCGCACCACTGCTGTTGAAGCATTCCTGCGCTGGGATCACCCGCAACATGGCGAACTCACCCCGCCACACTTCATGGCCATTGCCGAAGAGTCGGGCATGATTGGCCCCATTGGCGATTTCGTTATTGCACTCGCCTGCCAAGACCTGCGTCAGTTCATCGATGCTGACGCAGTCGATAAGTCGTTCCAATTACATCTCAACTTGTCACCAAAGCAACTCACCGACCCCACCTTTGTCGAGCGCACACTCACCTCCTTGCGCGAACACAATGTTGAGCCCATGCAAGTGTGCTTTGAAGTAACCGAAGCAACCATGATGAATGACAACCCCAGCATCTTGCGCAGCATTAATGCGCTCAAGCGCAGCGGCATTCGCATTGCTATCGACGACTTCGGCAGCGGCTTTTCGTCACTGTCGTCGCTACGCAAATTCCCCGCCGACGTGTTGAAACTCGATGGTTCTCTCATTCGCGATTTGGGCCAACAGGGTTACGACGACCCCATTGTGCGTTCCATTATTCAACTCGCCCACTCACTCGACATGACCGTCATTGCTGAATGGGTGAGCACTGAAGAGCACATGAAGCGCTTGAAGGTTTTGGGTTGCGACTACTTGCAGGGCAACCGCATTGGCGAAGCTCATAGCGCTAGTGAATTCCTGCGCGAACTCTCACGCACGCACTAACTACTTACGCTGGTGGTTCCACCACGGGCGCCGGGCCAATGCCCGCAAAGTACTCGAGCACACTGCGCGAATTGCCGCCTAGTTGCACCACCGACATGTCGTTCACTATTGCGTTTTGCACGTCGAGCCCGTACGAAGCAATGCTTCCATCGGCTGCTGGTTTCAAGCGCTTTAAGAAACTCGCAATATCGAGTGTGGGGTCGGCCTTTACGGCACCCACAATGGAGCGCATCACACCACCAACACCAAATGGGTTTGCTGCTGAATACTTCACAGTGTCTTTTAAGAGCGCCGCAACAAATTGACGCTGACGTGCAGTACGGCCAATATCGCCCGTTCCTTCAAGTTGCCATTTGTTCTTAATGAATTGGTAGTAGTGCCGGCTCCGCGCAAATCGCAGGGCCTTCACACCATTGAGCAAGTTGCATCCGCGGTGAATGCGCAACCCGGTGTTCTTGTCTTTTGCGCCATAGGGCACGCATACACGCACGCCACCCACCGCATCGACGAGTTCTTTAAAGCCCTGGAAGTTGATTTCCACGTAATGGTGAATGGGAATAGTGAAGTTGGCACGAATGGTACGAATGAGCATGTCGGGGCCCAGGCTGTAGGCCGTATTGATGCGATTCTTTTTCTGGCCGTTGCCAATGGTCACATACAGGTCGCGCGGAAATGACATGAGTGCAGCAGTTTGCGCAACAGTGTCGTAGCGCAACACCATGATGGTGTCGCTGCGTTGGCTACCGAGGTCGTCGCCCATGGTGGCGTAGTCGGGGTCATTGGGGTCAACGCCCTCACGGCTATCGGTGCCCACCAACAAATAGTTTTCAAAACCGTCAGATGGCGGAGCCAGTTCAGCCACCACCACGTCTACTCGCGCTACGCCTTCAAGCTGGCTTTTCGCACCCGACACCAACCCCGCAGCACCTGCACACGCCACAATGATGGCAAGGCCAACGGCAACGAGGTAGCGCATTGACTTCATTGAACATACGGTAGTGCCTCTTCGCGAACGAAAGCGGTCAAGCGAGTCGCAAATGCATCACATCGGCAGTGTCGATGTGATGCGTCACAGCACATTCATCAAGCACATTGAGCCGCCCATCAACACCTACGTCAACTGCACGACCCACAACATATGAACCGTCGGGCATTTCGCATTGCACTTGCTTACCCAAGGTGTGCAGGTGCTTGCGATACAGCGCAAAAGATTCACGCTCATCAAGACCACTCACCTCGTCGAAGCGCGCCAACACCATGTCGAGCATTTCAATAGGTTCAGGCACTTGCGTAGCACTCACCAACTCAGCAATACAGGTGGCGTCAGCTACCTCGGGAGGTGGCGCCCACTTCACATTGAGCCCCATTCCTACCACCACGCTATTGCCCACAGCTTGAGCCAAAATGCCAGCAATTTTCACATCAACATCGGCGCCGTCGCGAGGGATGGTGACCACCACGTCGTTCGGCCATTTCACCCCAGCCCGCAGCCCGTACTTCTCTAGCAACACCAAGGCTGCGGCAAGCCCTAGGTGCTGAGTGACCCGATGCAACGGGCCAGCAACTTCGCGTAAAAGAACCGACAGCAATAGGTTCGCCCCCGACGGCGCTTCCCACACCCGCCCCAGGCGCCCCTTACCTGCGCTTTGGAACGCAGTGGTTAGTACATAGCGGTGAGGAACCTCTAGGCTAATGCCCGCAAGGAGATCAGCATTGGTCGACCCCGTCTCGGGTACTCGTTCCACTTGCCAGTTGCCTCGCCATTTCGCTTTATCCATGTCCATCTACAAAGATTGTCACTCGTGCTTAAGAAAATCCTCATCGCCAACCGTGGAGAAATTGCTGTCCGAGTTATTCGGGCCGCCCGAGAACTCGGAGTCAAGACCGTTGCGGTCTATTCCGAGCTCGATAGGAACGCGCTGCATGTGCGTTTAGCCGATGAGGCATATGCCTTAGGTGGCCAAACCGCAGCCGAGAGCTACCTCAACACCGAGGCTATTTTGAACGCCATCAAGGAAAGCGGCGCCGACGGCGTACACCCTGGATATGGCTTCTTCTCTGAGAACGCCGAGTTCGCTCAGGCCATCACCGACTTGGGAGTTGCCTTCATTGGGCCACCACCAGCAGCAATTGTAGAAATGGGCGACAAGGTCTCGAGCCGCAAGGCTGCCTTGCGCGGCGGAGCCCCCATTGTTCCGGGCACCACCGAGTTCGTTACCACTGCCAAAGAAATTCAAGACTTCGGCAATAAGCACGGTTGGCCACTTGCCATCAAAGCTGCCTTCGGTGGAGGCGGTCGTGGCATGAAGGTTGTGAAGTCGGCCGATGAAGTACAAGAGGCAATGGACTCCGCACAGCGCGAAGCCAAAGCATTCTTTGGTCGCGATGAAATTTACATTGAGCGCTACCTCACCTGGCCACGCCACATTGAAGTGCAGCTCGTCGGCGACCAACACGGCAACGTGGTGTGGGTTTCCACACGTGACTGTTCAGCAC
>JANRCO010000076.1 GCA_030726975.1 Ilumatobacteraceae bacterium | reverse complement strand
GGCCCACTCAGTGGAAACGTATAACGAAGATGGACACCTGGTGGGTGGCCTATACGGCGTGCGCATTGGTGGATTATTTGCTGGCGAATCGATGTTTCATCTCCAACGCGATGCCAGCAAAGTTGCACTCATGCATTTGGTGGAACACATGCGCAGCCTCAATATGACGTTGCTCGATGTGCAGTGGAGCACCCCGCATTTAGCCTCGCTGGGGGTCGTTGAGGTATCGCGAGAAGAGTATTTGAGCCAGTTATCAGGGGCTATTAGCGGTCAATAGCCCGTATCGTAGAGACTGTCTCTATGTCTGAAAATGCACCACGCCGCCGAGAAGAGCCATGGTTGATGCGCACCTATTCAGGGCACTCCACCGCAGCTGCTTCAAATGAGTTATACCGCACCAACTTGTCAAAAGGTCAAACAGGGCTCTCCATTGCCTTCGACCTTCCCACACAAACGGGTTACGACCCCGACCATGTTCTTGCTCGCGGTGAAGTAGGAAAAGTTGGCGTACCAGTTGCCCACCTCGGACACATGCGCACATTGTTGAACGACATTCCACCTGGTCAGATGAATACATCAATGACCATTAACGCAACAGCAGCATGGTTGCTTGCGTTGTATGTCGCAAACGCAGAAGAGCAAGGCACACCTTCCACTGCATTACGTGGAACAACCCAAAATGACATTGTCAAAGAATATTTGTCGCGCGGCACATACATCTTCCCGCCCGATGCTTCGAAGCGCCTCATTGTCGACATGGTTGCATGGTGCACTCACAACGCTCCGAAGTGGAACCCCATGAACGTGTGTAGCTATCACCTGCAAGAAGCAGGTGCTACTCCGGTTCAGGAAATTGCCATCTCGCTGGCAAACGCAATTGACATTCTTGATGCTGTCAAAGCAAGCGGACAAGTAAGCGACGAACAGTTTCCACAGGTTTTCGGTTCCATTTCTTTCTTTGTGAATGCTGGCATTCGTTTCGTTGAAGAAATGTGCAAACTCCGTGCATTTACCGAGTTGTGGGACCGCATTGGTCGTGAGCGTTACAACATCACCGATGAAAAAGCACGGCGCTTTCGCTATGGCGTTCAAGTGAACTCTTTGGGTCTCACCGAAGCACAACCAGAAAATAATGTGCAACGCATTGTTTTGGAAATGCTCGCAGTCACCTTGTCGAAAAAGGCACGTGCTCGTTCCGTTCAGCTGCCTGCATGGAACGAAGCTCTTGGACTTCCACGCCCATGGGATCAGCAATGGTCATTGCGCATGCAGCAAGTGCTCGCCTTCGAAACCGACCTCTTAGAGTACGCAGACATTTTCGATGGCTCTCATGTTATTGAACAACGCACCGAGGAAATTCGTGACGCTGCCTGGGTTGAACTACAAGAAATTTTAGAACTCGGCGGAGCCTTTGAAGCAATTGAAAATCTCAAAGGACGACTTGTGTCTTCCATGGCCGACCGCACACGCCGCATTGAAACCGGCGAGCAAATTGTGGTGGGCATGAATTCCTTTACTGAGGGTGCTCCATCACCACTCGGTGGCGAAGGAAACATCTTGACCGTTAACCCCGCAGTGGAAGCCGAAACGGTGAACGACACCAACGCGTGGCGTACAGCCCGCAACAACGGTGACGTAGAAAAAGCTTTAGCTGAACTGCGTCGTGCGGCAGTCGAGGGCGACAACATTGTTCCTTCTTCTATTGCCCTGGCCAAAGCCGGTGGAACCACCGGTGAATGGGGCACTGCCCTGCGCGAGATCTTCGGTGAATACCGAGCTCCAACCGGCGTCGCAGCGGCGCTCGGGCGTCGTACACACGAACTTGCCGGCGTGGCAGCGTTCGTGAAGTCCATTCCTGGTGGTCCACCCAAGTTCCTCGTTGCCAAACCTGGGCTCGATGGTCACTCCAATGGTGCTGAGCAAATTGCAGTAGCGGCTCGCGACGCCGGAATGGAAGTGGTGTACAGCGGCATTCGCCTGACGCCAGCTCAAATTGTGGCAAGTGCTCGCGATGAAGACCCCGATGTCATTGGCTTGTCCATTCTTTCTGGTTCGCATCTTTCACTCGTGAGTGACATTTTGGAACTCATGAAAAAAGAGGGCCTCGATATTCCCGTCATCTTGGGTGGAATCATTCCCGAAGGCGACCGCGACAACTTAAAGCGTCAAGGAATTGCAGCGGTGTACACACCAAAAGATTTTGATATTGCACGCATCATGAATGAAATTGCGCATTTAGTTGCCGAACGTCGTTAAAAACTAAATGCTTTCGTTCACAATCCAATTTTCTAAATCTGGACTGCTTTCAAAACTCGTGATGAGCGCATACCGGGGTGTATTTGCATTGTGCACCACTACATGCCAAAGCCTTTGCGTGTCGACAACAAATCGTGAACCATGCGACAATGGCACGCGTCGTTCTGTGGAACGATCGGGCAATCCATCGGCATCGTTGTCCATGAGCAACATGTAGCTGTTGGGGCTGTCGGTAAGTTCAAGCCAACTGCGCACCACCCAACCTTCATTTTCCGGATTCATGCGGTTGTTGTCATCGCGATGTATGGAACGCAATGCTGTTTCGTGATCTTGTGGTTCTAATTTGATGATGCGCACACGCCCAAAATTTGCACCAACACTGGTGACGTAATTGCACAATGTTGGTGCTTTTGCTGCATTACTTGTGAAAATAGCGCCTTTGTCGGGCTGGCCTTTATCCCAAAACCCTCGGCAATCAAGTTCACCATCGGCCGATGCAAGTGGTGCAAAGTTTGTGTCGCCGCCACTTTTCCAATCTAAATATTCAAGCGATTCCCACTCCGCACTTGGCACCGAAAAATTTGCGGGCTTGAGTAACACAACACCATCTTGCGATAACGACGGCATGCGATAGTGAGGGCTGTGCAGAGGGATCTGCACCGACCAATGTTCTTGTGTTGGCCAGAATGTTGTCGCCATAGTGAAAGTGTAAAGCGTTACGGGCTGCTGGTGGTGACTAGAGCCGTGCTAGTTGCCGAAGTACTTGTGACAGGTGCTACTCGAGCAACAGAACCTTGCGGTAGAAGGATTTCATCGCCAGCTGAAATCTTGTCGGGGTCATCAATATTGTTCAATTCAATAATTGCTTCCATTTTCACCGAGTACATCTGCCCAATACTGAAGAGCGACTCTCCGCTTTGCACGACATGTTTCAGCGGAACGGGGATAGTGGTCGTGGTGGTGGTTGCATCCAAACTTGTCGTTGTAGTGGTTACAGCTGTACTACTGCCACCGTCGAGCAACGATGCAACTACTGCTGCGAAGGAGAACACCAAAACTCCAGCGGCAAGTGCCCACTGAAGTCGGCCATGGATGATCATTGTTAGAGGCTACGCCATGAAACCAAGTGCGCTAATGCTTTGAATTGTTCGATGGCCTCTTTTCCAAGTGAGAGCCCCGACAATTGGTTCACCGACTCTGCAGTGAGCTGCGTGATGCGATCTTCCATCGTTTGCAATGCGCCAGTGTGCTGAATGACTTCTTGGATGTTGGCAATGTCGGTGGCAGTGATGTCGGGACGACCCACCTTGTTCAACACCACGAGTTCAGCAGGTGACGCTAACTCAGTCGTGAGCGCCAAGAGCGGCGTGGGCTTCCCCTCGCGCAGGTCGTCTCCGGCGGGTTTACCTGTGAGTGCCGATTCGCCAAATACTCCCAAAATGTCGTCGCGCATTTGGAATGCATCGCCCAACGGAAGCCCAATAGCGGACAGTTGCTCGAATACCCCTGCTGGCAACGGAGCAGAAGTGACGAGTGCACCAAGTTGCAGGGGGCGTTCAATGGTGTACTTACCACTCTTATAGCGGCAAATTTGTTCGGCCTCGGCTCGCCTACGCTCGCGCCGAGCAGAACCCACGATGTCGAGAAACTGCCCGATGTTGAGTTCAAGTCGCAATTCGGTCCACAAAGCACGAGCTTCGCGTGAAGTGTCGGCCATGAGGTCGTCGGCATAAACATAGGTGAGGTCGCCAATGAGAAGTGCAACACCATCGCCATATCGGGTGGCGTCACCGTCGAGCGCCTGCTCGACGTGCAACGCACTGTGGCGTACATGAGTGGTTTGCACACCACGGCGCGTTAGGGAACCATCCATGATGTCATCGTGGAAGAGGGCAAAGGCGTGGAGCAACTCCAATGCCGCGCCGGTGCGCACAATGCGTTCATCGCTGGGGTCTGCTCCGGTGGCAATGCTCCCCCAATAACAAAATGCCGGACGCAATCGCTTTCCGCCAGCAAGCACTAGCCCTCTCATTTCGCTGAAGGGAACAGCGAGCGTGGGGTTCACTTCAACCCAACGCGCTTCTTCAGCGGCAATGAGTTGGGCCAAATAGGTCTCTACACGCGTTGCGAGTTCTACAAGAAATGCTGGAGCACCGGGTTGCGCCGAGGGTGCTCCACTAGGAGGCATCGATTTCTCCGACGACTTGTTCCACATGCAAGCGAGCAGCACTGATTTTGCTTCGGCACAGTGAAATGAGCGCAGCAGCCCGCTGAACTTTTGTCGCTAATACATCGACATCGACAGAGTCGGACTCCAAACTTTTGAGAATGGTTTCAAGTTCAGCAAGTGCTTCGCTGTAACCCAACTCATCAATTCCCAATTCGCTGTCTTGTGTTTTCTTGGCCATAGTGATTTCCCTTTGCTCCTTATTTCACCGTACTCACAACAGTGCCATCAGAAAAAGTGGTGACAATGTCGTCACCAGAAATTGCATCGCCTGCTTTACGCAGAGTCACACCCGTGGCTGTGCGTGTAATGCTCCACCCGCGGGCCATGGTGTTGACCGGGTCGAGAAGGCGAACACGCTCTGCCAAATAGTTCACTTGCGACTCGTGCGTGGCTAAGAGCGATATAGGCCGTGTAGCAAGCCGACTTGCACTGAGTGCCACATGCGTGTGCGCCCGCTCGACAGCAGTAATTGCTTTTGTTCGGATGGCGTTTCCTCGTTCATTTAAACGACTCTCGGCCAGTGCTAATTGCTGCTGAGCGATACCTGCAATGCTCGCCCACACGTCTTCTGTTTCTTCAACGTATTCGTTGACCAACTCACATATTGCCGAAGCACATGCAGTTGGAGTTTTATATGAGGCATAGGCAACTTCGTCGGCAATACTGTGGTCGATTTCGTGACCAATGCCTGTGAACACCGGTAACCCACATTGGGCAATGGCAACAGCTATTTCTTCTGCATCGAAGCACGCCAGGTCGGTACGTGAACCACCACCGCGCATGAGCAAAATAACATCGAGATCGGTGCGCGACCCGAGCGCCCAAATTGCTTCAACAATCGTAGGAATTGCTTCGTCGCCCTGTACGCGCACGTTTGCCACTTTGATATCGAATCCGATGCCCGACTCTTCTAACTCATGCATTGCATCGTGCCAGGCCGCTGAACCAACGCTGGTAATGATGCCTAAGCGTAAAGGGGCTGCAGGTAGTTCGCGCTCACGGTTTTCGTCGTATAAACCACCAGCAATGAGGCGCTTCACAATTTCATCGCGTGCCGCAGCAAGGTCGCCGAGCGTAAAACGCGGATCAATGTCCGAAATTTTTAAACTGAATTTTCCACTGCCGTCATAAACGTCAGGAACTCCAAATACTTTTACCTTCACGCCATCTTGCAAAGTAAGGCGGTGCTGGCGCAACAGCGGTTGTAGGCGGCGAAGGTTGTTTGCAAAAAGAGAGACATGAATAGTTGCAGTGCCTTTTTCATCGCGCTCAACAAGTTGAAAATATGCATGCTGTGTTCGATTTGACCACGATTCAATTTCACCATGCACCCAAATACCTGGAGTAAAGGTGCTCTTCATTGCGTGGTTTACCTTGCCAATAAATTGGCGTACTCCAAATGCCTCTGTTGTTGCACCCAGGTCGAGTTCGTCGCTCATTGCCCTAGTTCACCTGCGTGCACTTGGGCCGCATAGAGACCTTTGCGTTCCATAAGTTCTTCATGCGTTCCTTCCTCAACAAGATGGCCAGCATCGAGCACCACTATTCGATCTGCACGGCGCACCGTAGACAAACGGTGTGCGATGACCAATGCAGTACGCCCGCGCAGCGCTGCTTCAAGTGCTACTTGCACTGCTGCTTCATTTTCGTTATCGAGGTGACTTGTTGCCTCATCGAGAATCATGATGGCTGGGTCTTTTAACAGCAGACGCGCAATGGCAAGGCGCTGTTTTTCTCCACCCGACATGCGGTAGCCACGTTCTCCGACCAGAGTGTTCAACCCTTCGGGAAGAGCCGCAATGGTGTCGAATATCTGTGCTCCTTCGCACGCTGCTCGTAGTTCATCATCGGTTGCATTGGGTTTTGCATAACGCAAGTTTGCTCCAATGCTTTCGTGAAAAAGATGTGGATCTTGCGATACCACTCCAATTGCATTTTGCACCGAACGTTGCGTGAGATTTTTAACATCTTGCCCGTCAATGAGAATTGACCCCGCTGTTGCGTCGTATAACCGTGGGATGAGTGACGCGAGCGTACTCTTTCCTGCCCCACTCACTCCAACGAGTGCAATGGTTTCACCAGGCTGCACATGCAAGCTGATGTTTTGCAATACGTCGGTATCGGGGTCGACACCTTGCATCACACCTGCAGCCTCTAAGGAGCCAATAGAAACTGAATGCCCTGCTGGATAGCGGAAAGTCACATTGCGTAGTTCAAGTTCACCACGCGCATCGACAAGATCAATTGCTCCGGGCGCATCTTGAATAGACACTGGCGCATCAAGCACTTCGAAAACTCTTTCAAAACTCACAAACGCAGTCATCACTTCAATACGAGCATTCGTTAAGCCCGTGAGAGGCTGGTAAATACGTTGAACAAATGCCGCCATTGCAACAAGAGTTCCTGCGGTGATGCCGCCATCAACCACTAAGTGTGCGCCCACACCATAAATGGCTGCGGCACCTACTGCGCCTACGAGCCCAAGTGCAACGAAAAAGATACGACCGTACAAAGCAGATCGAATGCCAATATCGCGCACTCTTCCTGCGCGCCGTGAGAATGCCCCCACCTCTTCGCTGTGACGACCAAAGAGTTTCACCAGCAATGCACCCGACACATTGAAACGCTCAGTCATTTGCGTATTCATTTCAGCGTTCAAACCCATTTGTTCACGCGCAATAGTTTGAAGTTTTGCGCCTACTCTTTTCGCCGGAATGATAAAGACTGGCAGCACAACAAGAGACAACAATGTGAGACGCCATTCAAGTGCAAGCATCGCGGCCAAGGTGGTGATGAGTACAACGACATTCGACACCACACTGCCCAATGTGCTGGTGACTGCGGTTTGTGCACCAACAACATCGTTATTGAGTCGGCTAATGAGTGATCCCGTTTGTGTTCGCGTAAAAAAAGCAATGGGCATTTGCTGCACTTTGTCGAACAGTGCAACACGCAAGTCATAAATGAGGCCTTCACCAATACGAGAGGAATACCAGCGCTGCAAAATAGCCAGCACTGCGTCTCCTAGTGCTGCAGCCACAAGAAAGGCCGCCAAGACGGTGATTTGCCCTTTGTTGTTCTGGGGAATGGAGTGGTCGAGTATGGCGCGAAAAAGAAGTGGTGGGGCCAGCGCCAAGAGCGCCGACACAAGAATGGAGGATAAGAAACCAACAATGGCCCACTTGTATGGCTGGGCAAAAACCCATGCCCGCCGCAGAGCCTGGCGTTCAATTTTGGTTCCAGAAACCGCATCGGGGTCACCCGGCAACATCATGTGAGGGTTCATGCGCACATAGATCAGGCTAGAGGTCGTAGCCTACGAACATATGCGCCGTCGCTTCATCGCCCCATTTCTTCTCATGGGCGCCTTGCTCGTTTCTGCCTGTGGAGCATCATCTGCTCCCACGGTGGAAACTCTCGATCTCGCAGTCGACGACACCGCGGTGGCAACCACCGCCTCTGCACCAATTGCCACCTCCACCACAGTTCCACTGCCTCTTAGCCCCATCGTGTGGGACAAATGTTCACCAAGTGAGCCAAAGGGCATTAAGTGCGGCATCATCAAGGTCCCGTACAGCTATGAAGACCCCGCCATCGGCACGTTTACATTGAATCTGAAAGTACACAGCGCCGAAGACGCAAAGAAGCGCATTGGTTCACTCATTGTGAATCGCGGTGGGCCAGGCGCTGAGAGTGCTTCCATGGCACCCGATGCCGGCTTCTATTTTTCACAAACCATTCTCGATCACTTCGACATCGTTGCCTTCGACCCTCGAGGAACTGGCGCATCAACTCCATTTGTTGACTGTGTTGATGAATACGATTCCTATTTCGCTTCTGATGTCACACCCAACACACCAGAAGAAAAACTTGCGCTTGTCGACGATGCCCGGCGCTTCAACGCTGAATGTGAAAAAAACAGCGGCGAGATTTTGCCCTACATTTCGACCATTGCCAGTGCTCGCGACATAGACATGATTCGCAGAGCACTCGATGAAGAGACCATTTCATTTTTCGGTTTTTCCTATGGCAGCGAGCTCGGTGCACATTGGGTCAACCTTTTCCCCAACACTGTGCGCGCTGCTGTTTTCGATGGTGCGGCCGACCCCAATGCTTCTTTTTTGCAAGGCGGGCTCGACCAAGCCGCTGGTTTTGAAGGCCAACTCAATGCTTTCTTTGCCGATTGCGCCACACGCGAAACCTGCCCCATTTATAACGAGGGTAAACCTGCAGAAGTATTCGACAAACTCATGGTGCGCCTCGAGCGCGACCCACTCTTTGTGAGCTCAAAACGAACATTGGTCAATGAAGGCATTGCATACACTGCTGCAATTGATGCGATGTATTCCGACTCACTATGGCCAACATTTGCTGAAGCACTTGCCGATGCAACTGACCCAAAAGTTCCCGATGCCACAGGTTTGCTCGCCTTGTACGACGACTACTACCAACGCCGTAGCGACGGAACATACGACAACTTGTTAGAAGCATTCACCGCAATTTCTTGCGTAGATGACCAGGGCGCAACGTCGGTGGAAGAAGTTGATTCATATATTCCCCAGTTCACTGCAGTCGCCCCTCGTCTGGGTGCCTATTTTTCTGCTGGTTACAACTGCACACTGTGGCCAGTGCCTTCAGTACCGCAAGTAGAAGTGAGCAACGCGGGGAATGTGCCCATTGTGGTGATAGGCACCACGGGTGATGCAGCAACCCCACTTGCATCGTCGCGCAAGATGGCAGCAGCGATGAACGACGGACGGCTCATTACGGTGACGGGAAACCAACACACAGGGTACGGAACCGGAAAATGTGTGAACGGATTAGTCGATACTTACCTCGTCAAGCTCGAAGCACCCAAGAACGAGTCGACCTGCACATAACTATGAGTGTTATCGGCGCGGTATGTCACGATTTACGGGACACACCGCGCCGAGAACCCTTCGTAGTGGCGGAAGAGGTGGGATTTGAACCCACGGTGGCTGTGACACCACGACGGTGTTCGAGACCGTTCCATTCGTCCGCTCTGGCACCCTTCCGTTGAGCAGTTTATCGGCGCTACGAACGTTTAGAGGCGAAGAAATCTTTCAACAGTGCTGCTGACTCTCCTGCAAGCAGTCCGTGTTCTACAGGCGGATTATGACCAAGGCGAGGATCACTCATCACGTTGTACAAACTGGCTGTTGCCCCTGCTTCAAAGTTGGCAGCTCCATAAACAAGTCGGCCAATGCGAGAAGATTGCGCGGCACCCGCACACATGACACATGGTTCAAGAGTGACAACAAGAGTGCACTCATCTAAACGCCAGCTACCAAGCTTTTGGCTTGCATCGCGTAATGCCAGCACTTCAGCGTGCGCAGTCGGGTCGTGAGCGAACTCTCGTTCGTTGTGGCGGCGGGCAATGATTTCGCCGTTGTGAAGCACCACCGCACCCACCGGCACGTCGCCATGTGCGAAAGCAAGGCGCGCTTCATCGAGAGCCGCTTGCATCGCTTCAAGGTGGATGTTCGACATGTCTGTCATGGCGGAAGGGGTGGGATTCGAACCCACGGAAGCTTTCACTTCACACGCTTTCCAAGCGTGCCGATTCGGCCGCTCTCGCACCCTTCCTAAAATTCACTAGCGGACGTGAGGCTAGCGAGCGATAGCCTGACTTCAGCAGCGAGTGAGGTGCCGGTCGGGTCCTGTGCAACGTCTGCCCGCAAACCAGGTCAGGGCCGGAAGGCAGCAGCCTCCATCGGGACAAGGCGTGTGCCGCAGATCGCCTGGCCGGTGCCTCAGTCGTTGTTAACGCGACTGGGCCAACGTTGTTGCTCGTTTGGCCAATTGGGGGCTTCCCAAGTCGTCACACAATGCAGAAAATTCTGCCGTTGGGCCATGCCATTGCCAGTCGTCAACCGCGCCCACATTCACCGTGGTCACCACAGTTGCAATTTTTTTGAACAGCGCTGCAAGCTCACGGTTCTCTCGCAAGGTGAGCCCAAGTTTTGCCGCACCTCGCACCACAACTTCCCACGTGGTTTCATCGTCGGGAATTGCCTCGATGTGTTCATACTTAGCCAACACTGTTGCTGCACTCTTTGCGCCCCAACCCGCGAGCCCGGGGAAGCCATCAGATGTATCGCCAACAAGAGCCAAGTAATCGGCAATAGATGCTGGCCCCACACCAAATTTTTCACGTACGGCTGCATCGTCGATAACAATGTTGTTTCGCCTGTCGAACTGCACGACTCGCTTGCCTTCAACGCACTGACCTAAATCTTTGTCGGGCGTGAGCATCACTACTTGTTGAACACGTTTGTCATGTGCAGCAACACGCGCAGCGGAGCCTAATGCATCGTCGGCCTCAAACTCTTCCATCGCCCACACCACAACACCCAAGGCACGCAGTGCATCTTCCACTAAAGGAATTTGATGCAATATGACGGGCTCCATGCCCTCACTTGTTTTGTAGCCGTCGTACAGGTCGTTACGAAAACTTTCAATAATGTGATCGGATGCAACGCCAACATGAGTTGCCCCGTCAGCAATAAGTTGCAGCGTTGAAGAGAGCACTCCAATAGTTGCCGCAAACGGCGGCGGCGTTGTGTGTTTTGTTGCTTGGCCATAGTGCTGGCGATACAACTCATAGGTTCCGTCAACAAGATGAACTTTCACGCGTATTTCTCTTTCTCCGAAATTTAGAGTGTTGCTGCCGCAACGCGCCGCACATTGACGAGTCGCTCAAGTTCATGATGCGTAATTTTCCAACCCTCACTAGTGCGCACCAACTTGTCGTTATAGGCAGCCCACAAAATAATGAGGTGATCGGGGTCGGCAGGCAACTCGTGGGTTGCTTGTACATAACTGCGCAATGTTGCAGTGTCACCGTTGACAGTTACTTGAATATTGCCAATGAGATGCTGCGTGCGACCATATTTATTTCGCGCTGCTGTTACCCAAGGGCGATACGCGCTTAAGCCAACAATGGGTTCGGCCCCGAAGCCCGACACCACGACGTCTTCGGTAAAACAGGTGCAATAACGGTCGTAATCGAGTTGATCGATGGAATTGGCATAACGGATGATGATGTCGCCAACGGCGAGTCGGTCTTCAAGTTCGCTCATACGTGCATCCTAGAAGGTAAAGGACGCAGGTTTTTCTAGATGATGAGAGCGAGCAATGTTCCGGCAACGATGTACGGACCAAAGGCGATGCGACTCTTGCGTGAAACACGACCAGTGAGCAACAAGACTGCGCTCACCACTCCGCCAATGAGGAAGATGGCCACAACGCCATTGAGCAAAGCACCCCAACTGTTGTAGGCAAGTGCAAAACCAACAATGGGAGCCAAGAGCACGTCTCCTTTGCCAAAACTTCCCTGCGCCACTGATTTCAACGCAACGAAAAAAGCAAAGAGTGCAAGTGCACCCACACCAGCGCGTAAAAGATTGCCGAGATCCCAATGAATAACGGCATCGAGAGCTAAGAGTGGAACGCCCAACGTAATGGCGAGGCCATTGATGTAGCGCGGCACGCGATGGGTGATGGCATCGATAATGCCAATAGCGATGAGGCCACACCCAATGATGACGAGACCTATGGCAGCAAACCA
Organism: Ilumatobacteraceae bacterium; assembly: GCA_030726975.1. GTDB lineage: Bacteria > Actinomycetota > Acidimicrobiia > Acidimicrobiales > Ilumatobacteraceae > F1-20-MAGs119. Next base: position 6,965 of record JANRCO010000076.1, on the reverse strand, counting down.
ACGGTCGGCTGACTGAGCGAGCAACATGGCAATGTCGATGGTGCACAAAACAATTGCACAACGTTCGGCAATTCCGAAGTGGAATGCGGAGTGCGCAATACGAGCAACGTTGCGCTGTGCAGTGAGAACTACCCAAGCGCCGCCAACGAGGCCCAACAAACCTGCGAAAAGAACCGTGGTCTTATTCCTGCACTAGTTCAATCAGTGTGCCAAAGCTGCTTTTCGGATGAATGAAAGCAACAGTGGTGCCGCGGCTACCAGGCCGTGGTGCTTTGTCGAGTGCAATTGCACCTGCGTCGATCATTGCTTGCAATGCAACTGCGCAATTCTCGACACGGTAACCAATGTGGTGCAAGCCTTCGCCACGCTTTTCAATTGACTTTGCGACGGGTGAGTTTTCATTTGTTGGCGTGAGGAGTTGCACATAGCTTTCTGCAACTTTCAACAGTGCTTCTTCTACTCCATCGCTCTCTACGATTTCGCGGTGTTCTACTTCGGCACCAAATGCACGGCGGTAGTAGTCGATGGCAGCTTCAAGATCTCTGACAGCAATTGCTACATGATCAATTTCGGTTAACAGCATGTCTCTATCGTCTCACGTCACACGCCTGCACGGCGGAATCGGTTGATATTTTCTTCGCCCACTTTGGCGCGCAGTTCGGGGTCGTCAATGCCTAAACCTTCCTCAGTGGCCAAGCACAAGATGCCGAGTTTCCCTTCGTGCATGTTGTGGTGCACCTGGTAGGCGGCTTCCCCTACATCTTCTAAGGAAAATACCTGCGACATCACAGGATGGATCATTCCTTTACCGATGAGCCGATTGGCTTCCCAGGCTTCGCGATAGTTCGCAAAATGGCTCCCCACGAGCTTCTTCAGGCGCATCCAGAAATGGCGGTTATCGAACTCGAGCATGAATCCGCTAGTGGCTGCACAGGTGACGACCGTGCCACCGCGCTTCACCACGTACATCGACGCGCCAAAGGTGGAACGACCAGGGTGCTCAAACACAATGTCGGGGTCTTCACCCACAAGAGCACGAATATCGCTGCCCAAGCGGCGCCATTCTTTTTCATTGTGCGAGCCATCTTCATTGAAGAACTTGTAGTTAGCTGCTTTGCGATCGATAACTGCTTCACAACCCATTTCACGCAAGATTTCTGCCTTGTCTGGCGAACTGACTACACCAACAGGAATGCCTCCACCGTTCAACACATATTGAACGGCATATGCACCGATACCACCAGTTGCACCCCAAATGAGAACAACATCACCTTGTTTCATCCGTGCACCGTTTTGCGATACCAACATGCGATAGCTCGTGCTGTTGCACAGAGCATTCACTGCTGCTTCTTCCCATGACAGATGCGCGGGCTTGGGCATGAGTTGGTTTGCTTTCACCACTGCCATGTCGGCAAGGCCACCAAAGTTTGTTTCATAACCCCAAATGCGTTGGTTGCTCGCCATCATCGAGTCGTTGTGTGCACTTTGATCTTGGTCGTCTACGTGGTTGCAATGCACCGTTACTTTGTCGCCAGGTTTCCAGGTGCGCACAGCAGCGCCCACTTTCAATACAACACCCGATGCATCGCTACCAATGACTTGATAGTCACGATCGTGACGCTTGGCTAACTCGCTTTCGCGACCCAAGCGTTGCATCGGGCCAAAAGTGTGGATGGGTTCAAAAATGCTGGTCCACACGGTATTGAAGTTGATGGAGGAAGCCATGACTGCGACATACACCTCGTCGGGTGCAAGCTCTGGTGTGGGCACTTCACCTACATGAATACTCTTGCGAGGGTCTTTTTCATGAGACTCAAGCCCAGCAAACATCTCGACATCGCTGAGGCGTACATGAGCCCCCCGATACGTTGCAGGGATGGGCAGGGCGGCAATTGTTGCGGCATCGGCCCCCGACAAAATGGCGTTTCTAATATCTTCCACGATGCGAGGTTACTGAGGAGTCACGGCTTCGCCACGCCAACAACCCGCGAAATGGGTAACCTTGAACACATGTCAGGTTCATACATTGTCGCCGGAGCACGTACACCTATTGGAAAGCTCAGCGGTGCACTTGCTGGCTTCTCTGCAGCCGAACTGGGGGGCATCGCCATTGCTGAAGCCCTCGCTCGAGCAGGCGTGAAGCCAGAAGAGGTAGAACACGTTCTCATGGGCCAGGTTCTCATGGCAGGCCAGGGTCAAGTTCCCTCACGCCAAGCGGCGGTGAAGGCCGGAATTCCCATGAGCGTTCCTGCAGTCAACATCAACAAAGTGTGCTTGTCGGGTTTGAACACCATCTATCTTGCCGACCAAATGATTGCTGCGGGCGAAGCCGACATCGTTATTGCCGGCGGTATGGAAAGCATGACCAATGCTCCTTACATCGCATCCGGAGCACGCAGTGGTTTTCGCTACGGCAACACCGAACTCGCCGACGCCATTATTAAAGATGGTTTGTGGTGCGCATTCGATGCATGCCTGATGGGCTTAGGAACCGAGCGCTACACGGAAGGCGGCATTGGTCGCGATGTGCAAGATCAATTCGCCGTGCAAAGCAACATACGCGCTGCAGCAGCAATTGCTGCCGGCAAATTTGCCGACGAAATTGCGCCCATCACCATTCCACAACGTAAAGGTGACCCTGTGGTCATTAGCACCGACGAAGGCGTGCGTGGAAACACCACCATGGATTCACTCGCAACACTCAAGCCAGCATTTGAAAAAGATGGTGCCATTACTGCAGGTAATGCTTCGCAACTCAGCGATGGCGCAAGTGCTGTTGTGGTGATGAGCAAAAAAGCTGCTGAAGCACGTGGCGTGAAACCACTTGGTGAAGTGGTGTCGTACGGAATGGTTGCCGGCCCCGACAATGCATCGCTTTTGCATCAGCCCAGCAATGCCATCTTGAAAGCATTAAGTCGCGCTGGTCTCAAAGTATCCGACATCAACCTCTTTGAAATTAACGAAGCATTTGCCGCAGTGGGTATTGCTTCCATGAAAGAACTCGGCATCAGCGACAGCATCGTCAACGTCAACGGCGGCGCAATTGCTTTGGGTCACCCCATCGGCATGAGTGGAAACCGTTTGGCGCTCACCGTTTTGCATGAGCTGCGTCGTCGTGGTGGTGGCCTTGGTGCCGTATCACTCTGCGGCGGTGGCGGACAAGGCGATGCACTCGTTGTTCGCTCACTCTAAGCAATTCTTTCTTTCTCTTTTTGCTGCTATCGCCATTGGCGCTATAGGTGGCTTGCTCTCTGCAGCATTTCTTGGCTCGCTGAATTGGGCAACTACCACGCGCATCAACAATGAATGGCTGATCTTTCTCTTGCCTATTGCCGGCGGATTAGTTGGCCTCATGTATTACAAGTGGGGCAACCCCGTTACCGGTGGCACCAGCTTGGTGCTCGATGCCATTCATGTTCCCGGAGCAGAAGTTCCGACGCGCATGGCACCGATGATTTGGAGCGGCAGCGTTGCTTCGCATCTCGTTGGCGCCTCGGTGGGTCGTGAAGGTGCCATTGTGCAAATCATCGCAAGTGTGACCGATGCAGTTGCGCGCAAAGTATCGCCAAATTACAACATTCGTCGCGTCTTTTTAGTCATCGCCGTTGCTGCAGGTTTTGGTGGGCTCTTTGGTGTTCCCATTGCCGGCGCCTTTTTCGGTCTTGAGATTCAACGCAAAACGAGGCTGCATGTTTCTGCAGTGATCCCTGCATTTGCGGCAAGTGCCGTTGCTTATTTCACCGTCGAAGCGTGCGGGGTGGAACACTTCCCTACTCCAAACATCGAAAATCTGAACTTCGGATGGTCGGTGTTGTGGCGTTGCCTCGTTGCCTCAGGGGTGTTTGCACTCATCGCCGTTGCTTTCATCCAACTTGAACATCGCATCAAAAAGATGATGGCGAAGCTGATTACATTTCCACCACTGCGTCCTGTCATTGGCGGCTTCATCATTTTGGGCTGTGTAGCAATCTCAGGCACTCGTGCCTACCTCGGTATCTCAATACCTCTCTTAGAAGGCGCACTTACTGGTGCAGTAGGCCTCGCCGCGCTTGCATGTTTGTGGAAACTTCTCTTCACCGCGGTGTCGCTGGGAACTGGCTTTGTTGGCGGAGAAGTTTTCCCACTTTTCATTATTGGTGCTCTTGCTGGTGCGCAATTCGCGCGTGTCACGCATGCATCTGTTCCGCTCTTCGCGGCCCTCGGGCTCATTGCGGTTTTTGCAGCGGCATCGAACACGCCACTCACTTGCATTGTGATTGGCATTGAACTCTTCGGGTGGAACGCACTCCCTGCATATTGCATTGTGTGCATTTTGACTTATGCGCTGAGCGGCAAGCACACCATTTACAAGCCATCGCCCATTGCCAAACATTTAGTCGTGTAGGAGCTGGCGGCCTTCAATGGCACGCCCAAGTGTGAGTTCGTCTGCGTATTCCAAGTCGCCACCCACAGGAAGCCCGCTGGCAATACGAGTGACTTTCACCGCAAGAGTTTTCATGGTGCGCGCTAAATACATTGCCGTCACATCACCCTCGACGGTGGGGTTGGTACACACAATAATTTCTTGCACATTTTCTGGCCCGAGCCGGCTGAGCAATTCGCGAATTTTCAACTGCTCGGGGCCAATGCCTTCCATGGGGTGAATGGCGCCTTGTAACACGTGATAGCGACCGCGAAAGGCGCCAGTTTTTTCAATGGCCACCACATCGCGCGAATCTTCCACTACACACAACACCGAAGAGTCGCGACGTTGGTCTTCACATATAGGACACAAGTTGTTTTCTGCAATGTTGAAACAGATATCGCAGAAACGTGCTTTTTCTTTTGCGTCAATAATGGAATGTGCGAGTCGACGCACATCGTCACCGGGCGTTTTCAACAAATGAAATGCAATACGTTGCGCAGACTTTGGCCCCACACCTGGAAGCCGACCCAGTTCATCGATGAGTGCCTGCAACGGAGGCGTTTAAGCACTCACTTATTTTTACCTTCGTTCACCACACGAGTACCGGGAAATGCTTTCGTGATTTGATCGAGTGGTGACACAACAGGAACAAGTGGCGCATCGACAAGTTCACCGGGGTCGATGTCGTCGTGGGGAACTTCATCGGTGGCGGGCTCTGGCTTACGTGCCTTAGCTACACGGTCGGTGGGGTCTTTTGCTGTTGTTTCACTCACGCCAAGTGTGACGTTGATAGCAACTCCCATTGTCGACTCATAAGCACTTGCCACAACTGCCAAGTGATCGGCACAACGTTCTTTGTGCACAGCATTAGGTGCGTTCAAAGTAACTGCATCAACCGATGACACACCAACAACACATGGGCTATACAAAGCACGCACCAAAGGCTTGAGCGACGCTAAAACACTTGGCCACATTTCACCCACCGTGCCAACAGACTTGGCTGGTGCAGGAGTATTTGTTACAACAGTTGCAGGCGGCGCACTCGGTGCTTGTGGGCGGGCAATAGGCCCAGTGTTGCCCATGCTTTGCCGCACTGCTCCGCCGAGTTTTGCTCTGCCAGTTGTTGGGTCAACAGGTGGTGGCGCAGATGCTGCTTGTGCCGGGGCTACTCCACCACGCTCTACTAATTTTTCTAAACGTTCAATGCGCGCAACGAGTGCCGATGAATCGCCAGATTCTGCAACGTGAGAAATACGTACCATTGCTACTTCAAACAACAGACGCGCATCGGGCGCACGGCGCATTTCTACCAACATGTCGCCGAGTACTTCCATGGAACGCACGAGGGTGCCATTGCCCATACGTTGTGCCCATTGTGCGACATAGTCGATGCGCTCGGCAGGAAGTTGAACAAGTTCTGGAGCCATTTGCGATAAAAACCCATCGCGCAAATAACGAATGAGTTCTTCAGAAAGTGAGCGCGGGTCGCGACCTTGTTGCACTGCATAAGCAACTGCAGCAAGCGCACGTGCTGGGTCGTTTTCAATAATGGCTTCAATGAATTCGTCGAGGTTGACCGAGTGGTCGGCTTCGCCACCACTTGCAGCAACAAGTTCAAGCGCCGACAATGTATCGCGAGCACTTCCTCCACCTTGCACCAATACTTGCGCAATTGCTTCTGGCGTGACCGAGAGACCCGCATCGCTAATAACAAACTTGACGTGTTCTTCGAGGTCGTGCATGGGCAACAAATGAAATTGCAAGTGCTGCGTGCGACTGCGAATGGTTTCACTTACTTTTTGCGGGTCTGTTGTAGCTAAAACAAAAACAACATGGCTTGGCGGTTCTTCCAAGGTTTTTAACAATGCTGCTTCGGCACCTTTTGACAACATATGAACTTCGTCGAGAATGAACACACGATGTCGGCCTGGGTTACCCAGTGCTGCATGGTCGATGAGTTCGCGAATGTCGTCGACACCGTTGTTGCTCGCTGCGTCTAATTCAATGACGTCGTAACTTGTACCCGCTTCAACAGCCACACATGAGGGGCACGTACAACAGGGTTCGCCTTCAATGGGTGTTTCGCAGTTGAGCACTTTTGCCAAGATGCGCGCAGTGGAGGTCTTACCCGTACCACGCGGACCAGAAAAGAGGTAGGCCTGACCCTCGCGTTCGTTGATGACTGCATTACGCAAGGCGCGCACCACATGGTCTTGCCCGCGCAACTCGCTAAAGCGCCGCGGCCGGTAACGTCGATAGAGCGATTGAACGGCCATTTCACTGAGCCTACCGAGTAGGTGATATGGCCCTTGGCCTTCCATTGGCTACCGTCTAGAGGTCATGGGTCGTTTTTTGAGGAAGATCATCATTGCGGGGAGCCTCCTCGCCGCCGGTGCCAGCCTCTTTTTCCCGAGCATTTCCCATGCCGCTGGCGATAACACCTTGTCGTCATCAAACCCTGCCCCCAGCGAAGTGGTCTCGGTTGCCCCCACGCAGTTGCAGTTGGTTTTTGTCAACGCATTCACCAACCCCAAAGACGTCGAGCAAATGGGCATTTCAC
>JANRCO010000075.1 GCA_030726975.1 Ilumatobacteraceae bacterium | reverse complement strand
TGTGGACCCCAGCTCTTTGTGCAACAAAGCGAGAGATTCAGAGTCTGTGGTTGAGTGGTTGCAGCATGTATTGCACCCATGGTCAAGCTTTCTCTTTGTCCCCATATTTGCTCTCGCCAATAGTGGCATTCATCTTTCACTCGATGGCCTAGGCGACGCAGCTGGCTCGGCAATTACGTGGGGTGTCTTCTTCGGACTCATATTGGGTAAGCCATTAGGAGTAGCCTTAGCAACTCGCATAGCTGTTCGATCTGGAATGTCTGATCGCCCTGAAGGTTCTACAACGAGACAAATAGTGGGTGTGGGAATGGCAGCGGGAATTGGATTCACCGTGGCAATGTTCATCACTGAGCTTGCTCTCACCGACCCAATACAACAAGAAAATGCCAAGCTGGCCATTCTTCTTGCTTCGGTTGTTGCTGCGGGTCTTTCCATGCTCTTGTTGAAGGGCGGCGGGGCTCAATCTGTGGGTCGCGCTACGAAAGAAGAATCTGAAACAGTTGGATGAACTTCATCACAATGATGATTGAGGCGTGATACCGATTGACGAAATGGCAATTCTAAATGGCCCGGTTTGTTCGTCGACAAGGTAAATGCCCATTTGATAAATGTTGCTCGTCTCTATCGCTGGGGCATCGACAATTTCAGTGAGTCTCCAGTCGACAGATGTGAAGTCCGACAGCGGTAGCACGTACATCTCATCTATCTTCGTAGTCGAAGTGAATCGCTGTATGTAGTTGGTGCCGTCATCCCCGCGGAGTTGGAAGAGATATGTTTTGCCATCGCCTGTGGCGCGTAAATAAAGAGCATCTGTTCCACTTATCAGAGTCGCTAGTTTTTCGTCGAATGGGCCAAAGCACGAGACAAAGCCACCATTATTTTCTAGTGACAGATTTCCTGAAAAGACCATCTGTTTGTCAACCCAAGTACGGGAGCTCTCGGAAACGCCTCCCATGACTGTGTCGTTTTGCACCGACCAGTTCGCAGCGACGGCTTGAGCAGTGAAGTCATAAGCCACGCGTGACTGCTCTGTGGCAGCTCGTGGCTCATTCGTGCTACACGCCGCTAGTGCGGTGAGGGCAAGTGCAATAAACAGCTGTCGGTGGCGTCGAAGCATCCCAAACTCTTATCACCAAATCTTGCGCGCCAAAGGAAAGAAGGCACAAAAAAAGGGCCCGAGCATTTCTGCCCAGGCCCTTTTGAAGGTACGTATTAGACGAACGCTGAGGCAAACACCAAGGAAACGATGGTCATTACCTTGATCAAGATGTTCATCGCAGGCCCTGAGGTGTCTTTGAAAGGGTCACCCACGGTGTCGCCCACAACAGCGGCTTTGTGTGGGTCTGAACCCTTGCCACCGTGTGCACCAGCTTCGATGTATTTCTTAGCGTTGTCCCATGCTCCACCTGCATTTGACATGAAGATGGCAAGTGCAAAGCCTGTGACGAGAGCACCTGCAAGTAAGCCACCAAGTGCGTCAACACTCACGAAGCCCACCACAAGTGGTACCACTACAGCTAATGAACCAGGGATAATCATTTCGCGCAACGATGCTTCAGTTGAAATTGCAACGCAACGTGCAGAGTCGGGGATGACTCCTTCTTTGCCTTCACGCAAACCTGGAATCTCTCGGAACTGACGACGCACTTCTTCGATCATCTTGTTGGCCGCACGACCGACTGCGTCGATGGTGAGTGCTGCAAACAAGAATGGAAGTCCCGCACCAATAAACAATCCGATGAAGACTTCAACATCACCGACGTTGAGATTGAGTGCAATCTTTTCTGCGCCGCTTGCATCGAGAACTGCGTATTCAAAACTCTTGAACAAAGCAAGAGCAGTGAGAGCAGCTGAACCTACGGCGAAACCTTTTGCAATTGCTGCAGTGGTGTTACCCAATGAGTCAAGAGCATCGGTGACTTTACGCACGCTTGGATCAAGGTGGGCCATCTCGGCAATACCGCCGGCATTGTCTGAAATGGGACCGTAAGCATCAACAGAGACAACAACACCAGTGGTGGCCAACATGCCAACTGCTGCCAAAGCAATGCCATAGATGCCACCAGGAACGCCTGCATCGACGTTGCCAAGGGCTTGTTCGCCACCCCAATAGGCAAGGCCGACACCAACAAGAATCAAAGCCACAGATGAGGCGACCGACGCCATGCCAGACGAAATACCTGCGAGCACAGTTGTTGCCGGACCGGTCTCTGATTGCCGAGCAATCTTTTTCACAGTGGAGAATTGATCTGAGGTGTAGAACTCAGCAGTTTTGCCTAATGCCCATCCCACGAGAAGTCCACCGACAACAGCAACGGCCATACCCCATGGCTTATCGCTGTCGCCAAACAACCAGTAGGACAAAGCAATTGTTGCAACAGCGGTAATTCCCATGGCCACATTGGTGCCCATATGAAGCGCCTTGCTCAAAGCGTGTGAATCGGTGGAGTCGCCACCACGGACAAAGAATGAGCCCAGGATGGAAGCCACCATGCCCACAAAGGCAATAGCAAGCGGGAACATCAGCAATGCAATGGTGGAGTATCCACCGTTTTGCACCAGTTCAGTTGCGCCAGCTTTATCTGCTGAAAGACCCATCGCAAAGGCAACAAGTGAAATTGGCGCAATGATTGAGCCTGCGTACGACTCGAACAAGTCGGCGCCCATTCCGGCTACGTCACCCACGTTGTCGCCCACGTTGTCGGCAATTGTTGCCGGGTTACGTGGGTCGTCTTCGGGAATACCGGCTTCTACTTTGCCCACGAGGTCTGCGCCGACGTCTGCTGCTTTGGTATAGATACCGCCACCAACGCGTGAAAAGAGCGCAATAGATGAAGCTCCGAGACCAAATGCAGTCACAATTTCAAAGGCATCATCGACTTCCATCCACGTCACAAAGACCAGATAAATAGCGACAAGACCAAGTAAGGCGAGTCCTGCAACGGTGAAACCCATTACAGCGCCACCACGAAATGCGATAGGAAGCGCTTTGCCAGGACCCTGCTTGGCTGCCTCAGCAGTACGAGCGTTTGCCATGGTTGCAACGGTCATACCTACATAGCCCGCACCAGCGGACAACAGTGCACCCAAAATGTAGGTCACCGAGGCAAGTGGGGTAATGACGATTGCGAGAACGATGGCCAAGGCTGCAACGAAGAACGCCACCCAGGTGTACTCCTTTTTAAGGAATGCGCGTGCGCCCTTTTGGATCTCTGTCATCAAAAAGATCATGCGGTCATCGCCAGGCGAGGCCGCTGCAACATTTCTGTAGAAGAAGACTGCGAGAAGAAGTGCCGCAATCGCGGACCCTCCCGCTAGATACGGAATCATTTCCATGTGGGTACTCCCAATTCGTTTGAGTTGTCGTGCCCGCACCTAGGGCAATCACCATTCGTGAGGATGTGTCACAAAGGGGTCAAGCCGTGGGCAACGGGGCGTCCCAACAGTAGCGAAAACGGCACTCAAAGTGGAACTTTCACAGTTCTCGCCCCAGGGCCCAACCGTGGATAGGAAACCATATCTTCAACCCCTACGGGGTACCGACCAACGCCGTTGCCTGGGCGCCCAATGGCTGCTGAACCTAAGTCGAGTTCCCATTCGCGTCGATCTGATGGGCTATTACTTGTTATTGCAGTGCGTTTAAGACCAATACAGGTGGCGTATGCGTGTGGTGCGGGCTTTTCACTAATCATCTGTTTGTGCCAACGGTCCCTTGGGTTAGACCTTTTGGCGTAGGTGTTTGCGGTTGTGGGGTCGAGCGGTTTTCACACGGTTTACTCACAGTTCTCGCACGCTTTTGGTGGCATGGTCTCGGGTTTGGTCAAAGTGACTTCGGGTGCCATATGACTAATTACTCCAAATCCAAGTCTTTTTCGCGAACGTCAGCGGGGGTGTTACTTCTTGTTGGTGTGTTAGCTGGTGTCACTGTTGGGGGTGGTGTTG
>JANRCO010000074.1 GCA_030726975.1 Ilumatobacteraceae bacterium | reverse complement strand
AAATCAGTTCAGGTGCATGAGTTTCTGTGCGCCATGCAAAGTTGAGCGCAGCAACGTCGCCAATCACAATGGTGCACGGTGCTTGCAAAGGTGTATTGCCAAGTTCGTTCAAAGTGGTGCGCACTGTTTCTTGCATTGCACGAGTGCCCCATCGAGTTGTGGCAACTGGTGTGTTGGGGCTAAGGCCACCGGCAATGAGTCGCTCGGCAATAATTCCTCGTTCGGCTACACCCATGAGCACCACAATGGTTCCGCCCACTGCAGCAAGTGCTTCCCAGTTGACGCCCGACGAACCACCTTTCTCGCGATGACCGGTGACCACGGTGAACGATGCCGACAAACCGCGATGTGTAACAGGAATTCCTGCATAGGCGGGTACGCCAACAGCGGATGTAATGCCGGGAACTACTTCGAAGGCAATTCCCGCTGCAATAAGTGCTTCAGCTTCTTCGCCACCGCGACCAAAGACAAAAGGGTCACCACCTTTCAGGCGCACCACACAGAGACCTTGAGCACCGAGGTGCACAAGAAGGGCATTGATGGTTTCTTGTGGCGTGGGGTTGCCGGGTTTCTTGCCCACGTCGATGAGGTCAACGCCAGGTGCAGCAAGCTGAATGATGCTGTCGTCAGCTAAGCGGTCGTGCACAATGACATCGGCCTGCGCAATGAGGCGCGCAGCTTTGACGGTAATGAGTTCGGGGTCACCAGGGCCTGCGCCCACTAGGTACACAGTCATGGTGCTACCTGCTGTGTTGTCTTGCGTGCTTGTTCGAGAGCCGCAGCAATGAGCGGTGCCCAATCGACATCTTCTGTGCTTGTTCCTTCGGCATGAAAAGCAGCGCGTTTCGCAGCAAGTATTTCCACTGCTTCAGCGAACTCGGGGCCAATAGAGTTTTCTAGTGTGGAGCGAACCCACGAAGACATGGCAGGGCTCGCACCAGCGGTGGAAGAAGTAATGAGTAGTCGGCCACGGCGCATGCTGGCGGGCAACGTAAATGTGCAGCGGTCGGGGTCGTCGGCAGAGTTCACCCAAATGCCAAGTGATTCACATTCTTCGAAAATCTGTTGGTCAACAACGTTGTTTGCCGTGGCAGTAATGACGAGTGAGAATCCCATCACATCGAGAGTTGCATATTCACGTTGAATGAGTGTTGCATCAGTGGCATGAAAGCGCTCGTCAATCTCTGGGGATATAACGGTGAGAAGGGGATTGCACACTAAGAGTTGCTCAGCTTTGCGGTACGCAATGCGCCCACCGCCCACTAAGAGAACGGGTTTGCCTTCAATATTTAAATTGACAGGAAATTGTGCAGCGTAGGGGTTCACGCAATGCTCCCAACAAGAGGTTCGACTTCTCCAAAGGTGCCAAATGGGCGTTCACCGCGAACGGTAATGCGATGCATGAGGCGTGGTTCGGTGTAGTCGGCAGCGGCGTAGTGAGCCGTTGAACGGTTGTCCCACATGGCAACATCGCCTTCACTCCATGTCCAGCGCACGACACGTTCTGGCGCAATGCTGTGTTCATACAACAGACCAAGAATGGCACGGCTTTCTTCAGGAGAGAAGTTTTCGATGTATGCAGTGAAGGTGGGGTTCACGAAAAGACCGCGCTCGCCGGTTTCAGGATGAATGCGCACCACCGGGTGGCGCACTGGGTTCATGTTTCCTAGTTTTTGTTTATTCTCGCCACTTTTATCTTCATCGCGAAAGCGCGAAAACGTTCCGCTTGCATCGTGAACTGCAACAAGGCCGTCAACAAGATGTTTCAATGGGGCTGCGAGAGTTTCGTAAGCGTTCACCAAGTCGCACCACAAGGTGTCGCCACCGAATGAGGGAATCACTTTGGCTGCCAAGATTGAGGCGGTAGGTGGAGCAGCAGAGAACGTGACATCGGTATGCCACCTGTTGTTATAGCTTGTTGTTTTCTTGTCGCCTGTGTTGCGCACATCGCCCACACCAAGTTTGTAGTCGAGTGAATCGAGAACAAGTACTTCGGGGTGGTTCTCGTCGAGGCCGCCCAACAGTGGGTGAGCAGGCGTGAGTTCTCCGAAGTTGCGAGCAAAGGCAACTTGCTGTGTAGGAGTGAGATGCTGGTCGCGGAAAAAGACAACGCGGTAGCGAACGAGCGCCTCACGAATTGATGTAACAAGGTCGCTACTGAGGTCTTGCGTGAGGTCAACGCCCGAGATTTCTGCACCGAGGGTTCCGGTGAGGCGCCGCACGGCGCAGGAGGTTGTCGGGGAGGTCACTTCTACAGTCTGCCTATAGTTGACCAAAATAGTCAACATTAAATGTGCGAACTACTATGGCGATATCGAAAAGCCATATGTCAGACGCCCCATCGCCTTCCTTGGCGTTTTTATATTGGCAAACTTCCTCTTGGGCTCATTTTTCATATGGGTCCCACTGTGCATCGTGGTCGATCTTGTACGGCGGAAGTGGCGCTTGCCCATTGTTCGCCTCATTGCGTTCCTTTTGTGCTGGGCCTGGCTAGAAACCGCGGGGGTTGTTGCAAGCATTGCTTTTTGGGCTGCCGGGCAAAAAAGAAATGTGTCATTGCACTACACGTTGCAGAGGTGGTGGGCAGGTGGGCTCATATTGGCGTTGCGTGCCACGGTGGGGCTTCGCATAGAAGTGAAGAACCCCGAGGTGCTCGTGCCGGGTCCTCTTGTGGTGTTGTCGCGACACGCCAGCCTTGCCGATTCATTGGTGTCTGCGTGGGCGATGGGCAACATCGCTGGCCTGCACCCGCGTTACGTATTGAAGAGGGAACTCATGCTCGACCCATGTCTCGACATCGTGGGGCATCGACTTCCTAACTATTTCCTGAATCGCACGTCAAATAATGTGCAAGAAGAACTCGCAGGAGTTGCTGCGCTCTCGAAAGACCTTGGCCATAGCGATGTGTCGGTCATCTTCCCAGAAGGAACACGCGCAAATGCTGCGAAGCGTCAACGGCTCTTGGAGAAGTTGACAGAACGCAACCCTGAGCGCGCTCAGTTATTGGAACCTTTGACGATGTTGCTGCCTCCCAAACCTGCTGGCGCAATTGCGCTCATGCAAGGCGCACCACAGTGCGATGTGGTCATAGCTGGTCATGTGGGGTTCGACGGTCTCGACACCTTTGGTGGCATGTTGCGTCACCTCGAACAAGGAAATGTGAAATGTGTGATGTGGTTTCGTCGCATTGCCCGCCCAGATATTCCTACCGAAAGCATGGCTGCATGGCTCGACCAACAGTGGTTGCTGTTAGACACAGAAGTGCAAGCGCAAAGTGAAGCATTGAAAGGCGTGAAGTGATGAGTGGAAGTGCAGATGTTCTCTTAGCAAGTGCTATTGCAATTGCAATTTTGATGTTCGCCATGTGGCTCTTCAGCCTCGCAATCAAAAATGCTTCTATTGTCGACATTGTCTGGGGTCTTGGTTTCGTATTGGTTGCATGGGTAACGCACAGCGTGGCCGACGGTAACGATGCTCGTGGCTGGCTGTTAACCCTGCTCACCACGGCATGGGGCTTGCGTTTAGCAACGTACTTGTCGTGGCGCAACATAGGTCACGGTGAGGACTATCGCTACAAGGCGATGCGCAAACATCATGGCGCGAAATTCCCGTTGGTGAGTTTGTTCACAGTGTTCATCTTGCAGGGTGTGTTGATGTGGTTGGTGTCGTTGCCAGTTCAACTAGGTCAGGTATCTCAGGGTCCAGATATTGGCGTGCTGGGCATTGTGGGTATTGCATTTTTTGCTGTTGGTCTTTTCTTTGAAACAGTGGGCGACATTCAACTGGCTCAGTTCAAGGCCAACACTGCAAACTCTGGAAAAGTAATGAAAACGGGTCTTTGGAAATACACGCGTCACCCCAACTACTTTGGCGATGCGTGTGTGTGGTGGGGTCTTGCACTCATCGCCGCCGAAGCAGAAATTGGTGTTGTGGGAATCGTTGGTGCTGTGGTCATGAGCATTCTTCTGCGCAAAGTTTCTGGTGTCACGCTTTTGGAAAAGAGTTTGAAGAAGCGCAAAGAGGGCTACAACGAATACGTTGCGCGCACTAGTGCCTTTATTCCCCGACCGCCCAAAAAGAT
>JANRCO010000073.1:6617-20392 GCA_030726975.1 Ilumatobacteraceae bacterium | reverse complement strand
TCGCTCAACACCAGCGTTGCAGCAGTATTGCCTGTGTTGTCCTTGTTAATTCTCGGATCCGGAGTTTTGGGTGCAGTTGCTTTGCAAGAGTTCGCCTTGGCCTTGCTCGTTGGTCTCTTGACGGGTACCTACTCCTCAATATTTATCGCAACGCCGTTGCTTGCAATTTTGAAGTCTCGCGAGCCCAAGTTTCGCTCTCTCGTTGGTCAACGTTCTTTGAAGGGCGATATGACTACCTTGATGCAAACAGGGTCGTCAGTATCGCGTAAGCAATCTGTTCGTTCAGGCGCAGATGCTGTGGGTACAACGAGCACCCCAGTCGATGCCGTCACAGCGGTTCTTTCGCATCCCCCGCGCCCTCGTAAAAAGACGCGCCGGTAACTTATGCATAACGATTCGTTGCAAAGGTATATCCGCAATATTGAAGACGTGCCAGCACCCGGAGTTACCTTTCGCGACATCACTCCACTCATCGGTGACCCACAAGGGTTCAATGAAGCAGTGAGTTCTGTCGTTGCAATGTCAACAGGTCTCAAAGTTGACAAGGTCGTGGGAATTGAAGCCCGAGGTTTTATTCTTGCAGCACCCGTTGCCTTTCACTTAGGCGCTGGGTTCGTGCCCGTGCGTAAAGCAGGGAAGTTGCCTTGGGAAGTGGTGCGCGAGGAATATGCCTTGGAGTACGGCACCGACGTATTAGAAGCGCATCGCGATGCAGTGGGCGCTGGTGACTCTGTTGTCATAGTCGATGACGTGTTGGCTACAGGCGGAACCGCCAAAGCTGCCATCAAACTCATTGAAGGTCTTGGTGCTCATGTAGCAGCTTTGCTATTTCTCATCGAGCTCGATGCACTCGGTGGTCGAAGCGTGTTATCCGGGCACACCATTCACTCGGTGATGACGTACAGGTAGCACGTATGGCTTCGGGCGACCGCGTTCTTCCTTGGAGGCGCAGTTCCGCAGCGCCTGCAGAAGAACTGGCACCGTTGCTGGCGTCTTATCGCTCGCGCCACCCCAAAGCGTCAATTGCTCTCATCAATAAGGCGTACATCACGGCGCGCGGTGCACATCATCATCAACTGCGCGGTAGTGGCGAGTCGTACATTAACCATCCCATTGCGGTAGCAAAAATTGTTGCCGATATTGGACTCGACGATGTTTCCTTAGCTGCGGCACTGCTTCACGACGCTGTTGAAGATACTGAAATTACGCTTGAAGAAGTTGAACGTAATTTCGGTAAAGAAGTCGCAAGTATCGTCGACGGTGTCACCAAGTTAGAGCGCCTGCAGTTCGATTCTAAAGAAGCACAACAAGCTGCAACCATGCGCAAAATGCTGGTTGCCATGGCACGAGATATACGTGTGTTGGTTATTAAGCTCGCCGACCGCTTGCATAACATGAGAACACTTGCAGGAATGTCGGTAGAGAAACAGCAGCGCATAGCGCACGAAACGCTCGACATTTACGCACCACTTGCACACCGATTGGGCATGCAGGAAATGAAACAGCAACTCGAAGATTTGTCGTTTGCTGCTATCTACCCGAAGCGATTTGCAGAGTTAGATCACCTGGTGGGAACGCGCACACCAGAGCGCGAGGTGTACCTCGCCAAGGTAGTGGGCGACGTCCAAATCAAACTGTCTGAGTTAGGGATCAAGGCAGAAGTAACTGGACGCGGAAAGCACCTGTGGAGCATTTACGAAAAAATGGTGCAAAAGAGCCGTGAGTTCGATGAAATTTTCGATCTCGTTGCCGTGCGCATCATCGTCGATTCCGTCAAAGATTGTTATGGCGCTTTGGGCTGTATTCACGGGCGATGGAAGCCAGTGGTAGGTCGCTTCAAAGATTACATCGCAATGCCAAAGTTTAATTTGTATCAATCGCTGCACACCACGGTGATTGGCCCTGAAGGTAAACCGTTAGAAGTACAAATCCGCACACGTGAAATGCATAATCGCGCCGAGTGGGGTGTTGCTGCCCACTATGCATATAAAGACGGTGTTGCCCCTGGGGATATTGACTGGTTGAACCGCATTATCGACTGGCAAGCCGATGTTGCCGACCCTACGCACTTCATGGAAGGTCTGAAAGAAGACCTTGTACAAGACGAACTTTTTGTCTTTACTCCGAAGGGCAAAGTGATTCCCTTGCCGCTGCACTCGTCGCCGGTCGATTTCGCATATGCAGTGCACACCGAAGTTGGCCATGCGTGCATTGGTGCCAAGGTCAATGGTCGCCTTGTGACGTTGAATTACGAATTGCATTCAGGTGATACATGCGAGATCTTCACAGCAAAATCTGATGATGCTGGTCCTTCACGTGACTGGATGAACTTTGTCTCAAGCCCTCGAGCGAGAAACAAAATCCGGCAATGGTTCTCTCGCGAACGTCGCGACGAAATGATTGAGACGGGCAGGGAAGACCTCGTTGCTGAGTTGCGGCGTGAAGGGCTGCCTGTGCATAGCATCTTGAGTTCCGACGCTTTAATGGGCGAAGTGAACGACGGTGGCCATGTCGATCTCGATTCGCTCTTTGCGGCAATTGGTGAACACCATGTGAGTGCAAGGGGGGTGGCGCAACGTATTGCACGCGTGATGCAACTTGGTACCGATGGCGAACTGTTGGCGTCCGATCTTCGTGTCGATCGTCCGCGTCGCCCTACCCTCGATGGGCCTGCAATCCACGTTGACGGTCTCGACGACGTACTTGTGCGGCTATCTACTTGTTGCACTCCTGTGCCGGGTGACGAAATCATGGGGTTCATCACAAAGGGTCGCGGGGTCAGTGTCCACCGCATCGACTGCGCAAATGCCGGATCACTTGTGCAAGAGCAAGCAAGTCGTGTGGTAGAGGTGGAGTGGTCCGACCAACAGCGAGGTTCCACTTTTAGGGCAAGTGTTGAAGTGGTCGCACTCGACAGGTCGCGCCTCTTGCGAGATGTGGCAAACGCATTGTCTGACCACCATGTGAATATCGTCGCTTGCTCAACCCATACGGGCCTCGACCGTGTGGCAAAAATGCGTTTTGAATTTGAGTTGGCAGACCCCAACCACCTCGACGCGGTGCTGAGAACCATCAAGAATATTGCTGGTGTGTACGACTCTTATCGAGTTCTGCCAGGAAATACCACGGGTTCGACCGACTCTGACGAGTAACCTCTTGGCGTGCCATCGTTTCAAACAACCCCGGGAACTCGCGATATCTTGCCTCCCGATGCAGTTCGCTGGCGCAGTTTCGTTGAGGAATTCGATGCGATCGTCTCGTTAGCCGGATTCCAGCACATTGTGGTTCCAATGTTTGAAGACCTAGGCGTCTTCCAGCGGCTCGGAGACGCAACTGATGTGGTCACCAAAGAGATGTATGACTTCGTCGATAAGGGTGGCCGCCATGTTGCGCTGCGGCCAGAACAAACCGCTGGTGTGTGTCGCTCTTTTGCGCAGCACCGTCCGTTACCGCCATGGAAGGTTTGGTACAGCGGCCCCAACTTCCGTTATGAACGGGCCCAACACGGGCGTTATCGCCAGTTCGACCAGGTAGGTGTAGAAGCATTGGGAAGTGACGACCCATTGCTCGATGTTGAAGTCATCGCACTTGCGGTTGATTTTTTCCAAAAACTTGGGCTGCGCAATGTTGTTTTGAATATCAATTCACTCGGCGACTCGGGAGATCGCGCCCGCTACGTTGAAGCACTGTCGCAGTATTTCCAAGCGCGCATCGGCGAGTTGAGCCCTGAGAGCGTGGCAACCCTCGAGCGAAACCCATTGCGTGTACTTGACTCAAAGCGGGATAGCGAGCAAGCAGTTGTTGCTCAAGCACCTTTCATTAGTGGTTTTCTCAGCGATGAAGCAGCCTCGCACTTTGCGCAAGTGAAACAGGGTCTCGACGCACTTGGTATCGCATATGTCGTTAACGAACGTCTCGTTCGCGGGCTCGACTACTACTGCCGCACTACTTTTGAGTTTCAATCCACTGCTTTGGAGTCGGCACAAACAGCAGTCGGTGGCGGCGGGCGTTATGACGGCTTAGTAGAAGACCTCGGTGGCCCAGCCACTCCAGGTATCGGTTTTGCCATTGGTCTCGATCGCACTTTGTTGGCGTGCGATGCTGAGCAAGTTTTTCCACACCCATCCACGAAAGCCGATGTATTCGTTATCGATACAACTGGTGGTTTGCAGGCGCTGCAATTGTGTCAACAATTTCGCACAGCGGGCTTTGCGTCGGAACGTGCATATGGTGGGCGGGCAATGAAGGCGCAAATGAAAGCTGCCGACAAGTCGGGTGCTACCTATGCCGTCATTATTGGTACCGACGAATTATCTCAAGGTGTTGCAACAGTGAAGTCAATGGTCGATGGTTATCAAGAGGAAATACCACTTGATTCTGTTGTAGAGCACGTGGCTGCACAGTTAAGAAAGGTCAGTTCATGATTTCACAGTCAACCTCAATGCGCTCACACTTGTGTGGAGAGCTGCGTCCCGAGCACATTGGAACCACAGTGCAAATATGTGGTTGGTTGTCACGGCGCCGTGAACACGGTGAGCACTTGGCGTTTTTCGATATTCGCGACCACTCCGGAATCGTCCAGTGTGTAGTAGACCGCACAGTAGATGTTCGCTCTGAATACGTGGTGCGCATTACTGGCGTTGTGCGGGAACGGCCAGAGGGCACGTTGAACACTCAAATTCCAACGGGGGCCATAGAAATTGGCGATTGTGTTGTTGAAGTTCTCAACGAGTCAGAGCCACCACCGTTTCCTATCGACTCACGAGCTGATGATGTCGATGAAAACATTCGTTTGCGATTCCGCTACCTCGACATTCGTCGTGAGCGGATGCAAAAAAATATTCGGTTGCGGTCAAAAATCAACTCTGCCATTAGGGCAGCAATGGAATCGCAAGAGTTTGTAGAGGTCGAAACACCTTTCCTCATGCCGTCCACCCCTGAAGGTGCGCGCGAGTTCCTTGTTCCCTCACGTAAAGAGCCAGGCTCGTTTTATGCGCTACCGCAGTCACCTCAATTGTGGAAGCAGTTGTTGATGGTGGCAGGAGTCGACAGGTATTTCCAAATTGCGCGTTGTCTACGCGATGAAGACCTTCGTGCAGATCGTCAGTACGAATTCATGCAGTTAGATGCAGAAATGAGTTTCGTTACTCAGCCCGATGTTCTCGCTGCAATTGGTAAAGCTGTCACCGCTGCTGCCGAAGCTGCAACGGGTGTGCCCGTTCCTCCTATCGAGCAAATCACTTGGCACGAGGCAATGAACAGGTTCGGGGTTGATAAACCCGACCTTCGTTTCGGTCTCGAGTTGCACGAACTCACCGATATTTTTGCCGCAACAGAATTTAAAGCTTTTTCAACTGCAACATCCATCAAAGGCATTCGTATCGACGCGGCAACGTATCCAGAGCAGGCTGCATCGGGAAGAGGCAGGCTCGACGCACTCACCGACCGCGCAAAGCAAGTGGGTGCAAAAGGTTTAGTGTGGCTGCGTGTTGCCGAGGGTAAAACATTTGAGTCTCCTGTAGCAAAGTTCATTTCTGCTACCGAGAGTGCTGCGCTCTGTGACCGTTTTGGTGCGGTGCCAGGTGACCTCATATTGATCGTTGCCGACGAATGGGACACCACCTGTGAAGTTCTTGGACAATTGCGTAACGACATTGGTCGGCCGCCAGTTCACGAAGGCCCATACCGCTATGTATGGGTTATTGATTTCCCACTCTTCGTTGGTATCGATGCTGTAACTGGTCGTCCAAAGCCAGGGCATCATCCGTTTTGCCATCCGCATCCCGACGACTTGCAGTATCTCGACACAGACCCACTTCGTGTGCGTGCTCAGGCGTACGACCTCGTGTTGAACGGTTGGGAGCTCGGTTCAGGTTCCATTCGTATCCATGAGCCTGAATTGCAAAGGCTAGTATTTAATAAATTAGGTATCAGCGATGAAGAAGCCGATCGGCGTTTTGGGTTCTTCTTGCAGCCGTTTAAATATGGCGCTCCACCACATGGTGGCTTTGCATTTGGTATCGACCGATTAACTGCAATTCTCGCGGGCGAAGACAACATCCGTGAAGTCATTGCGTTCCCGAAGACCCAATCGGGCAGTGATCCAATGACCAATGCACCAACTGTGGTTGATGCTGCTCAACTCAATGAACTAGGTATTCGTACATTACCTCCGGCAGTGAAGTAGGTCGTGTACGAGTGAGAACCTGTTCTCGGCATTAGCTGCGGAGCAATTGCAGCGACAGGCACCTCTTGCTGCGCGTTTGCGGCCGCGAAGCCTCGATGAAGTAGTAGGGCAAGAACACCTTGTTGGCTTAGGAAAGCCCTTACGGGTACTCATTGAAAGTGACCAACTGTCGTCGGTGATTTTGTGGGGGCCGCCGGGTATTGGGAAAACATCACTTGCCGAAGTGATGGCTACACAGTCAAGTGCGCACTTCGTGCGTCTATCTGCAGTGTCGTCTGGCGTGAAAGACATTCGTGAGACTATTACTCAGGCGCAACAGTTACTTGGTGAAAAACAGCGTCGCACCATGGTGTTCATCGATGAGATTCACAGGTTTAGTACTTCGCAGCAAGATGCGCTACTCCCGGCGGTAGAGAGCGGTTTGCTGGTTCTTGTTGGTGCCACAACCGAGAATCCTTTTTTTGAAGTAAATGCACCATTGCGTAGTCGTTCAACGTTGTTTCACCTCGAACCGTTGTCGGCAACTCATTTGTCTATTTTGATTGAGCGCGGTTGTGATGCTGAAAATGCCCATTTAGACGAAGTAGCGAAGAAGCATCTCTTAGACATGGCTCAAGGCGATGGTCGTCAAATTCTCACATCGTTAGAAGTTGCCTGTGCGTTGGCGCGTAGCGATGTGAGCAACACAACTGGCAAACAGGTGGCTGTTTCCCTGGCCAATGTTGAAGCTGCCTTGAGCACAAGTGCACTGCGTTATGGTCGCGACGATCATTACGACGTCATATCTGCGTTCATCAAGAGTATTCGTGGGTCTGCAGTTGATGCCGCAATTCATTGGCTAGCGCGGATGTTGGTAGCAGGCGAAGACCCAAGGTTCATTGCGCGTCGACTTGTCATTCTGGCAAGCGAAGACATCGGAATGGCCGACCCCACCTCTCTGTTGGTTGCCACGGCATGTGCACAAGCAGTGGAGCACGTGGGAATGCCAGAAGCACAACTGAATCTTGCGCAAGCAACTATTCATTTAGCGTCGGCTCCGAAAAGCAACTCCACGTCAAATGCAATATGGAACGCAATGAGCGAAGTGCGTAGTGGTGGCATTGGTGAAGTACCACTGTTTCTTCGTGATGGTCATTATCAAGGTGCCGAAAGCCTTGGTCATGGATCCGGCTATGTCTCGCCTCACATAGCGACCCCGCACAACCCAGCGGCGCTAGCGAATGACTATTTGCCCGAAGCTTTAGATGGTCGTCGCTACTACGATGAGGGCTTATGACGGGTCGTGATGTAGCAGTCATTGTGGGCTTGGTGATGTGCTTTTTGGCATTCGCAGCCTTAAGCATTGTTTTGCTGCAGGTGTTGTCTGCGCTACGAGAGTTGCGCTCAGATCTTGATCTTTTTGAGTCACGTGTATTGCCACTCATGGCAGATCTGCGAGATGCCACCGATGAAACGCGAGAAGTTGTGGATGATGCCCGCGAAGACCTCGAGCGTTTCGACAGGGTATTGGGTTCGGCTGAAATGGTGAGTTCAGCCTTGGCCGACACCTCTCGCGTGGCTCGAACGGTCATTACCTCGCCACTCATCAAAACTGTTGCTGTTGCACGAGGAGTGTCGCGTGGATTGCGTAAATTCTCTACATCAGCGCCCGCTCAGGCTTCGCAGCGCAAAACACGACAGCGAAGAAAATCTGGCAGATAGGGTGCAGGCATGCGACGTTTGGTTTGGTTCTTTGCTGGTTTCGTAGTGGCCCTCATTGGAGGCGGCTATGCAAAAAGGCGAGTAGTCACTGCAGCCCAAGATCTTGCGCCAACA
This sequence comes from Ilumatobacteraceae bacterium, assembly GCA_030726975.1. Taxonomy (GTDB): domain Bacteria; phylum Actinomycetota; class Acidimicrobiia; order Acidimicrobiales; family Ilumatobacteraceae; genus F1-20-MAGs119. The sequence continues at coordinate 12,390 of JANRCO010000073.1, read as the reverse complement.
CGAGTTGCCCAACGGGCCAAGGTGCGTGCGGGGGAAGTGTCTCGCAGTGTTCGTTCACGGTTCACCGATGCTGTCCATGAAGGACAAAGTGCAATGCGTGAGCGTGAATCAGAACTCCAACCAAAGCCGTAACGGCTAAGATTTGCGGTAATGAGTACTCCCTCGAATCCGTTAAGTTCATCGCGTCGTCCGCATTCTGCCAACGAGGTGCGTAACGCTTTTCGTGATTTTTTCATCGATAAGGGCCATGCTCAGGTCGAGTCAGCCAGTCTCATTCCTCACGACCCCACGGTGCTTTTTACGGTTGCCGGAATGGTGCCCTTCAAGCCATATTTCGTAGGCGACGAAACGCCGCCGTATAAGCGAGCAGTGAGCGTGCAAAAGTGTGCTCGTGCCGGAGGCAAGCACAACGATCTCGACGATGTTGGGCGTACAAAGCGCCACCTCGTGTTTTTTGAAATGCTTGGCAACTTCAGTTTCGGTGACTATTTCAAAGAGAGTGCTATTCCTTGGTCATGGGAACTCGTCACAGAAGTTTTCGGATTCGATGGCGACCAACTCTGGATCACCGTTCATGAAAGTGACGACGAAGCAGAAGCGATGTGGCACGAACAGGTGGGTGTTCCAATGTCGCGCATTCAGCGACTTGGAGATAAAGACAACTTTTGGCAAATGGGCGATACCGGCCCTTGCGGACCATGTTCAGAAATCCATATCGACCGCGGGCCAGCATTTGGCCCAGATGGTGGCCCACTCAATGACCCACACGGCGACCGATTCCTTGAGTTTTGGAACCTCGTCTTTATGCAATACAACCAAGCGCCCGACGGCTCGCGCACGCCACTACCCAAGCCGTCAATCGATACTGGCGCTGGCCTGGAGCGCATTGTTGCTCTCATGCAAAAAACAGACTCTGTGTGGGAAACCGACTTGTTGATGCCATTGGTAGAACAAGCACAGTCTTTAACTGGCAAAAAGTATCTCTCTGGGGACTATGACGATAAGTCAAGCTTCAGCCTGCGCGTCCTGGCCGAACATGCCCGTTCCTCCACGATGCTTGTGAACGATGGCGTATTCCCGTCAAATGAGAACCGTGGCTATGTGCTGCGACGCATCATTCGCCGTGCGGTACGACACGCTTATATTTTGGGAACCGAGAAATTGGTGATGCCAAGTTTGGTGAATAGTGCAATCGATGTCATGGGCTCGGCATACCCCGACGTTCAAAAGAACCGAGACTTCATTGTCGACGTGCTGACGCGTGAAGAAGAGAAGTTCCGTCAAACTTTGAAAACGGGCACTCATATTCTCGATGAAGCTCTCGATAAGAGTGGCAAGAACCTGTCTGGGTCCACTGCCTTTTTATTGCACGACACTTATGGCTTCCCGCTCGAACTCACTCAAGAAATTGCCAGCGAAAGAGAAGTAGAAGTAGATCTCGATGGTTTCCGCGTAGAGATGGACCAACAGCGTGATCGCGCGAAGCAGGCACGCAAGGGCGGAAAAGCTGACGATTCCCAAATTGCTACATACCGCGGCATTATGGAAGCCCACGGTGTGACCGCATTCGTTGGGTATGAAGCCGTCGAGTCCGCCTCAAAAATCGTTGGTCTCAATGAGTCTGTTGTTCACGACGGCTGTTTTGAAGTCTTCCTCGATGTCACTCCCTTCTATGCGGAAAGCGGCGGCCAGGTAGGAGACACCGGAACCATCTCAAATGCCGAGTGTGAGTTAGAAGTTCTCGACACCACCTTTGCATTGCCGAACTTGCGCATGCACCTGTGTCGCGTTGTGCGTGGTATTCCCAAGTTGAATGCTCAAGTGGTAGCCAAAATCAACGATGCGCGACGCACAGAAATTCGACGCCACCATACGGCAACCCACATGTTGCACTGGGCATTACGTGAAGTGCTCGGAGAACACGTCAAACAGGCTGGTTCGCTGGTAGAGCCAGAGCGACTCCGTTTCGACTTCAGTCACTATGCGGCCGTTTCGCCAGAAGAACTGCGAGAAATTGAACGTCTCGCCAACTTGCAAGTACTGAAAAACTGTGGCGTATCGGTGTACGAAACCTCAAAAGATGAAGCTACAAAAGCCGGAGCTATTGCCTTCTTTGGCGATAAGTACGGCGATCTCGTGCGTGTTCTCGATGCGGGCGATTCAGTGGAACTCTGTGGGGGCACGCATGTTGGCGCTACGGGCGACATAGGCGCAATCAAAATTCTGTCTGAGAGTTCTATTGGCTCAAACTTGCGTCGTATAGAAGCAGTTGCGGGAACCCATTCACTTGCGTTTATTCAGCAACAAAATGTCACGTTGTCACATGCTGCAGAGTTGTTGGGCGCCACGCCCGACACCGTGAATGCCTATATTGAACGCAAGATCGATGATATGCGAGCTTTGCAAGATGAAAACCGCATGTTGCGTTCACGCCTTGCAGCAACCCAAGCAGGCGAAATTGCAGCAACTGCGGTCAACGGTGGAGTAGTGCAACAGATCGATGGGCTCACCCCTGGTGATCTGCGGGAATTAGCTTTAGCCATTCGTAATGTCAGTGGAATACGAGCCGTGGTGCTTGCGGGTGTCACCGATACTGGTGGTGTTGCCATTGCTGCTGCAACAACTCCGAGCGTCTCGGTATCTGCTGGCAGCCTCATTGCAACTGCTGCAAAAGCGGTAGGTGGTGGCGGTGGCGGCAAGGGAGACATTGCAACAGCAGGCGGGAAAAATGCTGCAGGTTTGCCTGAAGCAATTTCCTTGGCAGGGGCTTGCGTCCAAGAAGCACTTGGTGCCTCATTGTGACAAGGCCTTTGCGCGTACTTGGTATCGACTTAGGTTCAAAACGAATAGGCATTGCGGTGAGCGATCGTAGTGGAACTATTGCGTCGCCCCTCATGGTTTTACAGCGCTCAGGTAGTACAAAAAAAGATCACGACAACATTCGTCTTTTGGTTGAAGAAGAAGAATGTGAAGCAGTTGTTGTGGGGTTGCCGTTGTCGATGAATGGTTCCATTGGAAAAGCTGCAAGTGCTGCCCTTGCTGAGACAAAGCAATTGGCTACCGTAGTGAATGTGCCAGTAAGTACCTACGACGAACGCCTCACCACTGTCAGTGCAGATCGGGCGATGATTGAAGCAAAGATGAATGCTCAAGCGCGCCGCCGTGTGGTCGACAAAGTCGCGGCAGCTGTGATGTTGCAATCATGGCTCGATCGTCAGGCGAACCTGTAAATGACCAACGACTGGAACGAAGACCCGTGGGACGTTGTCGACGAAGTCCCTGCGCACAGTCTCGAGGAGCAAAGTATAAGACGAGGCCCTTCTCGGCCGCTCGTGCTCATTGTTGTGAGTGTTTTTCTCGCTGTAGTGCTCTTTGCGGGCGGTGGTTCGCTGTGGTACCTACGGCAAGTGAACCCGGTTGGTGACCCTGCGAGCGCAGTGAACTTTACTGTGACAGCAAACGACACATTGAATAATGTCAGTAGCAGACTTGAAAAGGAAAAGATCATTACTAGTGCGCGAGTGTTTCGCTGGTATGTAGGTCGCAAGGGTGGCATCACGTTTTATCCCGGCTATTTCCTCTTGAAGCCCCGCGATCACATGGGCAACATCATGTCGGTACTGAACACGCCTCCCGCGCAAACTTTCACCAATGTCACATTTCCCGAGGGTTTCACACTCGATCAGATGGCCTCTCGTCTAGCGGGGAAAGTGCCACGGCTCGATGCCGCCAATTTCTTGCAGCAAGCAGTGAGCGGTTCCGTCACTTCTTCATTAGCGCCAAGCGGGTCCACAAACCTCGAGGGTTTATTGTTCCCCGACACCTATCAAATTTCTGGCGACGACACTGCTACGCGCGTGTTGCAGAGAATGGCAGGCCTGATGGAGCGAGTGGGACGACAAGAAGGCATCGCAAAATCTGAGGAACGACTCGGATACAGCCCCTATGAAGTGCTCATCGTTGCCTCAATGATTGAGCGCGAAGCAAAGGTCGACGCCGATCGCCCCAAAATTGCACGGGTGATCTACAACCGATTAAAGCGCAAGATGCTCCTCCAAATAGATGCAACTTTGCGCTACAAGCAAGATGCGGCGCTATCAATCAGTGACCTGCAGAAAATCGATTTCCCGTACAACACATACTTGTACAAAGGTTTGCCGCCAACGCCCATTGCGCAGCCAGGTCGTGCTTCAATACGGGCAGCTTTGAACCCTTCTCCCAACCCATCAGCCGGCGACCCCATTTGCGTTGGGCTGAAGGCAAATGAAAAGTGTGAGTATTTGTATTACGTCATTGCCGACAAAGAAGGTGGTCACGTTTTTGCTGCAACATTCGCCCAGCACGAGGCAAATATTGTCAAGGCAAAACAGGTAGGTGTGATGTGATTCGAGGAGAAAGGGCACTGAGTTTGCATCACTCAGCGCGCGTTGCGTGTGTGCTCGGACAACCAGTTGCTCACAGCTTGTCGCCGGCAATTCATAACGATTGTTTTGAAGACCTTGGTGTGAATGCGAAATATTTCTCCTGTGACGTGTCGCCAAAGAATCTGGAAATCATAATCCGCAGTCTGCAGTCGCAAAATTTCCTTGGTGCTTCAGTCACCATGCCGCACAAAGAGGCAGCTCTCTCGCTTTGTGACACTGTTTCGCCCTGTGCTCGGGCGTTGACATCGGTGAATACGCTGATTCCTCAAAGTGATGGGAGTTTGCATGGCGACTCCACCGATGGCGCTGGATGCGTTGGGGCGCTCGAACATCATGGGGTGCAGTTGAACGGGAAGTCGGTCATTGTTCTTGGCGCCGGAGCAACAGCGCGGGCGTGTATTGAGGCTTTTTCGCACACTGAGGTCTCACGTATTGGTGTGTTGAATCGTTCGCAAGAGCGTGCACAGCAGGCAACCCAACTTGCTGGTGAAAAGGGCTATGTAGCGCAACTCTCCGACATCTCTACAGCAGATGTTATTGTGCACACCACTCCCGTCGGCATGAAGCAGAGTGTCCAGGGGGGAGAGTCGTCACTTCCCAGCAGTGTTCTGAGAGCACATCATGTTGTTCTTGACGCCGTCTATCAGCCACTAGAGACTCAATTGCTTGTCGATGCTCGCAGCAGTGGGGCGCAGGCCATCGATGGCCTGTGGATGCTCGTTTATCAAGCAAAGGCGCAACAATTGCTGTGGACTGGAGCGAATCCCGACCCATTACGCATGCGATTTGCCGCAGAGCGCGAACTCGCTAGGCGGGGCAGATAACCTCCTAAGCGATGTTGCGCTATCTCACTGCCGGTGAATCTCATGGTCAAGCCCTCGTGGTTATTGTGGAAGGGCTTCCTGCAGGGTTGCCGGTCACGATGGAAGACATTCAAGAAGAAATGGGTCGTCGTCGCTTAGGTTTTGGCCGCGGACCACGTCAGCGCTTTGAAGTCGATGAAATTTTGCTCCTCGGCGGCATCCGTCATGGGCGTACCCTTGGCTCTCCGGTTGCCATTCAAATTCAAAATACTGAATGGTTCCGTAGCGATAAATGGCATGAAGAAATGTCTCCCGCGCCAGGTGAAACGAAAGATCCACTCACGCAGCCTCGCCCGGGTCATGCCGATCTCGCAGGAATGCAAAAATATGGTTTTACCGATGCACGCGATGTGCTCGAACGAGCAAGTGCGCGCGAAACAGCAGCTCGTGTTGCTGCAGGTGCCCTCGCCAAACTTCTTTTGCGGTCTATCGGCATTGAAATTCTCTCCCATGTCATTCAAATGGGCGACGTGCGCGCCCCCTCTC
>JANRCO010000073.1:1248-6607 GCA_030726975.1 Ilumatobacteraceae bacterium | reverse complement strand
CCTCTCAGGTGCGCCCTGCGATGTCCGATCTTGCGGCAATCGATGAAAGCCCTGTGCGCTGTTTCGACACGTCGGTTGAAGCGCGCATGGTGACTGCAATTGAAGATGCTGCGCGTGAAGGCGACAGCCTCGGCGGGGTAGTTGAAGTTCTTGCCTATGGAGTACCTGTTGGTCTTGGCAGTCATGTGCATTGGGATCGCAAGATCGACTCCATGTTGGCCCAGGCAGTCATGAGTATTCAGGCCGTCAAAGGTGTGGAAATTGGCGATGGTTTTGAAGTTGCAGGTCGAAGGGGCAGTCAGGCTCACGATGCAATTGAATGGGATGCGCAAAATGGGGTGTACCACCGACTCTCGGCATTAGCTGGTGGTACTGAAGGTGGAATGACAACCGGCGAAATGGTTGTGGTGCGTGCTGCAATGAAGCCGTTAGCAACGTTAAACAGGCCAACCCTGCAAACTGTCGATACTGTCACCAAAGAAAATACGGTGAGTTTCAAAGAGCGAACCGACGTTACTGCGGTCCCCGCTATGGGAGTCGTCGCAGAAACCATGGTTGCTTTAGTTCTCGCAGCAGAAGCACAAAGGAAATTCGGTGGTGACTCCGTTGCAGAATTCCAAAGGAATCATCGGTCCTTTATTGAGTCGTTGTGAACACTGCGCCTCTTCCGGTGCATCATGTAGTTCTCGTTGGTCTCATGGGCACTGGCAAAAGCACAGTTGGGCGCGTTTTAGCAAAAGAATTAGATCGTGACTTTATCGATACCGATGCAGTCATCGAGCGAGATGCTCAAAAAGAAATCGCTCGCATTTTCGTTGAAGAAGGTGAAGAGTTTTTCCGTTCACAAGAATCAATCAAACTTGCAGAACTCTTGAGCGAAGGTCGTCCCCTTGTCATTTCCACAGGTGGTGGCATTCTTGAATCTGAGAAGTGTCGAACACTTCTGGCAGAAAAAAAGAGTGAGGGCCTGCTTGTTGTATGGCTGCAAGCATCAATCGACACCATGCTCGAGCGCACCGCTCGTTCTCAAAATAGGCCGCTGTTGGCCGAGGCGAGTGGAAAAGGCGCGCGGGAAGATGTCCTAAAGTCGCTGATGACGCGAAGGAATCCTTGGTACAAGGCCGCTGCCGACATGGAAATTTCCACCGACACAATGTCGATTCAACGTATTGTGAGAACCGTGATGTCTACTATCAATCATTCCGCGTTGTGAGTGCCCAATGAGTCTGAATTCTTTACCCTCAGTTCAAGAAGTAGCCGTACCGCTTGGCGACCGTTCTTACAGTGTCTTCGTAGGGAAGGGTGCGGTCTTACACATCCACCGACTTTTGCCAGCTTCGGCTAAGCGGGCGGTCGTAGTGACACAGTCGGGTATTGCCGCCATTCCCGATCTAGAAATACCCACACTCACCATTCACATTCCTGCTGGAGAAGAACATAAGTCATTATCAACCATCGAAGATCTGTGTCGTCAATTCGCACAGTTCGGCCTCACGCGTAACGACGTTGTCATTGGCGTAGGCGGTGGGTTAGTCACCGATGTCGCCGGGTTTGCGGCATCTGCTTATCATCGTGGAACAGCGGTGGTTCATGTGGCAACCACTCTCTTGGCAATGGTCGATGCGGCAATCGGTGGTAAGACGGGCGTCAACCTTCCAGAAGGTAAAAACCTTGTTGGCGCATTTTGGCAGCCCAGTGGAGTCATTTGCGACACCAACTATTTAGACACCCTTCCGGAGAGAGAGTTGCGTTGTGGCTGGGGAGAAGTGGCAAAGTATCACTTTCTCACCGGCGACGACATGCTCGCTTTGTCGGTTGAAGAACGCATTGCACTCTGCGTCACAATCAAGGCCAACATTGTTGCGGCCGATGAGCGCGAAGGCGGCGTCAGGGCATTGTTGAACTACGGCCATACGTTTGGCCACGCAATTGAAACCACCACACATCACCAATATGCCCATGGTGAAGCGGTGGCCATTGGCTTGCTGTGTGCGGCTCATCTTGCTCATGTCTTGGGTCGCATCAATAGCGCAAGAGTCGAGCATCATTACAACGTCATTCGTACCTATGGCTTGCAAGCTTCCTTGCCGAGCACCATGAGCGCACAAGAGTGGTTAGAAGTAATGGCTCGAGATAAAAAAGCTCTCGACGGCCTCACCTTTATTCTCGATGGGCCAAATGGCTTAGAAACGGTCTCGCCAGTTGCGCAAGAGTCGGTCGTTGAGGCTCTAAATCGCATGGCCAACAAGTCGTAAAGAGGTACTCTGCATTATGGCTCTTGAAAAAAATGTGAAGTCGGTGCTTCTCTTGCACGGCCCCAACCTGCAGCTACTGGGTTCGCGTGAGCCAGAAATCTACGGTACAGCAACACTGCTCGACCATGTCGCAACTGTGCGTGCCGCAGTAGAAAAACTTGGCTGGGTGCTTGCTGATGTGCAGTCAAATAGCGAAGCTGAACTGGTAGCAGCCATTCACGACGCACGGCAAAACCATGCCGCAATCATTATCAACCCCGGGGCTTTCACGCATTACTCGTGGGCAATTCACGATGCATTGAGCGCGTATAACGGCCCGATTGTTGAAGTGCACTTATCGCAGCCTTTGCGGCGGGAATCGTGGCGACACGTCAGTGTGGTTGCTCCGTTGGCAATTGGCACTATCGCTGGTTTTGGGGCCGCAGGCTACGAGTTGGCGGTAGCTGGCTTGACCCAATATTTCCAGTCACAGAACTAATGCCTGCGAAAACTCTTTCGGTCATAGATGTTTCTCAGCGCATTGGTGCTGTGCGTGAGTTGCTCACTCACACCGACTCACCGTCGCCTTGTGTAGCACTTCTCGTCACTTCGGCCGTCAACATTCGTTGGCTCACAGGGTTCACTGGCTCTGCGGGCACGTTGTTGATGTCTTTACGCCCTGAAGCGCCGTCGTATCTCATTACTGATGGTCGCTACGTTGCCCAGGCAGAACAGCAATTACGTATGAGTCAATCTCCAGTGGAGATTATTGAGAAGAGGTCATTGAAAGATCAATTGCAGTTTGTGGTGAGCAAATTACTAGAGAACCATGAATTGGCGGGTGAGGTCTGTTTAGGCATCGAGTCTCAAGATGTCTCTGTTGAATTGTTGCAACAACTTGAATCTGAAGTGGCATCGCATGGTTCTCAGACTCAGAAACTCACATGGAAAGCAGTTCAAGACGTTTTCATTGACTTACGCAGAAGTAAAACGCCAGCAGAGTTAGAACGCATTACCTTGGCGGCATCAATTGCCGACTCAGCTCTTCAGTCTGTTGCACACATGTTGGTTCCAGGAATTTCCGAAGAACAGTTTTGTTTGCATCTCGATCATGCAATGCGGGAAATGGGGGCACAAGACGTGAGCTTTCCGAGCATTGTTGCCTTTGGCGAGAATTCTGCGCTTCCGCATCATCGTCCTAGTCGAAAAGTGCTCAATCACGACGAAGTAGTGGTCATTGATTTTGGCGCACTTGTCGATGGATATCACTCCGACATGACTCGTTCGTTTGTGTGTACCGATGGATCCACTGCCCGCGGGAAGGATCTTTTGGCGCGTTTTGATGCCGTGAAGTTGGCTTGCGAGGAAGGGGGGAAACTCATTGCCCCTGGCGTATTGGCTGCAAGCATCGATGCCCGTTGTCGCGAAGTGCTGGCGCAAGCTGGGCTAGAAAATGAACTAAATCACGGTGTTGGTCATGGGGTGGGGCTACTCATTCATGAAGCGCCGTGGATCAACCCACGATCTTTAGACGTTCTTTGCGAGAATGACGTGGTGACTGTAGAACCTGGGGCGTATCGTATGGGGCTTGGAGGTGTGCGCGTGGAAGATCTTTTCATTGTTTCCTCGGCAGGCCACATCAACATATCTCGTAGCCCAAAAACACCGTATTCAACACTGAACGTATAGGAAACTTATGCCTGCAATTAGCACGAATGATTTCAAAAACGGCATCACACTTGAACTCGACAACGGTCTTTTCACCGTTGTGGAATTTCAGCATGTGAAGCCGGGGAAAGGTGGTGCATTTGTGCGTTCCAAGTTGCGCAACGTGCGCAACGGCAACTTGCTCGAAAAAACATTCAACGCAGGTATCAAAGTTGAACAAGCCATTATCGATAAGCGCGACATGCAGTTCCTGTACAAAGACGGTGAAGAATTCGTCTTTATGGATACCGATTCCTACGACCAAACAAATGTGGGCCCGGTTTCTCTCGGCGAGGCAGTTGACTATCTCATCGAGTCAGCAGTTGTCATCATTGCTTTCCACGGAGCAGAAATTGTTGGTGTAGAAATGCCAGCTTCGCTAGAACTGCTCATCGCAGAAACCGACCCAGGCGTGCAAGGTGACCGCGTGTCGGGCGCTCGCAAACCAGCAACGCTGCAAACCGGTAAAACAATTCAAGTGCCTCTTTTCATTAACCCTGGTGACAAAGTAAAAGTCGACACCCGCAGCGGCGAATACATCACGCGCGTTTAAATGAAAAACGCATCCCCGAAAGGGAACTTCGCACCCGGTCATGCTTCAGATGCCCGCGAACAGGCACTCATTTTGCTTTATGAGGCTGAATCACGTTCAATGTCGGTATCCGACGTGTTGCGAGATCAAGTAGTGGTACCTCACAGTGCCGCAATTGCGCTAGCCATCGGAGTCGAAGAAGCGCAGGTTGTCTATGACGAGATGATCTCGTCGCGGGCCAAAGGTTGGCGCCTTGAGCGGATGCCCATGATCGACCGCGCAGTATTGCGCTTGGCCCTGCACGAACTGCGGGAATTCCCCGATGTGCCCACCGCGGTGGTAATGAACGAGGCCATTGAGCTTGCCAAACGCTTTTCTACGGAAGACTCTGGGCGCTTTGTGAATGGAATTCTGTCGGCATTGCTCGATTCCGTTCGCCCAAATAGCAAATAACTGCTAACCTGAAAGAAATTCACCGTCAAACGGGTCCTGAGAGGCTCGAACGGAAGGCAATATGACGAATACAGAGAAGGCAGCCACTGTGCTGGCCAGTAGTGATGTGCAGCGCGCGATACGCCGCATCGCTCATGAAATTATTGAACACGTTGCCTCAGTGGCCGGTTCTGCAGGTTCTTCAGAAAAAGTAGCCATTATGGGTCTCCAGCACGGAGGCGTGTGGCTAGCTGAAGCAATCCACTCCAACATTGTTGAAATACAGCCCGATGCTCCCGTCGTGCTCGGATCCATCGACGTCAGCATGTACCGCGACGACATCGGGTTACGCCCCACTTTGGAAGTTGCCACATCGCATGTTCCGTGCAGTCTCGATGGGGTATTGGTAGTGCTGGTCGACGATGTGCTGTTCACAGGGCGCACAGTACGAGCA
>JANRCO010000073.1:0-1238 GCA_030726975.1 Ilumatobacteraceae bacterium | reverse complement strand
GTACGAGCAGCACTCGATGCTCTCATCGAATTTGGTCGACCACGAGCGGTACGTCTTGCGGTCATGGTCGACCGTGGGCATCGCGAATTGCCCATAAGGCCCGATTTTGTGGGAAAGAACCTCCCGACTCATGTTTCTGATGAAGTGCTTGTGCAGCTGTCGGGTGTGGAAGTTTTCCCAGGAGCACACGCATGAAGCATCTCTTGTCGATGGACGACCTCTCGCTTGGCGAACTGCAGCAACTGCTGTCGCTTGCCGACGAAATGAGCGAAATCCAAAAGCGTGCTCAGCCCAAAGTTCCGGCTCTGCGCAACAAAACAGTGGCAAGTCTCTTCTTTGAAGACAGTACGCGCACCCGTTTGTCTTTTGAAACAGCTGCAAAGCGTTTGTCGGCTAACACTATGACCTTTAGTGCAGCATCGTCAAGCGTCAACAAGGGCGAAAGCTTGCGCGACACAGTAGAAACTCTGTCGGCAATGGGTGTCGATGCATTCGTGGTACGTCATAAAACTGCAGGTTTGCCTCTAGCCATGACGCAGTGGACAGATGCTCACATTGTGAACGCTGGCGATGGGGCACATCAACATCCCACGCAAGCCTTGCTCGATGCATTCACGCTCACTCGCGCACTCGAAATGGGTAACTCTCTTACGGGAGTGCGCATAGCAATGGTGGGCGACATTCGCCATAGTCGCGTTGCGCGCAGCACGGTACGAGCATTTGTTCTGCTCGGCGCCAAAGTCACACTCGTTGCTCCAGCGTCACTCTTGCCACCTTCACTCATTTATAGCGATACGGCCGAAACGCGCCACGAATGGCCAGTGTCCACTTCGTATGATCTCGATGAAGTTCTCGGTGAGGTTGACGTTGTGTACCTCTTGCGGATGCAGCACGAACGTATGAATGCTGCGTTCATTTCTTCAGTAGGCGAGTACGCACTGCATTTTGGTCTCACGCCACAGAGGTTGGCGAAACTTCCTCACAGTTTCAAGTTGATGCACCCCGGTCCAATGAACCATGGGGTGGAAATCGGTGTCGACCCAGCGCTGGTTCCTGGGTCGCTCATCACGCAGCAGGTCACCAACGGAGTATCTGTGCGCATGGCTGTATTGCTTTCGCTACTTGGTCCAGCAGCCACGAGTGAAATGACGAAAGAAGAGAAAAATGTCTAGTAACAAATCGGTTCTCATTACTGGTGGACGAGTGGTCAATGCTTCGGGCGAAGTGCTTGCCGACGT
>JANRCO010000072.1 GCA_030726975.1 Ilumatobacteraceae bacterium | reverse complement strand
AGCATTGTGTTGTCGTTGCACCCACACAACGACCGTGGTTGTGCGGTTGCTGCCGCCGAATTCGGCGTGATGGCTGGTGCCGACCGTGTTGAAGGAACTCTGTTTGGCAACGGTGAGCGCACCGGCAATGTCGACATTGTGAACTTGGCCATGAACTTGTTTATGAATGGTGTTGACCCCGAACTCGACATCACCGATATCGATGCACTGCGCCGTACCGCTGAGTACTGCAATCGCTTGCCTGTGCACCCTCGCCACCCATACGTGGGCGACTTGGTATACACCGCATTTTCTGGCAGTCATCAAGACGCCATTAAAAAAGGTTTGGAAGCATTGCCTGCGAACTACCCCGAGTGGGGCGTTCCGTACTTGCCTATTGACCCGAAGCATGTGGGTCGTTCATACGAAGCCGTGATTCGCGTGAACAGCCAGTCGGGTAAGGGTGGCGTTGCGTACATCATGAAAGCCGAGCATGGCTTTGAGTTGCCACGCCGTTTGCAAATTGAGTTCTCGAAGAACATTCAGCACATCACTGAAGACTCGGGAACCGAAATTTCACCCACCATCATGTGGGAAGCATTCCAAAACGAGTACTTGCCAGCAGCCCCTTCCATGCGGCTCGACAGTCATGAGTTAAAGAGCGACTCGGCAAGTGGCACCACTACCATTACTGCACAGTTGGAAATTGCTGGTGAGCGCAAAACCATTCAAGGTGCGGGCAATGGCCCCATTGACGCATTTGTGAACGGCTTGCGCAGCGGGTTGAGTATCGACATCGACATACTCGACTATGCCGAACACGCCATGGGCTCGGGTGCCGACGCCACCGCTGTGGCATATGTGGAAAGCACCACCACAGCCGGCGAAGTGCGCTGGGGTGTGGGCAGCGACCCCAACATCATCACGGCTTCATTGCGGGCAGTTCTTGCCGCAGCCGAGCGTCAGCAGGCGTAAGACGCTGTGTGGCGCTAGGCCGTCGGGTACTGTAAAAGAAGTTCGAACAAGGAGAGTGTTATGAAAGTTGTTGTTGATTTCGATGTATGTGCGTCAACCGGTGCCTGCACGCAAGTTGCACCAGACGTTTTTGAAATTCGTAAAGATGGTTACCTCTACATCTTGGTAGAAAACCCAGAAGGCGATGTTTTGGCACGTGCTCAAGAAGCCGCCGAGCTCTGCCCTACTGCTGCCATCACCATCGAAGAGTGACCTTCCTCTCTTCACTACAAGAGCGCTGGGAGCACAGTGGCTCCATGCTGTGCGTGGGGCTCGACCCCGATGTGTCGCGCTTACCAACGCAGTTTGCAGGTAAGACCAACGCGCTTGCCGAGTTTTGTATTGCAATAGTCGATGCCACAGCGCAGTATGCGTGTGCGTTCAAACCACAAATTGCCTACTTCGCTGCCGAGGGTGCAGAAGCACAACTCGAACGCGTGTGTGAGCACATTCGTAACGCCCACCCCACTATTCCCATCATCTTGGATGCCAAGCGTGGCGATATTGGCGACACTGCAAAGCTCTATGCACGTGAAGCCTTTGAGCGTTACAACGCACATGCGGTAACGGTGAACCCATACTTGGGCACCGACTCACTTGAACCATTTTTTGCACACTCTGGCCGCGGGGTCATTGTGTTGTGTCGCACGTCGAATGCTGGCAGTGGAACTTTTCAGACACAACTCATTGATGGCGCACCGTTGTACGAGCATGTTGCCCGCCGTGCTGCGAGCGAGTGGGCAACCCTTGGCGAGGTTGGCCTTGTTGTTGGTGCTACCTACCCCGAAGAGTTGGCGAAGGTGCGTTCCCTAGTTGGCAATATGCCGTTGCTGGTGCCTGGTGTTGGTGCACAAGGTGGCGATGCGGCAACTGTTATTCGCGTGGGTCGAGCCGCAAATGGTTACGGGCTCATCATCAACTCGTCGCGCGCCATTTTGTATGCGTCGTCGGGTGACGATTTTGCTGAAGCAGCTGCTCGCGTTGCTGCCACCACTCTTGGCTAAGGCACGATCTTCACGTTGACGTGACGATTAAGACATTTCTCGGCGCGAGATGTTGCAAAAAACGGTACATACGGCGCCGAGAACACTCTGCTATTTCGCGGTGAGGACAGCCACGTCGAGGATGCCGGGGGCGGCACGCAATGCAGTAATGACCTCGGGTGCAACCGTTGCTGTGGGCACAATGACCATCACGGCGGTGCCGGCTTTGAGGGCCTTGCCCACGTCCATGTCGGCGATGTTGACCGTGGCGTTACCGAGCAGGGTTCCTACAACACCAATGACACCTGGGCGGTCGTCATTGCGCACCACGAGCATGTTGTTTGCTGGTGGCACGTCGGTGATGTGGTCGTCTACTAGAACCAAGCGAGCTTCACGGCGTGGGCCCACCAAGGTTGCTGCAATGTTGTGACCGTCGCACTTCAAAGTGACCAAGTTGACGTAGTCGGCATTGGTGGAAATAGGTGAATTGTTTTCGCGCACTTCACAGCCAGCGTCTTTGGCAAGTTGTGGAGCATTCACGTAAGTGACTTGCTCACCAGTGATGGAGGCGAAGAAACCCTTCAACGCGCTGAGCGTAAGAATGCGGGTGTCGTAGCCGCCAATGTCGCCGGTGGCAGAAATTTCAAGGCTGGTTGGTGTTTTACCCACGAGCGAAGCGAAGAGTTGACCCAAGCGCTCGGCGAGTGGCAAGAACGGCCTGAGAGTTTCATTTGCATCACTTGCGTCGATGTTCACAGCGAAAGGCACGAAGTCGCCAGCAAGTGCAAGCTGCACCATGTCGGCAATAACGTCGCCTGCTTTGTCTTGTGCTTCACGCGTGCTGGCACCAAGGTGCGGGTTCACCACAATTTGCGGAATAGAGAACAATGGCGATTCGGTCATTGGCTCTTTGGTGAATACGTCGAGCGCTGCACCGGCAATGAGGCCTTCTTTTACGGCCGTGGCAAGTGCTTCTTCATCAATAATGCCGCCACGTGCCACGTTGATGACGCGCAGTTCTGGCTTTGCCTTTAAGAACATTTCGCGACCAATGATGCCAATGGTTTCTTTGTTCTTAGGCAAGTGCACGGTGAGGAAGTCGGACTCGGCAACAAGTTGGTCGAGCGGCATAATTTCAATATTCAATTGGCGTGCACGCTCGGCCGAGATGTAGGGGTCGAATGCAACAATGCGCATACCGAATGCTGCAGCGCGAGTTGCCACCAACTTGCCAATGCGACCAAGGCCAACAATGCCGAGAGTTTTGTCGAGAAGTTCAACACCTTCCCACTTGCTGCGCTCCCAGCGGCCCTGCACCAATGCAGCGTGTGCTTGAGGAACGTTGCGTGCAACTGCCAACAACAGTGCCATGGTTTGTTCTGCAGCAGAAACGATGTTCGACTCGGGTGCGTTGCACACCATCACACCGCGGCGTGTTGCAGTGTCAACGTCGACATTGTCGAGGCCAACACCTGCGCGACCCACCACCACAAGGTCGGTGCCGGCTTCAAGAACCTCTGCATTCACATCGGTTGCCGAACGAATGATGAGAGCGTGTGCGCCCTTGACCACCGAGAGGAGCTGCTCGTGACTGAGGTCGAGTTGAATATCGACGGTGTGCCCGGCCTGGCGGAGGCGCTCAAGGCCTCCGTCGGCGATTTCTTCAGTAACGAGGATGCGTGCCATAGGGCTATCAGTCTGCCCTGACTGGGGCTTGTGAGGAAACCCTTTATGGAAAGTAAAGAATTTCGGCAATGACATGCGCCACGCCTTAGGGTAAAGCCGTGGATTTCTCGCGACTCGCGCCCGTTGTGCCTACCTCGCTGCGCCTGCACCGCGTGTCGCTACGCCTCACCTCACCGGTTCAGGCTGCGCATGGGCTCCATGCCGAGCGCAATGTGGTGTTGGTGGAGTTGAACGAGGGCTGGGGCGAATGCGGTGCCCCCGACAACCCTGCGTATTCCGGAGAGTCGGCTGACGTGGCCTATGAGGCCCTCACCGATGTTTTCTTTCCGCTCTTGCATTCACAATTCACCACGCGTGAAATTCCACTCAGCGCACTCGACCTGCGGGCACTCATTGGTGAACACCACCCCGATGCCTTGGTGCGCTTCCCCATGGCTGTTGCCGCTCTCGAG
>JANRCO010000071.1 GCA_030726975.1 Ilumatobacteraceae bacterium | reverse complement strand
CGCAACAACTGCACCAAGAACGGTCTCGTTCCCGTTGTAGTTGCAGAAATCGTGGTTCAACAGTTGTGGGACGCCATTGAGGCCGACCCCACCACTGAAATTACTGTCGACATGGAGAACTTGAAGATTGAAGTTCCGTCACGCGGCATTGTTGCTTCATTCCCCATGGACGCCCCAACACAGCATCGCTTCATCAATGGTCTCGACGACATTGGCATCACCATGACCCATGAATCGGAAATCACCAGCTTCGAAGCCAAGCGCCCCGCCTGGTTATAAGTTGCGCTTGCCTCGGCTTGAAGTAATTAACACGTAATACGCATGTGCAGGCTCTCGAGCCCGCGCAACACAAAACTTGGTTCGTAGCGCAACGGCCACTCTGCGGGGTCGCCTTGTGCATTGGTCACTTCTATCGTGTTCCAACGCTCAACAATTTTCTCGAGCGCAATCACGCTCTCTAAACGCGACAACGGCGCACCAATACAGAAGTGCACTCCTCCACCAAAGGCCATGTGGTCGCGCACGTTCTCGCGATCGGGAATAAATGCATTGGGCTCGGGGAACTTTGCTGGGTCGCGGTTTGCTGCGGTGTACGCAAGAAAGATCTTCGACCCTGCAGGAATGGGCACTCCGCCCACTTCGGCATCAACCTTTGCCACGCGGAAGAGCCCCTGGCTTGGCGTTGATAACCGCAACGACTCTTCCACCACCATCGCTGCACGATCGGGGTTGGCCTTCAAGGCTTCCCACTCTGCGGGGTGAGTAGCAAGGTCAACCAACATCGCGCTAAACGACTTCGTGGTGGTTTCATTGCCCGCACCCACAAGCGCCTGCAAAATGCCCATTGCTTCTTCAAGCGTCAACTTGCGTGTGATGTTGCCTTGCGCATCGGGCTCGGGTAACGGCAGGTCGGCTTTCACCAACATGCTGATGACATCGTCGGTGGGGTTCGCGATGCGCTTTTGAATTTCATCGTGCATGAACTGCTGCAGTTCCACCACACCATGAGCGGCTTCAATGGCTCGTTCGTCAGACAAGCGCGAACCAATGCCCGCTGTGGTGTCGTCGCTCCAGCGCTTCACGTTTGCTGCATCTTCAATGGGCATGTTCAGTGCCTTAATAATGACCTTCACTGGCACCGGCTCGGAAAACAGATGCTTCACATCAACAGGCTGCGAATAGTCGAGCGCATCGAGTGCCTCTTCAACAATCACTTCCAATGCCGGGCGCAATGCAGCAATCACGCGAGCATTAAATGCCTTTGCCACAGTTGCCCGGTACCGCGCATGGTTTGGCGGGTCAACGGTCATGAGTGTTGCTGGGCGTACCCAGCCTTTTTTCTTAATTTCGGCAATTTGCTCGGCAATGTGTGGTTGGGGTGGCTCATTGGCCGACACGCCGTACTCGGAAGAAAACACAGTGGGGTTTTTCACTACTGCATTCACATGCTCGTAGCTCGTAATGAAATACATGTTCGACGGCGCATGAAACCAAGCCGGTGAAACCGCGCGCATGGCGTCGTAAAATGGGAATGGGTTTTGTTGAAATGCTTCGCCAAAACGGTCGAAGGTGTCTAACAGTTCATTCGACATGTTCATTACCCCTTTGTACTTGCACGGCCAGGTATGACAACACCGCGCCCCACAATTTTGCCAGCTTCCAGGTCGCTATAGGCCAAGTTCACTTCATCGAGCCCGTAACGATTCGTTACCACTTTTGCTGGGTCGAAGAGCCCACGGTTCATGAGGCCAATGAGCGTTTCCATATCGCTACTTGCCCGTGCGCCATAGCTACCCAGAATCTGAATCTTGCGGCGCACCATATGCAAAATGGGAATGCTTGCCGTCACGTCTTTCGGAGCCAAGCCCACCATGACCAAACGACCCAGGTCGTCGAGCATCATCACACCCGCCTCAACGGTTTGTGGCAAGCCCAGAGCTTCAAACACCACGTCGACCCCGCGGCCTCCAGTGGTGTCGCGTACAAACTGCACTGCATCGACATTTTTCGAGTTCACCAAGTGTGTGGCACCCAATGCTTTTGCTGCAGCAAGTTTTTCTTCGCTCACATCAACCGCAAATATTTGCGAAGCACCCATGGCATGAGCAACTTGAATAATGCTCGAGCCCACACCACCACAACCAATGACCACAACTGTTTCGCCAATTTTCAATTGACCCGTGGTCGACACTGCTCCCATTGCCGTAAAACCACTGCACCCCAAAATGGCAGCAACATCAAGTTCCACATCGTCGGGCAATGCATGCACGCCACGTGCGGGCATGACACACATTTCAGCCAAGCCCCCCATGGAGTACTGCGCAATTGCCGAGCCATCGGTTCGGCTCAGGCGTGAAGTGCCGTCGTACAGGTGCCCATGTAAACGATTGTGCACAAAGAAGGTTTCACACAACTCGTCGTGCCCACGACGGCAATGCCGACACGAACCACACGGCATGATGAAAGTGCCCACCACGCGCTGGCCAACCGAGAAAACACTCGGCCCCGCACCAATGGCTTCCACCGTTCCGGAAATTTCATGGCCCAACACACACGGCGCAGGAAAAGTGACATTGCCATGCACCACATGCAGGTCGGAATGGCACACCCCACAGGCAGCGGTACGAATGAGCACTTCACCAGCTTGCGGTGTGGGGTCGCGCAGTTCTTCAATAGTGAACTTTCCGCCTATTTTTTCCAGAACTGCTGCGCGCATGGTGATTCCTGTCTCAAGATGTGAATAGGCGTTTGGGGCGTACGTGTAACTAAGTTGTAACCAAACCCATCGTACCGAACAACAAGAAAGCGCAGCGTATGGAAGAGAATCTTGTCTTCATTGAACACCCAGCCGAAGGCGTGGCACGCATTGTTTTGAATCGCCCCGACAAGCGCAACGCTCAAACCAAAGACATGATCTACCAGTTGAACGATGCATTCGATGTGTGTGCACAAGACGACGCAGTGAAAGTCATCATCCTCGCCGCCAATGGCCCGCACTTCTCTGCCGGCCACGACCTCTCCGACTACAGCGTGCCCATGGACGCGTTCACACCTGTCTCTACTGCTGGCGGATTCACACTGCCTGGTGCCGAGGGTTACATGGCCGTGGAAACAGAAATCTACTTAGGCATGTGCTGGCGCTGGCGCAATATTCCTAAGCCCACCATTGCTGAAGTGCAAGGCAAAGTAATTGCCGGTGGCCTGATGCTCGTATGGCCATGCGACCTTGTGGTGGCTTCAAGCGATGCAACGTTCTCCGACCCCGTCGTGGTGTTTGGTGTGAATGGCCACGAGTTCTTCACTCACGTATGGGAACTCGGCGCACGCCGTGCAAAAGAACTCTTGTACACCGGCTTTCCCATTACGGCCGATGAAGGAAAAATGATTGGCATGGTGAACAAAGTGGTGCCACGCGAAGATCTGCAACGCGAAACTCTTGAGCTCGCTATTCACATTTCACGTCGCCCCAGCATGGGCTTGAAACTTGCCAAGCAATCGGTGAACCAATCACTCGACGCACAAGGTCAGTGGCAAGCCATTCAGGCAGCATTTGGTTTGCATCAACTGGGTCACTCACACAACCGTGAAGTGCACGGTTCTTATATTGACCCAAGCGGTGCAGAAATTATTCGCACCGAAAACAAGCCGAAATAACCGCTACGGCATCATCTTTCCGCCGTTCAACATGAACGTCATACCGGTGATGTAGTCACTGCCGTGGCTTGCTAAGAAAACTGCAAGTGGCCCACCGTCTACTTCGGGGTCACCCAAGCGGCGCATCGGCAAGTTCTCGCGCAACGCCTTCACAAACTCGGGGCGGTCTACTTCCCACGCTTCAAATGCATCGGTGCGCAAGGTGGGGCTAATGATGTTCACGTTGATGCCGTACTGACCCCATTCATTGGCAGCGGTACGCGACAACGAACGCACTGCTTCTTTGGTCATGTTGTAGGCCGTATTGCCCGTAGTGCCCAAAATGCCAGAAGTAGATGAGAAGTTAATGATTTTGCCCCAACCCTTGGCTTTCATGGTGGGAAACACTGCTTGCATTCCCCACAGGGTCGACATCGCACCCGTGCGAAAGATGTATTCAATTTCATCGTCGGGGTATTCCTCAACGGTCATGAAC
>JANRCO010000070.1 GCA_030726975.1 Ilumatobacteraceae bacterium | reverse complement strand
GCGCACACTCATCGGCAATACCGGTGGTTCCATGTGCATATGAAACTAGTGGGTTGCCCTCTGTTGGGGCGTTGGGAACCCAGACCATTCCACTCACCGCAATTGGTGCTTCGGAAACTGAACGTGATGCATAAAGAACCGTGAATGCAGTGGAATCGTTTGTGGTGGAAACAATGGATGAGCGAATGAGGTCACCAGGCTGCAAGGTGCTGAGGTCGATAGGCGCTTCATAAAAATCGCCAGAGAGGGCAGTAGTAGGTGTCACTGCGCTTGATGTTGAAGCAGTGGACGTTGCAGCGCTAGCGGTCGTTGCTGGCGCATCAGATGAGCTGGATCCGCAGGAAGATAGCACAACACAGGCAGCGATGGACATGGAAATAACTGGGGAGAAACGGCGCATGTGATGAGGTTATGCGAAATTGGCTGCGAAATGGGTGGGCATCGTGGCAACATCTAGGGATGCATCCATTTCTCGCCGCTGCTCAGTCGATGCTGCCTCAGGTGCTGAGCGATATTGAAGCAATTGTCAACATTGAGTCGCCTTCACGCAACGCAAGCCAAGTGGCGAAAAGTGCTGCACAATTGGAAAGCATCATTCAACGTGTCGCAAATAGAGATTCCGTTCTCGTTGACTCCGTTGTTGGCCCGCATGTGTTGGTGCCAGCGCGGGGCACGGCACGTATTTTGTTGTTAGGTCACCACGACACAGTTCACCCCATAGGAACTCTCGCTGCGCGACCCTTTAGCAACGATGGCAAGGTGCTGCGTGGGCCAGGCGTATTCGATATGGCCGCAGGAATTGTGCAGGCAATTTACGCAATGGCAATTCTTGAAAGTGCTGGTGTCGACACTTCAGGTATTGAAATGCTCTGGACCTCAGATGAGGAAGTTGGTTCCGCCACCAGTCGCACACTTATAGAAGAACGCGCTCAGGCGCTTGGAAAAACGGGTGCAGTGTTGGTGCTCGAGCCAAGTGCCGATGGTGGCGCACTCAAAATTGCGCGCAAAGGAACAGGCACATTTGACGTGCGCATTATCGGTCGTGCTTCGCATGCGGGGCTGGAGCCAGAAAAAGGAATTAATGCTCTGCTTGAACTCGCGCACCAAGTGCAGCGCATTTCAACGTTTGGTAATGCTGAACTTGGTACGACGGTCACGCCCACGGTGGCCAGTGCAGGAACAACCGATAACACGGTTCCTGCAGAGGCGCATGTATTGGTCGATGCTCGCGTGGTGGTGCCAGAGGAAAAGATACGTGTAGAGAAATTAATGTCTTCACTTGTTCCCGTTGTGCCCGGCGCGAGCATTTCCGTCACCGGCTCTTTGCACCGTCCACCAATGCATTCTTCAATGTCTGAAGAGTTGTTTGCACTTGCCGTGGAATCTCAACGCGCAGTGACGGGCGAAACCGTGAGTGGAGTTTCTGTGGGTGGTGGCTCTGATGGCAATTTCACTGCCGCACTTGGCATCCGCACACTCGACGGTTTAGGCGCAGTAGGTGGTAGTGCGCATGGTGAAGCAGAGCATGTTGTTATAGACAGCATTGCGCCACGAATAGCGCTTCTTGCCGAAATCATCCAGCGCGTTCTTGCGCAGTAATTACTACTTGCCTGGGTCGAGACCCAGCAAGCCGCCCGCACCGAGTGTTCCGGTTTTGCGGTATACCTCAAGCTTCTCGCGACTGTCGTCGATGTCGAGATTGCGCATGGTGAGTTGACCAATGCGGTCGAGCGGGCCAAATGGTGCGTCGTCAACACGTTCCATGCTCAGGCGCTCAGGTGCATAAGTGAGATGTGGCCCAGCAGTGTTGACCAAGGTGTAGTCGTCGCCACGACGTAGGCGCACGGTGACGGTTCCTGTGACTGCACTGCCCACCCAACGCATGAGTGGTTCGCGCAACATGAGTGCTTGTGGGTCGAACCAGCGACCTTCGTAAAGCAAGCGGCCTAAGCGACGACCCATGGTGCGATAGTTCTCGAGAGTGTTTTCGTTGTGGATGCCAGTAACGAGGCGTTCGTAGCCAATGTGCAATAGCGCAAGCCCTGGCGACTCATAAATGCCGCGGCTTTTAGCCTCGATGATGCGGTTCTCAATTTGGTCGCTCATGCCAAGACCATGACGGCCACCAATGGCATTTGCCTCGTGCACTAAATCGGTTTGCGTTTCAAACTTCTTGCCGTTGAGTGCAACGGGCCACCCCTCAACAAATTCCATGGTGACAGTTTCTTCAGCAATGGCAACATCGCTCTTCCAATGTGCAACACCCATGATGGGCTCTACAAGATCCATGCCGTTGTCGAGTTCTTCGAGCAATTTTGCTTCGTGCGTGGCACCCCAAATGTTGGCATCGGTGGAGTATGCCTTTTCCTTGCTGGCGCGGTAGGGCAACTTGCGCGTGGTGAGAAATTCACTCATTTCGCTGCGTCCGCCAAGTTCATTCACGAAGGTGGGATCGAGCCATGGCTTGTAAATGCGCAAAGAAGGATTGACCATGAGCCCATAGCGATAAAAGCGCTCGATGTCGTTTCCCTTGTAAGTGGAACCGTCGCCCCAAATATCGACGTTGTCACTTTGCATCGCACGAACAAGAAGTGTTCCTGTTACTGCACGGCCAAGTGGGGTGGTGTTGTAATATGTTTTGCCCGCAGTAGTGATATGAAACGCTCCACACTGCAATGCAATAAGGCCCTCGCGAACCAGTTCTTCGCGGCAATCAATGAGGCGAGCGAGTTCTGCTCCGTACTCTTTGGCGCGGTCTGGTATTTGGTCGAGCTCTGGTTCATCGGGCTGGCCAAGGTCTGCGGTATAGCAATAGGGCAACGCGCCTTTTTCGCGCATCCACGCAACTGCAGCAGAAGTGTCGAGTCCGCCAGAAAAAGCAATACCCACTCGTTCCCCGGCGGGGAGTTGCGTGAGGACTTTCGAGCGAGAGGCGGAGGAATCGGTACCAGACATGACTCTTACCGTACCGAGTGAAAGCACCCGTAGCGATGTTATTAACGATTTCTGAGATGAGCAGTTGCTTGCTCGCTATGGCTTCGCAATCCATTCAGATAGTCGTTTGTGGAAGTGACGTATTTTTGTCTCTTGATAGTTAGCCAAGGTAACCCCAGGTTTTTTCATGCTCTTCAGACCCTTTTGTACCTTTGGCAAGTTGTACGTGTCTTGGTTAAAGACACGAGCAAGCAAGCCGAGTTCAGGAGCTTCTGCCCAATCGTCGTCGACACCCAGCCAATGAATGGGTACTGCTGGCGGTTTTGGTTGCGACTCGTCATATGGCTCGAGGTACATGCACTCCATCACCGACATGTCGTGGCGGTCTTCGTAGGGGCGAAAGCGATAGCAGATGCGGTTGTAAGCGCCCCACGGGTGGAAGTTGGGAAACAGCGTGTAATAAATGCTGTCGCTTAATTCAGCATCGCTTATTTCATCTGCTTTGTCACCAAGGACTTCTTTCAACATTGCGCGTCCGCCATCACCTGCGGTGGAACGAGCAGTCGCACCATCGGCGAGGGTGACAATTGGTGGTTCATCAAGTCTGCGGTCAGACATCGCATCGAACATTTCTTGTTCGGTGGGAGTCCACTTGATGTGCGGGCTCGGTGTTCCATTCGGGGTGATAGCACGCGAATAATTATCTTTCCAGTCATACTGTGAATTCGCATCACCAATAGCAGCGAGCAATTGTGGGTGGGTTGCAACCACGTGAAATGCCTCACTAAAAGCGTCTTGCACTACTTTCCAGTTGCAAGGAAAAATGCGTGCAACGTGAACGCTCTTGTAGCGCTTTTCTAGTGGCCACTTTTCGAAATGCCATCCGAAATCTCCGAGGAATGATTCAAATGACTCGCAGTTTGGGTCGAGGTTGATAAAGACGAATCCACCCCATGTTGCAACGTTTACTTCAGGGAGGCCCCACTCGGCTTTTTCAACATGAGGGAAGTCCCACTCGCAAGGAACTTGTTTGAGCGAACCGTCGAGATTCCAACAAAAGCCGTGAAAGGGGCATCGCAGTTCTTGCGCATTACCGTCGAACTCGCGCAGTTGTCGACCACGATGCAGGCAAGCGTTGTAATAGGTTTTGATCTGACTTTCCGAAGTGCGCACCACAAGCAAGGAGATATCGCAAATTTCATAGACCAGCGTGTCGCCTACTTCAGGAATGTCTTCTTCGCGGCATGCCATTTGCCAAACGCGTTTCCACATTTTCTCTTTTTCAATTTCATGGAATTCGCGACTCGTATAGCGCGATACGGGGATGTCTTCATCGCCGAGCCAGCCGCCACTTTGCCAACGCAATACCTCAGGTACAGGGCGTGAATCGCGCTCGTGAAGATCTTGATAGTTGAGGCCCGGTGAGCGAGCAGAAGTTTTATCGTTTGATGTGATGCTCATGTGTTTCCTTTGTCGTCAATGAGTGATTGCGCGCCTGCACGGGGATTCGAGGGAACTTGGCGACCAGCGATCCACACGCAAATATGCGGGTCGCATTGTTTGATGACTCCGGTGATGTATCGGCCCTCACTGGTGAACTCGCCTGTGGCGCCATCTTTTTGCACAAGAACGGTGCCTGTGTCGGTGAGGTCGTATAGAGCCCCTGATAATGGATGTTTGATCGTACGCATGTGTGGCCCCCAGTACTTTCAATTTTTAGTCAGACTAGTTCTATTTGAGGAGGGGCTTTACTGGATTCTTGTGCTCGGGCGCTGCCCGATGCCGGCCATACAGGCCAAGCTGGCTGCAAGGGTGGCGATGGCCAACACGAGTGCAGGTATGGCTGACCCTGTTGTTTCTGAGAGGTCAAAAGAAGCGCTCACAATATGAGCAATGCCAATAACAATTGCCACGGGTAGGGCAAAACGCGATTGTTTGACGGCGAGCCCGATGACCGCAACGGCACTGCAGTAGATGAGTGCAATGGTGAAAAAGAGCTGAATACCGTGGGCGTCGACCCACCACAAACGTTTCCCGGTGCGTTGGCTAGCCGTTGCGAGAAAACCCATCGCCACGGCAAAAAGCCCCCATGTGAGAAAGAGAACGCGGTTCCAGGTGCGAGACAGTGGTGTGCCGAAATACCGCACGAAGTCGCCAGTTGCCATTTGAACACGCTACTGCCACGGGGTGAATGAGCGGTGTCGCGCATTGGGTGTACGCCATTAGCCTAAACAACGCTATGAGCACTACGCATTTCAAGAAACTTTCCATATTTTTCCCAATGTGGAACGAAGAGGCGTATCTCGAACGTGCTTTATCGGCTGGCCGGGAACTGTGTGACGTGCTTGTTGCCGATGGCGAAATTGAAACGTACGAGCTCATCATTATCGACGATGCCTCTACCGATAGAACTCCGCAAATTGCCGATGCTGCTGCAGCATCCGACCCCCGCGTCAAAGTGGTGCATCACCCAGTGAACCGCAAACTGGGTGGTTCCATGAAGACGGGTTTTGCCACTGCAACTGGTGATCTTGTTCTCTATACCGATGCCGACCTTCCCTTCGACATGCTTGAAGTGCGTCGCGCAGTGCGTTTGATGCATTACTACGAAGCCGACTTGGTCAGCGCTTTTCGTTTCGATCGCACAGGCGAAGGATATATCCGCTCCGTCTATTCATCTTTCTATAACGGACTCGTGCGCGCCTTTTTCGGTGTCAAAATGCGCGACATCAACTTCGCGTTCAAACTATGTCGTGGTTCTATTTTTGAGAAAATTGAATTGAAAAGCGAAGGATCTTTTATTGATGCTGAGCTTGTCATTCGTGCAAAAAAGTCAGGCATGAATGTCATTCAATTTGGCGTCGATTATTTTCCGCGCACCCGTGGTAGCTCTACGCTGAGTTCAATGTCGGTCATACGCAAAATTGTGCGAGAAATGTTCACTTTGCGTAAAGAGCTTCGAGCGATCAATGCCGACTGATCAGTTCCCGTCAGATTTTGAGGCTGCGCCAAGCCACGTGCGTCGGTGGTGGCCTGCTGGGGTCGCTGCGGCGCTGCTCGTTGGAGTCATTGCATTTGGAGCTGCTACCGGCGGCGATAGCGGCGACAGCACTCCCACAACAACTATTGCAAGTGGCCCAACAACAACAACAACAACAACAGTTCCCACACTCGCTCGTACGTTGAAGGCAGGTGTGCAAGGCCCAGACGTTCGTCGGCTTCAACAACGGCTGAAAGATCTGGCCTTTGACCCCAACCTCATTGATGGCGATTTTGGGTACAACACCACGCAGTCGGTGTGGGCCTTTGAAAAACTGGTCTTAAAAACGCCGCGAAAAAAAGTAACCGGTTCCATCACGCCCGAGTCGTGGCAGTTGATGCAACAAGACAACCTCATTGTTCCGCGGCGCCCGCAGGCCCCTACCGAATCGCACGTTGAGATCTATCTTCCCGAGCAAGTGCTGGTGGTGTTCAAAAAGGGAAAGCCCATTTTGGTGACACACATTTCCACGGGCACCGGAGAAGACTGGTGTGAAGAAGTAACCATTGACCCAGGAGAGCAAGGCAACCCTGGTACTGAGCCACTCAAAAAAGGTATTTGTGGAAATGCAGTAACGCCTGGCGGATTTTATTACTTCTACAACCGCAAGTCGGGAACGCGTCAAAGCAAACTCGGCACTATGTGGAACCCTGTGTACTTCAACGGTGGCATCGCGGTGCATGGTGCTGCACAGGTGCCCAATGCGCCTGCCTCTCATGGGTGTGTGCGTATCCCCATGCATGTGTCTGAGTACTTTCAAACACTCGTGGCCTATGGCGACCGCGTCTATGTATTCGACGGTGTGAAAGAGCCAGAACAATACGGTGCACCGGTTCCGCCTGCCGACAAACCCGATCCGAACTACACCACCACCACAAGTTCAACATCGACAACGTCGACTGTTGTGCAAACAACAACCACTATGAAGCAAAAAACCACCACCACGCTTCCACCACCTGTGCCTACGGCAACAACGTCTACCGTTGCTCAAGTGCCAGCAAGTTCGCTGCCCTGAAATGTGAGGAACAATGCAACGAGTGCCCTACGACGAATTCTCGCTATTCCATGAGAACATCGCTGAGTATTCCCTAACAGCATCTGCGCAACCACAGGTGCAGCGCATTGCTCATCAACTTGGCGATGGTCGAACGGTAAGCGCGTTGAAGTGGGGAAGTGCAGAACCACAAATGGTGTTTGTTCACGGCGGGTCGCAAAATGCGCACACGTGGGACACGGTTCTTCTCGATCTTGGTGTACCCGCACTTGCCATCGACTTGCCCGGCCACGGCCACTCGTCGTGGCGAGACGATGCCATGTATTCACCGCACTCCATGGCAGTCGATATTGCCGAGGTCATTGCGTTGCATGCTGCATCGGCGAAGGTAGTGGTGGGAATGTCGCTGGGAGGTCTCACCTCGCTGGCCCTTGCTGGCCATGCGCCACACTTGGTGCAAGAACTTGTGCTCGTCGATATCACTCCAGGTGTGAATGGCGATAAGGCCAAGGCAATTCTCGACTTTGTTAATGGTCCGCAAGCCTTTGCTTCATTTGACGACCTGCTCAAGCGCACTATTGAACACAACCCCACCCGCACTACCGAGTCGTTGCGTCGCGGCATTTTGCATAATGCCAAACAACTCGACGATGGCTCGTGGCAATGGCGCTACGACCGCCGAAGCCATATTCGCAGTGAAAATACAGAACCCATCTCGGGTGATGCGCTGGGCAAATTGTGGGATCTCATTGGTGCGCTGAACTGCCCGCTCACGTTGTTGCGTGGAGGAACCTCGCCTGTGGTTGACGATGCCGATGTAGCCGAGTTGAAGCGGCGCCAGGGCCGAGCCAACGTGCTGGTCATCGATGGGGCCGGCCACAGCATTCAGGGCGATAAGCCCCGCGAGCTGGCTGCCTTCCTTGCCACAAAAAGCGTGTAGCGAGGCAAGTTTTGGTGCTGCGGCGGCAATTTCGTTCGCCGCTCACCGTTCGACCACCTTGGTGAGACCTTTTTTCTGATAGGAAAGCAGGGCAATATTTTTTTGAAGACTATTGAGAAACCCACATCCCGTTTTCGGATTTGTAAAGGCATACGAGACCCTATGGCAACAACTAACCGTCCCGATTCACCAGATCGTGAAACCCTCGTACAGATGTACGAGATTCAAAGCAAGATCAAAACCACCGACGAGCGTTTCCGCTCGATGTTGACGAGTGGTCAAATCCAATTGATCTATTACTCGCCACGCGGACAAGAGTGCATCAGCGCCGGATATGCCGTGCACCTTCGCCCCGATGACTATGTGGTCACCATTTATCGCGGTCTTCACGACCACCTCGCAAAGGGTGTCCCAATGCGTGAACTCTGGGCAGAGTTCCTTGGCCGTTCCACTGGAACGTGCAAAGGCAAGGGTGGCCCAATGCACATCACGCACCCCGACTCGGGCTTGGTAGTTACCACCGGCATCGTGGGCTCAGGTATTCCTATTGCCAACGGTTTCGGACTCGCAGCGCAACTTTCAGGAACCGACCAGGTCACTGTTGTGAACTTCGGTGATGGTGCATCAAACATTGGTGCTTTCCACGAAGGCATGAACATGGCCGCTGTATGGAAATTGCCTGTGGTTTTTGTTTGCCAGAACAACCTTTATGGCGAGCACACACCAATGTCTATGTCAACTGGCGTTGAGTACATCTCAGAGCGCGCCGCAGCATACGGAATGCCCGGAGTAACAGTGAACGGTAACGATCCTGTTGCAATGTGGCATGCCGCTGGCGAAGCAATTGCTCGCGCTCGTGCAGGTGAGGGTCCAACTCTCATTGAAGCTCGTACGTATCGTTTCTATGGCCACCTCATGGGTGATGCCATGGAATACATGCCAAAAGAAGAGCGCAAGGCTGCAATGGCCGCCGACCCAGTGCCAGCATTCCGTGCCTGGTTGTTGGAGAACGGTCATGCAACTGAAGCGCAGCTTGCTGAAATTGAAGACAAGATCGTTGCCATGGTGGATGATGCAGTGGAGTTCGCAATGAATAGCCCTGAACCGTCACTCGACGAGTTGTACACAGACGTCTACGAAGAAATCACTAAGTGAGAGACAATCATGACTACTACTGAACCCCGCATTATTCCAATGGGCCTCGCGCTCAACGAAGCTATGGACATCGCAATGGGCCTCGACGAGAAAGTTTTCTTGTTGGGCGAAGACATTGCCGAACCATCTGGTGGCGTGTACAAAATCACCAAGGGCCTCTCCACAAAATACGGAACACACCGTGTGCGTAAGACCCCTATTTCTGAAGCTGCCATCATTGGCGCTGCAGTAGGTGCTGCTATCGCTGGTTACAAGCCAGTTGCTGAAATCATGATCATGGACTTCATTGCCGTGTGTCTCGACCAAATCACCAACCATGCAGCGAAGATTCGCTACATGTCAGGTGGCCAGACCACTGTTCCTATGGTCATTCGCACTAGCGCTGGCGCGGGCCGTCAGTTTGGCGCCCAGCACTCAGAAATGCTTGAAGCATGGGCTGTGCATACACCAGGGCTCAAGGTTGTTGTTCCTTCGAACCCAGCCGATGCAAAGGGCTTGCTCATCAGCTCCATCTTCGATCCAGACCCAGTGCTCTTTGTTGAGCCAATGCTCATGTACTGGGATCCTCAGTACGCATGTGACGTTCCTGTGGGCGACAACCGCATTCCACTTGGCAAGGCCAACATTGTGCGTGAAGGAAAAGACGTCACCGTCATTTCTTACGGCAAGCAAGTGCACGACGCTGTGAAAGCAGCCGACATTCTTGCTGGTGAAGGCGTGTCTGTTGAAGTCATCGACCTGCGCACGCTTGTTCCACTCGATGAGGCAACAGTTCTCGCATCGGTATCAAAAACCAAGCGCGCAGTTGTTGTTCACGAAGCAGTCACCCGCTGTGGTTTTGGTGCTGAATTGTCGAGCCGTATTCACGAAGAATTGTTCGGCACGCTTGCCGCGCCAGTTGCTCGTGTTGGTGGCCAAAACACTCCGGTGCCATACGCAAAGAACTTGGAAACAGCATTTGTTCCACAGGTTGCCGACATCGTTGCGGCAATCAAATCACTCAATAAATAAAGGTTTTTACTTCTCGCCCATGAGGCGGGTGAGTTCTTGCACCTCAAATTTTTGAGCAGAGACCATGACCTTGGCGAGAGCAGTGACTTCACTGTTTTTGCCGTGCATGCCCGCATGTTCTGCCATGTGAATTCCGCCGTTGTGGTGGGCAATCATGAGTTGTGCGAAAAGCGTGTCTACTTCTTTACCGCGAGTATTGCGTAGTTGCTGTAACTGCACATCGGTGGCATAGCCCGGCATTTGGGCGAGGGGGAGAGGCTCATTCATCCATCCCATCACTTGGTCTGTTTCATTTGTTTCCGATGCTTTGAATTGGCGTAGCAACTGCACCATGCGACCCGACTCGGACGATTGAGCGATGATGATCTCGCGCGCAATGAGTCGCAATATGCCGCGTGATGCAAGACCCTCGGGGGTGCCCGCGCTCGAAGCATCGATATAGACGAGGCTCATCACCACTGCTTGTTCATGGTGAAGGCGCATATCTTGGAGAAAGCCGATGTCGGATCCGTTGTGTGCTCCGCGCCCACGAGACTCGCCCACGGTGAAGGAAATGGCCCCGGAGAGCACGATGCCTGCCACCACAAGCAGGATGATATTGAGTGGGTTCATCCACCATGGGAGGGGCTGGGGGTCAGAATTTTGGGTCTCTGGGGATGGGAAAGAATCCATAATTCGCAGTGTGCCACGAAAATCCGATAGAACAAGAGCCATGTCTACCCCCATCAGCATTCCTAAGCTCGGCGTTTCCATGACCGAAGGCACACTCGTTGAATGGCTCGTCGCCGACGGCGACGCCGTCACCCCAGGCGATGTGTTGTACCGCATTGAAACCGACAAAGTCGAAAATGAAATTGAAGCGCCAGTAGCCGGTGTTGTTCACATCACCGGTGAAGAGGGTGAAACCTACGAAGTAGGCACCCAAATCGGCACCATCGACTAAACCTCACAGAGAAAAGAGTCATCTCATGGAGATCTCAGGTAAGCACGCTCTCGTTACTGGCGCCGGCGCAGGTATTGGTCGCGCAACAGTCATTGCGCTTGTACAAAAAGGCGCCAAAGTGGTTGCTGCCGATATCAACGAAGATGGCTTGAAAGAAACCGCAGCACTTGCACAACAAGCAGTGTCTGGTGCCAACGTGGTCACGGTGAAGGCAGATGTTTCCACCGCTGCTGGTGTTCGCGCCATGTTTGCTTCTGCAATGGCAGCTTTTGGTGGCCTCGACATTGTGCATAACAATGCAGGTCTCATTTGTGGTGAACCGCTGTGGCCTGAAGCATCGCTAGAAAAAATCTCTGCAGTCATTGCGGTGAACTTGGGTGGCGTTGCAATGGGTACTCAAGAAGCAATTAAGGCTTTGCGCGCACGAGGCGGGGGCGCCATTGTGAACACAGCCTCTGTAGCTGCATTGCAGGCCATGCCCACCGACCCTGTGTACTCCGCAACCAAAGTTGGTGTGGTGCGCATTGTGGAAAGTTGTGCAGGTTTTGCCGCTGAAGGAATTCGCGTCAATGCCGTTCTTCCTGGCATGGTCGACACCGACATGACCATGAAGCAAACCGGCGACGGCACGCGCCCTGCTGCTTGGCTCGCGCCAGTTCTTGCTTCAACAGTGATGCTGACTGCGCAAGATATAGCGGTCGCAGTCATTGCGCTTATTGAAGATGACACCGCCGCTGGCCAAGCAAAAATTGTTGGCAACGTCGGGCGCGACTACAAGTAACGAATTACTTGCGAGCGAGGCGTTGTGCCTCGCTAAACGCAACGTCTTTGTCGACGCGTGGTTCTGGTGGAAGACCCAACACGCGCTCACCAACAATGTTGCGTTGTACTTCGTCGCTACCACCGGCAATGCGATAACCAGGCGCGCCCAAAATGTGTTCATTCCAGGCGTAGGTGCCCCATTCGCCGTTGTCGGCTACCAAACGCGTGCCAAGAATTTGCGAGATCACATTGCTGACACGTGTCATGTTTGCGGTCCACATCAACTTGCCAAGCGAACCTTCTGGGCCAGGTGTTTGCCCAGCGCGCAGGCCAGCTGCAGCACGACGGTTGGTGAGTTGAGCAACTTTGTGCTGAATGTAAAGATCGGCAAGTGACTGACGAATGATGGGGTCATTTGCCACGCCAGCCCATTCGGCTGCTGCAATGACTTGCTTGTAGGTGCCGCCGGTATGGCTGCTTGTTGAGCCACTTGAGTGATCGCGTTCAAAGCCAAGACAGGTAAGTGCAACCTTCCAGCCTTCGCCAACGGGTCCGAGTCGCAGTGAGTCGGGAATACGCACGTCGGTGAGGAATACCTCGTTGAAGTTTGCTCCACCGCTCATTTGCTTGATGGCACGCGTTTCAACACCAGGAGCGTTGAGCGGCACCATAAACGCGGTCATGCCTTTGTGCTTTGGCACATCGAAGTCGTGGCGCGTAATTGCCAAACCCCATTCCGCAAAACGAGCACCAGAGGTCCATACTTTTTGACCGTTCAAAATCCATTCGTCACCATCGCGCACAGCGCGGGTGGTGAGTGATGCAAGATCGGAACCAGCACTTGGTTCACTAAACAACTGGCATCCACAGATTTCCATGCTCATGAGTGGCTTCACAAACATTTCTTTTTGCTCTGGTGTGCCAAATGCACCAACAGTGGTTGCGATGAGACCCATTGAGGTTGGGGGAAGTTCGCCAGCGCTAGGAATGCGGAACTTTGATTCTTCAGTGGTGTAGGCGCGCACGTATGTGGCAGGAAGACCGCGACCACCCACGTCTTCTGGCCAGTTGATCATTGCGTATCCAGCGTCGAACTTTTTGCGCTGCCATGCCTTCACTGCATTGAGACGCTCGAGTTCGTGCTCATCGGTGTAGTTGTGGAAGATGGCAACGTTGTCGGAGCCTTGGCCCCATTGCACTTCTTGCTCTTCGTCGTCTGATTTGTCGGCTTCGGGAAGGGCCTCGGCATTTTGCTCGAGCCAAACACGGGCTTCTTTGCGGAACTGGTCGATATCAGGAAGGTCTGTCACGAACCAGACGCTAGTAGTGCACCGTTTCCCATGCGACATCGAAGCCCAAACTTCATGCCCGATCGTGAAACTCGTTGAGAAAAGGGTCACCTCGGTACACTTTGACGACGGTCCGCCGTGAAGTTCTGCCCTACAAACAATTGAGTGAGGTTTTTTGTGTCTACCCCAACCCTGACCGCTGGCTCGAAGGCCACAGTTCTCGTCGATCTTTTGCCCCAGTCCAGCGTGCGCTCCCGTGCCATCACACGCGACATCGTGCTGGTACTTGGTTTCGCGCTGCTCACTGCAGCTGCAGCACAGGTGCAGTTCTCACTTGGCTTCACGCCAGTGCCACTCACCGGCCAAACATTTGCCGTCTTGTTGTCGGGTGCCGCATTGGGCATGCGCCGCGGTATTGCTAGCCAAGCCGTGTACTGGGGCCTAGGTCTCACTGGGCTTCCTTTCTACGCAGGTGGCGACGGTGGTTGGCAAAACGGAACTGGTTCAACACTGGGTTACTTCGTTGGCTTTATTGTTGCTGCTGGTGTTGTTGGCAAACTTGCAGAGCGTCGTCACGACCGCGAAGTGGTGTCGTCACTTGCTGCAATGGCATTCGGCACAGTCATCATCTACGCCTTTGGTGCTTTGTGGTTGGCTCACCACTTGAATATTCCCGTGGCCAATGGTGAAGCAAACGCTATTGCCTACGGTGTGACTCCCTTCTTGGTGGGCGATTTGTTGAAGATGGCACTTGCTGGTCTTCTCACACCACTTGCTTGGGCAACAGTTTCTTCAAAGGGTAAGTAGTCATGGCAGTTGTGCTGCGTGAGTTTGCGGCGTCTCACCCAACAGATGTGGGTGTACGCGATGGGCGCACTGCGCTCACTTGGCCACAACTCAATACCTTGGTCAATAAAATCATCAATGCAATCAACGCAAGTGATCTTGGCACTAGCCGTCGCGTTGCAGTGTTTGCTGAAAACAGTGTTGAAACTGCTCTTGCACATTTGTGCACCTTGCATGCTGGCGGTTCAAGTGTTCCGGTCAACTTTCACTTGAATGCCGATGAAGTTGCCTACATCTTGAAAGACTCCGACACACGTTTGTTCTTTACGGGTCCTGAAAATCTCGAGCGTGCAATCAATGCTGTTGCACTCTTGGAAAAGGCGATCCCCATTGTGGTCTGGCGTCCGCAGGGTGCAGTGGGCGCAGGGGTGGTTACCCTCGACCAATTCATTACCAACGCATCTGAAGACGAGCCATCGAGCAATGTGCCACCACGTCCGAACCTCATGTACACCAGCGGCACCACGGGCGTACCAAAGGGTGTAGAACTTCCGCCCACCATGTTTGCTGGTGGTAAAAATATCGACGAACACATTGCTGCCTTGCAGCAAAACCGTTTTGCTTTATTGGGCGCCCACATTGTTGTGGGCCCGATGTATCACACAGGTCCGCTGTCAGGTGTACGTGTGCTTGCAGCGGGTACTCCCGTTGTCATTATGGAAAAGTTCGACCCAGAGCGCGTGTTGCAAAACATTGAAACCTACAAAGTTGCCAGCAGTGTCATGGTGCCAACGCACTTCAAGCGACTGCTCGACCTTCCTCTCGACGTGCGCAAAAAATACGACGTGTCGAGTGTAAAAATCATGTCTCACACTGGTTCTGCTTGCCCCATCGATGTGAAGCAACAAATGATCGAATGGTTTGGCCCGGTTTTCGTCGATGCTTATGGCGCAACCGAAGTAGGAACCGTTTGTTCCATTGCAAGTGAAGACTGGCTCACACATCAAGGTTCAGTGGGTCGTGTCATTGCGCCATTCACACGTTGCGTAGTTGTCGACGACGACGGTAATGAGTTGCCTGCCGGCACCGAGGGTCGTCTCTTTTTTGAAGACTCCACTGGTCGTGGCGTGGTGTACCCAAATGACCCCGAAAAATCTGCCAAGGCTCACTTGCGCCCAGGCGTTTTCACACTCGGAGAAATTGGTTACGTCACCCCCGATGGCTTTGTGTACATCACCGATCGTTTCAGCGACATGATTGTTTCGGGTGGCGTCAACATCTATCCAGCAGAAGCTGAAAAAGTTCTTATCGAGCATCCACAAGTTGCCGACGTAGCCGTTATTGGCGTGCCCGACAAAGACATGGGTGAAGCAGTGAAGGCACTTGTTGTTCCGCAAGACATCAACAATGCGCCTACACCTGAGGAACTCATTGCTTTGTGCCGCGAACATCTTGCTGGTTACAAGTGCCCGCGCACCGTAGAAATTGTTTCTACAGTGGGTCGCAATGCAATGGGCAAAATCAATAAGCGCACTCTGCGTGCTCCTTATTGGGAAAGTGGCCGCACAATTGGCTGATGCGGGGGCATCACAAATGGGGGAACAATGACAACTCAAACTAGTGAAGTCGAGAAACTTGTCCTCAGTGAAACACCTGCGCCTCACGTGCGGCGATTAACGCTCAATAGGCCAACAAAGCGCAATGCACTCTCGTACGCGTTGCGTGCACAATTATTTGAATTGTTGCGTGAAGCCGATGCAGACCCCGCAATCAACGTCATCATTATTCGTGGTGCTGGCCCAAGCTTTTCTGCTGGCTACGACCTTGCGCAAGACAAATCGGAAACGCCACCATGGCCCATTAGTACAGCCGATGGCGCATGGGCACGGCATGTGCTCACGGGCTGGTTCGAAATGATGGATATGGCAACACCCATCATCGCCCAAGTGCATGGCTTTTGTTTGGCAGGTGGCACTGAACTCGCCACCGCATGTGATCTTGTTTATGTTGCTCACGATGCACAAGTGGGGTACCCGCCAGTGCGTTCCATGTCGTCACCCGATATGGCCTGGCATGCATGGATGCTCGGCATGCGTCGCGCAATGGAAGCAATGCTTACTGGTGACTCCATGACCGGTGACGAAGCTGTTGCATCAGGTTTTGCGAACAGGGCATTTCCAGTCGAGCAACTCGATGCAGAGGTGCTCGCAATTGCGCAGCGGGTGGCAAAGGTTCCAGCCGACCTGCAGGCTCTGAACAAGCGAGTAGTGCACAGGGCAATGGAGGCCATGGGGATGCGCGATGGTATGCGCGCCACTGCCGACATCAATGCTCTTGGTTTCCATCAACGAGCAAGTAAAGAATATTTCGCAAAATTTGCAGGGGGAGTCACGCAGGCTCTCGATGCACGAGACAGTTCAT
Organism: Ilumatobacteraceae bacterium; assembly: GCA_030726975.1. Classification (GTDB taxonomy): domain Bacteria; phylum Actinomycetota; class Acidimicrobiia; order Acidimicrobiales; family Ilumatobacteraceae; genus F1-20-MAGs119. The sequence goes on along the minus strand of JANRCO010000070.1, from coordinate 4,369 downwards.
TTGGTGATTATCGAACAGGGGAGAAATAGCAATGAGTAATTCCATCGATGCAACAGACATTACAAAAGTAAACATGGTGTCGCCCGAAGTTCTCGAGTGCCCATACCCGTATTACGAGCGCGTGCGCGAAGAAGCACCCGTGCACCAAACCCCACTTGGGTTTTGGGCAGTGTCTCGCTACGAAGATGTGCTGTCGGTAGTACGTAACCCAGAAATGTTTTCGTCACTTGCGCAAAGCAATTCATTTGTTACGCCACCACCCCCTGAAGTCATAGAAATTGCCAAGCAGGGGTACCCACGGGTCAACACGCTGTTGTCGAATGACCCGCCCTCACATACGCAGTTTCGCAACTTGGTGAACAAGGCTTTTTTGCCCAAGCGCGTTGCTCAACTCGAAGACTCCATTCGCAAAATTGCTAACGATCTCGTCGATGCCTTCATCAATGACAGCAAAGTCGACTTGGTTGAACAGTTCGCAGTGGGTCTTCCACTCACCGTGATTGCCGATGCATTGGGTGTCGACCGTGCCGATATGCCGAAGTTCAAAAAATGGAGTGACGACTCCGTTGCGCCGCTATCGGGCATGCTCACACCAGAGCGTCAAATTGAATGTGCTCATAGCCGCATTGAATTCCAGAAGTACATGGTCGACCGTGTGCACGAGCGTGAAGAAAACTTGCGCGACGATTTGTTATCCGATCTTGTGCAGGCACGCTTCGACTCGGGCGAGCGTGCCGGCGAAGGAATGACCATGCCAGAAATGCTCGATGTCATTGCGCAACTCTTAGTTGCTGGTAATGAAACCACCACAAAACTCATTGCAGCTGCCACTCTCATGCTCGTGGAAAACCCTGAACAAATGGCCAAGGTACGCGCCGACCATTCACTGATTCCCAACCTCGTGGAAGAAGCATTGCGCATGGAAGCACCAGTGCAAATGCTTCCTCGCTTCACCAAAGACGACGTTGAAGTAGGTGGCGTTGTCATTCCGAAGGGCTCTGTGGTCATGGCAATGTATGGCTGTGCAAACCGCGATGGCGGGAAGTACCCCAACCCCGACATGTTCGACATTGAACGCGATAACGCCCGCACGCAATTGGCATTTGGTCAAGGACCACACTTCTGCGTGGGCGCGGCGCTCGCTCGCAGTGAGGCACGCATCGCGTTCGAACTCTTGCTCAGCCGACTCAACAACATTGCACTTGCCAATGTCGACACACCAACACATCGTGAGTTGTCAATGACCCTGCGTGGTCTCACCAATTTGCATCTCACCTTCACCCCCGCATAAAGACAGGAACCCCATGCCGGTAGATCTCAACAACCTTCAAGCAACACGCTATGAAGTAGTGAACCCCGGAGAGAACGGCATTGCTGTTGTCACCTTGAATAGGCCCGAAAGTCGTAACGCGCAAAACAAGCGCATGACCTATGAACTTGAAGCATGCTTTTCTGCAGCATCACGCAGCAGCCAAGTGAAAGTCATTGTGTTGCAGGCCGATGGCCCTCATTTCTCATCGGGTCACGACATGCGCGACGACGAGAGTCATCGCGAGTTCGACCTTGTATCCCCTGTCGGTGGTTTTGGTCGTGAAGGTCAAGAAGGCCACATGGCGTGGGAAGAAGAGGTGTATTTCAACATGTGCTGGCGTTGGCGCAACCTGCCAAAACCAGTTATTGCTGCAGCACAAGGGAAAACCATTGCGGGTGGTCTCATGTTGCTATGGGTAGCTGACATCATCATTGCCGCCGACGATGCAATGTTTACCGACCCCGTTGTCGGCATGGGCGTGAACGGTGTGGAATATTTCGCACACCCATGGGAACTTGGGCCGCGTAAAGCAAAAGAAATGCTGTTCACTGGCGGCTGGTTTACAGCGCAAGAAGCAGCTGTAACAGGCATGGTCAACAGAGTGGTTCCTGCAGCTTCATTGCGTGAAGAAACCATGAAGATGGCAGCAATTGTTGCGCAGCGCCCTTCGTTTGCCTTGAAGCTCGCAAAAGAAAGCGTCAACCAAACCCTTGAAGCACAAGGACAATGGAACTCGTTGCGCACCGCTTTTGTGCATCAGCATCTTGCCCACGCAAATAACCGCATCAAATTCGGCATACCGGTTGACCCGGGCTCCAGTCGTAAGTCGTAAGGAGCCTTCGCATAGCATTTTGCTGTGACGAAAAATACCGAAACAGTGGTGCGCAAATTAGGGCGTCCGCGTGCCGTCGACTCGGTCGATACGCGAGTGCGTTTACTTGCTGCTGCGCGTAGCTGCTTTGGGGAAAATGGTTACGAAAAAACAACCAACGCCCAAATTGCAGAAATTGCTGGCATTACCACCGGTGCGATCTACCACTACTTTCCTTCGAAGGTAGAGCTCTATGCAGCAGTTTTCGAAGGCGTGCAAGATTTCATTTATTCAGAATTTGAATATGCCATCAACGAACACGACACGTTGGTAGAACGGTTCAACAGCATTCTCGACATTTCAGTGCGTATTAACCGCGACGACCCCAGCATCGCCGGCTTCGTGGTTGACGTCGCTTCTGAAGTACAAAGAAACCCCGAGTTGCGACAGGTCACTTCGTTATTGCGACATCGCACAGGTGGATTTTTGGAGAAGTTGTGTGACGATGCGGAAAAGAACAACGAGATCCGGCCGGGGGTCTCGCGCGAGGCTCTGCAAGACCTGCTCAACGCGCTGTTGTCGGGTCTTTTGAGGTTCTCGACCCTCATCAACGACTCAGCCCGCCACGGGGCTGCTGTGGAAGTCCTCAAGCTCATGCTCGGCAACGCCGTGTTCGCCTCGGGGCCTTATGTGGTGCGTCCGCGCCGCGGGCCAAGTGAGTCGCAGCTGGCAGTCTGAATCGCATGAGGGACGCCAAAGGTGCGAAGATAAAAGCATGACAACCCAGATCCCCGTGGCCGAAGAACTTTTCACCTGGCCTTCTGACTCACCCCAACTCATTGGTACCCATTACCCCGACAGTGGCGTCACCACATTTCCGCAGTCCACTGCCTGCCCAAAAACTGCAGCGCAAAATGGTGAGCGCGTGTTGCTTCCTCGCGTGGGCACATTGTGGAGCTGGACCATTCAAGGATTTCTTCCGAAGTCACCTCCTTATGCGGGTAGAGAAACTCCGAAGACATTCAAGCCATACGGCGTTGGCTACATTCAACTCGGCGACGAGGTTATTGTTGAATCACGTCTCACGACTGCAGAAGCAAGTGAACTCAAAATTGGTATGGATATGGAATTGGTCATCATTCCTTTCACCACCGATGACGATGGCAATGAACTTGTCACCTACGCATTCGCACCAGTAAAGAAGTAACAAGAAAGTTTTATTGAAAGGCAAAACCATGGCAGAAGATGTAGCAATTATCGGAATTGGAATGCACCCCTTTGGGCGCCACGACAACACCGGCATGGAGCAGGGTGCATACGCAGCTCGCGCAGCATTGAAAGATGCGGGTTGCGACTGGAGCGATGTGAACTACGCCTTTGGTGGTTCTGCTGCTGCAGGCAACGCCGACACCATGGTGTCGGAACTTGGCCTTACAGGCTTGCCATTCATCAACGTTGCTAATGGTTGTGCAACCGGTGGTAGCGCGCTCATCAGCGCATACAACGCCATTAACGCAGGCGCAGCCGACGTGTGTATGGCAATAGGATTCGACAAACACCCCAAGGGTGCCTTCGACCCAGATCCAGCGGCATTTGGTCTGGGCAAGTGGTATGGCGATACTGGCCTCATGCTCACCACGCAGTTCTTCGGTTTGAAGATTCAGCGGTACATGGACCAGTACGGCATCTCGGCTTCAACGCTGGCAAAAGTTGCTGTAAAGAACTTCCACAATGGTTCGTTGAACGAAAACGCATGGCGCCGTAAGCCAATGACCGAAGACGAAGTGCTCAATGCGCTCATGTTGTCGAACCCACTCACGCAGTACATGTTCTGCTCGCCTGGCGAAGGTGGTGTCGCGCTCATTCTTGCTCGTGGCGATATTGCCAAGAAGTTCCAAAAGAAGCCTGTGTACTTGCGTTCAGCAGTATTGCGCAGCCGCCCGTTCGGCAGCTTTGAAGTATTCAACTCGTGGTTGTCTCCAGATCGTGGCAACAGCCCATCAGTAGGTGCAGCTGCAGCTGCATTCAAAATGGCTGGCATGTCGCCAAGTGAGATGGATATCGCGCAGGTTCAAGACACCGAGAGCGGTGCAGAAATTATGCACATGGCCGAATGTGGTTTCTGTGAAGACGGCGAACAAGAAGATCTCATCCAGAGTGGTGCAACCAATCTCGATGGTCGCTTGCCCATCAATACCGACGGTGGCTGCCTCGCCAACGGTGAACCCATTGGCGCATCTGGTCTG
>JANRCO010000069.1 GCA_030726975.1 Ilumatobacteraceae bacterium | reverse complement strand
ATGTGGTCTTTCAGGGGTCGGCTGTGCGTCTGGTTTTGCAGCTGGAGAACGGAACCGAGGTGACGGCAATAGTGGGAGGCGATGTTGACCTGCCATTTTTGCGCCCGGGGGCAGCGGTGTGGCTCTCGTGGCTTGCGGCGTCACCATATGTGCTCGACGGGTGGCCAGAACTCGCAGGCGCAACCACCACCAACCTTGAATCCATCGAAGCCGCTTTGTAAATGCTCATTTTCTGATTTATTTCCACTATCGTTTTCCTTGTTCAGTCCATAGCCGTCTCACCAAAGAGAAGTGATAACCCACACAAACGATCTGCAGCCTCGCTGTATGAATTAAGGAGCAACCATGAATACTCGCCGCACGACAACACCTAAGTCTGTTCAGGCATCACGACTCAATCGTCGTGACTTCCTCATCCGCGGTGGTCTCATGGGCGCTGGTGCCCTTTCCTTGCCGGCATTGCTCGCAGCATGTGGCAGCGATTCAGGTTCAACATCCGACACCGTTGGTGGTGGTGGAGGCGACAGTTCATTGTTTTTCGAAAACTGGCCTGATTACATGGACGAAGAAACCATTGACCTTTTCCAAACAGCATCTGGTGTTTCTATGAAGTACACCGAAGCTTTTAACGACAACAACGAGTACTTCGCAAAGATCCAGCCAGCGATGTCGAAGGGCAATGCAATTGACCCCGACATTTTGGCGCCAACATTTTGGATGGCGGCTCGCCTGTTGCAACTGGGTTGGGTGCAGAAACTTCCCAAAGCCGATATCCCGAACTTCGCCTACTTGCGTGATGACTTGAGAGGACAGTCGTGGGACAAGAACGATGAATACCACTTGCCCTACCAATCAGGCATTGCTGGCATCGCCTACAACTCAAAAATTACGGGTCGCGATTTAAAGAGCGTTTCTGATCTCTTCGACCCCGCCTTCAAGGGCAAAATTGGCATGCTCACTGAAATGCGCGACACCATTGGCCTCATCTTGATGGGCGAAGGCAAGAAAATTGCTGACATCACGACCTTCGATCAAGCATCGGTGGCCTTCGACAAATTGGGGAAGGCAAAGAGTGAAGGCCAGATCCGCTCCTTCACCGGCAATGACTATGTCGACGACTTGAGTGCTGGCAACTTTGCCGCATGTGTTGCCTGGTCGGGCGACGTGTTACAACTCTCCAAAGACAACCCCGATGTGAAGTTCATTGTTCCTGAAGAGGGCGGCACGAGTTGGTACGACACCATGGTGTGGATGAAGGGTTCGGAAAATGGCGACGCTGTTGCCAAGTGGATGAACTTCCTCTACGACCCAGTGAACGCAGCTCGTCTCACGGCGTATGTGCAGTACATCTCACCTGTGAAAGGTGTACAAGATGAATTGGTGAACATGGGCGGCGACAACGCGAAGCTCGCAGAAGATCCGCTACTTTTCCCCGATACTGCAACATTTAGCCGCTTGCAGAGTTGGGGTGCACTTGTTGAAGAGGAAGAAGCCAAGTTCGACGAGGCTTTTGCGTCTGTCACAGGCGCATAATCTCGCACTCAGTGACATCGGTCGTTTCTGCAGGAAAAAAATGGGGCGCATCTCTCGCATCGCGTCCTGAAAATGTTGGGCTTGGGGTCATGCTGGGCCTCGGCTTTGGTGCCGTTGCTCTTGCTGCGCAGTGGGTGAAGGGCCCGAGTTCGCTGCTCGTTGCCATTGCCATGCTCACCATGGTGGTGGGTCTTATCTACATCGCATTTGCGGGAGGCATTGAAGCGCGAAAATCACTTGCTCCCTATGGGCTTTTGAAACCAGGAATGATTTGGCTGTGTCTTTTCTTTCTTGCGCCACTGTGGTCGATGGTAGTGATGTCGCTATCGAGTAAGGCGGGTCGTTTTGACTTCTTCCCCGATTTCACCTGGAACTTCGAGAACTACCGCATTGCGTTAACAAAATTCAGACCGCAGTTCATTCGTAGTTTCAGTTACGCCGCAATAGCGACGCTCCTCACTGTTGTCATTGGCTATCCACTCGCATATTTCATTGCGTTTCGTGGCGGAAAGTATCGCAACATTCTTTTAGGGCTTGTTGTTGTCCCCTTTTTTACGTCGTATCTCATTCGTACATTGGCATGGAACAACATCCTCGCCGATGAAGGTCCAGTAGTCTCCCTCATCAATACACTGCAAATAACGGGCGTTTTTGAATCGCTCAACATCATGCAAAATGGGAAGCTGATGAATACGCCAGCAGCCGTGATTGGTGGCCTCACCTATAACTTTTTGCCATTCATGATATTGCCCATTTACGTGAGCCTCGAAAAAATAGATGTCCGCCTCGTTGACGCTGCGATGGACCTCTATTCATCGGCATCTCAGGCATTTCGCAAAGTGGTTTTGCCACTCTCTTTGCCTGGTCTCTTTGCGGGCGGGCTGTTGGTCTTTATTCCTGCAGCGGGCGACTTTGTGAACGCGCAGTTTCTGGGAAACCCGCAAACAACAATGATTGGTAACTCTATTCAAGACCAATTCTTGCGCCAATTGAATTATCCCGTTGCATCGGCGATGTCGTTTGTCTTAATGATCATCATCACCATCATTGTTCTCATCTATACCAAATTCATGGGAACAGAAGATCTCGCATGAGTACTGCATTTAGCAAGAGGCAAAAAGCTGGCCAGCGTTTGGTCAACGTTGCTGCGGGTGCTGCGCTGCTCTATATCTTCATTCCCATTTTTGTCATCGTTCTCTTTTCCTTTAACGAACCAAAAGGGAAATACAACATCAAGTGGCAAAACTTCACTTTAGACAACTGGGCAAACCCGTTTGTAGAGAAAGAACTCACGAGTGCGCTGTGGGTGAGCTTACGCATTGCGCTCATTGCAACAATTGTCTCCACCATTCTCGGAACCCTCATTGCGATGTCGCTCAGCAGATACAAGTTCAAAGCGAGTGGTGCGGTGAACTTATTCCTGGTTTTGCCGCTCACAGCCCCTGAAATTGTTCTAGGTTCATCACTTGCAACGTTATTCCTCAACCGCAGCGTCGATTTTGGGTACGCCACCATCATCATCGCGCATGTCATGTTCCAAATTTCTTTTGTGGCGGTCACGGTTCGCGCACGTATTCGCGGTTTCGACTGGACCCTCGAGCAAGCAGCGCAAGACCTTGGAGCAACTCCGTCGCGAGCATTTTGGAAAGTGACCTTTCCGCTCATTTTGCCCGGCATCATGGCAGCGGCTTTGCTTTCCTTTGCATTGTCGGTCGACGACTTCATCATTACGTTCTTCAATGCTGGTTCGTTGGTCACTTTCCCTCTGCAAATCTTTGGTGCCTCACGGGTGAAGATTTCTCCGCAAATCAACGTGCTTGCCAGCATGTTGCTTTTCACTAGCGTGGCTCTCATGGCGGGTGCAATGATTCTTGGTCGCCGTCGCGAACGGCGTCACACCGGAACCCTCTCCAAATAGTTTTCACACATGTCGTTTTCTCGCATTGCCGTTGAACCAAGTTCTTCACCGCAGTGGGTGCGCAAAGCAGTTGTTGCAGGTGGCGGGGAAGTAGTTGATATTGCGCAAGCAACTGGGTTGATGTGGTCGGCTGCGTATTCAATCGATGCCCTCGACACCTTGTTGGTGGAAAACCCACACATCAACTGGGTGCAGTTGCCTTTTGCAGGAAGTGAAGCGTTCATGCACTTGGTGAACCACGATCGTGTATGGACCTGCGGCAAAGGTGTTTATGCCGAGCCCGTGGCCGAGCATGCGTTGGGTTTGTTGTTGGCCGGTTTTCGTCATATTGGAAATTACGCACGCCAAAAAAGTTGGACTGGCCCAGTGGGGCAGAACCTGTTGGGTGCCGACATCACTATTTTGGGCGGTGGCGGTATCACCACATCGCTGGTGCGTTTACTGGAACCCTTTCACTGCAACATCACGGTGGTGCGGTTATCTGCCGAGCCATTAGAAGGTGTGCATACGGTGGTTGGCCCCGAGCATCTCGTTGATGCCATTGTGGGGGCCGATGCAGTGGTGGTGGCCTTAGCGCTCACACCCGATACCGAAGGAATTCTGGGTCGTAATGAATTTGAACTGATGGAAAAGCATGCTTGGGTGGTGAATGTGGGGAGAGGTCGACACATCGTGACCGATGATTTGGTGTGGGCGTTACAGGAAGGTGAAATTGGTGGCGCGGCACTCGACGTCACCAACCCTGAGCCATTACCAAATGGGCATCCGTTATGGTCGATGCCGAATTGTATTATCACGCCCCATATTGGGAACACCCCTGCTATGGCCGTGCCGCTGCTGTCGGCTCGCATTGCAGAAAATGTGCAACGTTATGTGGCTGGTGAGCTCTTGGTGGGTTGTATTGACCCTGAACTGGGCTATTGAAATTTTTCTGACCTAGCGTGTATCACCGTGCCGCCTAAGAAAAATCTCAATCACTACGAAGTTCTTGGTGCGCGCTCCGATGCAAACTATGCCACTTTGCGTTCGGCCTATCGAAAAAAGATGCGGGCACTGCACCCCGATGCACAAAGTAGCCAAGTAAACCCCGAGGAAATCTCAGCAGTTTCAGCAGCTTGGGAAGTGCTCTCTCGCAGCGATCGACGCCGCGAATACGATCAAACTTTGTCAATTGGCCACGATGTCTTCGAAGTGCAACCAGAGCGGGTACAGGTGTATGAGCCTGCACGGTTCCCTTGGAAATTAGTTCTTCTTTTCATTGTCTGCGGTTCGATTGTAGTGCTCATTTTGTCTCTCTTTAGTTCGCCACAGCCCCCTGGTGCACCCGACAATGTTTTACAGGGCGGGTCATGTGTCAACATCGATGCTGGCGGAGATGCATTTGAAGTGAACTGCGACAAGCCACACATGGCCGTTGTACAGAGACTCGTTCCCTTCGATGCCGTCTGCCCAATGGACACTGAACTGCATCGTGACCGACAGGGCATGGGTAATGCGTGTGTCCGTTTAGTCAACGAGATGATGCCCTGATCTTCCTGATGGCTTTCCACAGATAAAATCGCACATAATGGATTGGCCGAGCCATTCCTTTTATTGGAGGCCTTGGAGGGCGATTGCTCTGATTGAAGTGATAACTGCTCCAGCCGGGGACTGGTTGATGGATGTTCATTGCCCGGAGGAGTGCGGGAATAATTGACGATTCCCGTTGTATTGATTCGTCGTAGTCAATAACGGTGATGTGGTTTTTGTAGGTCTGTTGGAAAATGTCAATCAGTGATGTGTAATCAACAAGCCACGAGTCCTTCTTGACATAAGCAAATGATGTCGGATCGTTACTTAGCCGAAAGAAATCATTTCGGAGATGTTTCTTCCATGAGGTGAGAAAATCTCGTTTGTTTCGCAGAGCGAGAATGATCGTGGTGTTGTCGGGCGCAAAGAGTTGTGCAAGACGACTGAGCTCATCTGAACTGCGCAGGAGGCATAGCCCTTCGCATGAAATGAGAATGGGGGAATCGACCGATAATTCCTGTCCGATGTTGAGGCGAATATCTGCTGCCCACTCTTCCCATTCACCTGAATCTTGAGGAGGGAAAAACCCAAGTGCCATAGCTGGAGTCTCCCGATGGGGGTCTAGGCAGATTGCCGCGATCTCGCGAGCGTCGGGAAATTGACCGTTGTACCAACGGACACCTGCATCGCGGGCGATGGCATCTTGATTGTCGAAAAACCAACGTTGGAATGAAGTGGTGCCGGTTTTGAGTGTGCCGATGTGAAGGAAGATTTGACCCATTCTTCATTTACCCTATTACACATTTCTCAGAGAGATTCAGTATCGATGAAGTCACAGAGTTGTCAGTCGTAGTACTAGCGTGATGACGTGTCACGTCTTTGCGAACGTCCCGGCTGCTCTGCGCCTGCTTCAGTTGCATACGGATTCAATACGCAGATCCTGGCTGTCTGGCTCAACACATTCGACCCAAGTGAAAGCTTTGGCACCGGAATCTTGTGTCGGCGCCACGCCGATGCACTGGTGGTGCCACGGGGCTGGCACATTGACGACAAGCGCGAGAACGTTCCGCGGCTATTTCTTGCCCCCGCTGGTGAAGTTGCCCGTGGAGACACGCCTTCGCGTGGAATACGACGAAAAGCGTCAAAAGTGCAGCCGCAACTTTTTGCAAAGGAAAGTCAAGAGCCAGTTGATGATCTTCCTATCAAAGATGAACCTTTGATGGAGGAAACGCGCGCCATTCCGTGGTCTCCGCAGCTCGTTGCCGAAGCTGAGCTGACGATGTTAGATGGCGATGAACCAAAGAAAACTCCTGGGCTACTCGACCGTGCCTTTGGCAATAAAGATCGCCGCGAAAAGTGATGCATGTATGAAAACGGAAGCCACTCTTGTTGCTCCAACTTCACTCACTGCTATTCGTCCATTTGTTTCTGATCTTGGCCAATATGAACGCTGGATGCCTCTTGTTCATAAGGCAACAACTGCTGGGCCAGGTGCATGGGATGTTGAACTGCGGGCAAAACTTGGGCCATTTGCGCGGTCGAAGCGTTTGCGCATGGAACGCACCACCGATTCGCCACAACTCATTGTGTTTGAGAGGCGCGAAAAAGATGGTCGTGAACATGCCCCGTGGCGTATGACATGCGTGCTCATTGAGAGTCGTGAAGAAATTACCTTGCGCGTTGAGTTGTTTTACGGTGGCACGCTGTGGACTGGTGGACTACTGGAAAAAGTCTTGGTAGATCACATTGAAAGCGGACGAGAAAACCTCATGGCGCTGGTGTCGCGCTCTGGGCGCTAAACCTGCCATCTGGTCGCCTGAGCAATTCGAGTTGCCAAGAAAAACACTCGGTCAGTAGTTCACTAGAGAGCGTGGTGGCAAGTGGTCCTTTGGCAATAACCTTTCCGGCTTTGAGGGCAAGAAGGTGTGTTATGCCGCGTGGTATTTCATCAACATGATGGGTAATGAGCGCAGTCGATATGTGCGGAGATTGCATGATGGATTCTTCAAGTGCGTGAACAAGTTGTTCGCGACCACCAAGGTCGAGTCGGCCACTGGGCTCGTCGAGCAAAACCAGTGAAGGCTCATTCATGCGCGTGCGTGCCAGAAACACGCGCTGTTGTTCACCAGAAGACAAGGTAGATATCTCACGTTCGGCAAGGTGCCCTACGCCAAGTTGGTTCAAGCACTCAATTGCCTTCACTTTGTCGGCAGGCTCGTACTGGTGCCACCACGTTTCAAGTGCAGCATTCTTGGCGGTCATCACCACTTCGTATGCGAGCAACTGCGGTCGGATTTCGCTGGCAAATGCCGCCGAGTTGTAGGCAATGCGCTGGCGTAACTCGCGTACTCCGGTATCGCCAAGGCGCTCACCTTCAACAACCACCTCGCCAGCACTGGGGTGCAGGTACAGAGCAGCAATGAGCATGAGCGAGGTTTTCCCAGAGCCATTGGCACCAAGCACCACCCAGTGTTCACCCTTGGCAATATCCCATGAGACATTGTTCAATATGGTGTTGTTATCGCGCTGCAGGGTGATGTTGCGCAGCGATAACACAAAGTGAGAGTCAGAGGCCACGCTGCCACAGTAATCACTCGAGATGAGTAATAAGGTTGCATCGTGGAAAGTATCCCCTCGACGCCCGAAGAGTTATCGTCGGCCATGACCGCAGCTACTGGGCTCGAAGGAATCACGCAGTTACGTCGCCTCACAGGTGGCGCATCGCGGGAAACATGGAGCTTTCAGGTTGGCTCTGAGCGGCACATCATTCAGCGTCAACGCCTCACCTCGCCGCGTGACATGCATGTAGAGGTAGGGGTACTTGAAGCGGCGTATGCGGCGGGGGTTCCGGTTCCTCGTGTGCTTGCAAGCTCTCGTGATATCTCTGGTGAGAACCCGGTGGGTACTCAATTCATGATCGTGAATGCCTTTGAGGGTGAAACTATTGCACGCAAAATTTTGCGAGACGATGAATATGCATCGGCAAGAAAAACTCTTCCGGCACAGTTCGGTAGTGCACTAGGAAAACTGCATCGTGTGAGTTCTGCTGTTGAGGGCTTAGAAGATGTCGATCAAATTGCTTTTTATCAAGAGCATCTGCGCGATTGTGGACAGTCTCACCCAGCATTTGAAATTGCATTTCGGTGGCTTGAAGAAAATCGTCCACCAGTGGGTCGTCGGTGTTTGGTGCATGGCGACTTTCGCATGGGAAATCTCATCATTGGCAATGAAGGTTTGCGTGCCGTGCTCGATTGGGAGCTTGCCCATATTGGAGACCCAGCAGAAGACTTGGGTTGGTTGTGTGTGCGAGCCTGGCGCTTTGGTGGTGCGGGTCCTGTCGGCGGCATCGGCGCATATGAAGACCTGCTCGAGGCATACGGTGAAGCTTCGGGTGAATACATCTCGCTAGAAACATTGCGTTGGTGGGAAGTGCTGGGCACCGTGAAGTGGGGCCTCATGTGTATTTCGCAAGCGGCGTATCACCTCACGGGCTCTGTGCGTAGTCATGAACTTGCCGCAATTGGCCGCCGTGTATGTGAAAACGAGTACGACGCATTGCTTGCTATTCGTGAATTGAAAAAAGGGAAAGGCTCCACACGTGTCTGAACTGCATGACCCGCCAACCGCACAGCAACTCGTCGAGTCGGTGCGTGAATGGCTCGAGACCGATGTCTTTCCGCAGGTGGAAGGCCGTTTGCAGTTTCACACTCGTGTTGCAATGAATGTTCTTGCCATGGTGGAACGCGAACTAGAACTCGGCGAAGTACAAAATGAAAACTATTCCGCTGGTCTCGCGGCATTTCAGTGCAGTAGCGAAGCTGAGTTGGCCGAGCAAATTCGCACCGGAGCGTTACTTTCGCAAGACGCTGAAGTTGAAGAATTTGTTATGAATTCGGTGATAGAAAAACTTCGTGTTGCGAACCCTAAATATCTTCGCGACGAGTAATTTCTACCGGAGATATGTGTTGCCCTGCGGCTAATTGCCCGCATGCGGCGTCGATGTCGGTTCCGCGGTTACGACGAACAGTGGCATTCACGCCCATGTCTTCAAGCCAGCTAGCAAATTGACGCACGTGGTTGCCCGATGAACCCTGTGTGAGATAACCCGGTGTGGGGTTGAGCGGAATGAGGTTGACGTGTGCCGAGGGAGTGAGTTGCTTGCATAGCTCGGCGAGTTCTTCCGCATCGCGGTCGGTGTCGTTCACTCCAGCAATGAGTGCCCATTCAAACGTGACGCGACGATTTTTTGCGTACAAATAGTCTTCGCATGCTTTCATGAGCATCTCTAATGGGTAGCGCTTGTTAATAGGAACAAGTTCATCGCGTAGTTCATTGCGCCCAGCATGGAGCGACACAGCCAAGTTGACGGGAAGTGGCCATTTGCTGAGGGTCTTGATGCCAGGAACAATTCCGACCGTGCTGACGGTGAGGTGGCGTGCAGAAATGCCAATGTCGCCATGTATTTTTTCAACAGCTGCTCGCACGGGGCCCTCATTGGCCAAAGGTTCTCCCATGCCCATGAACACCACGTTGCTGAGTCGGCGTTCAAGGTGTGCTGCGCGTTGAGCTGCACGCACTGCTTGTTCAACAATTTCACCTGAGGTGAGGTGGCGTGTAAAGCCAGCCTGGCCGGTGGCGCAAAACCCACAACCCATTGCACAACCCGCTTGGGTGCTGACGCACACAGTGGCGCGATCGGCGTAGAGCATGAGCACAGTCTCAATGGGGTGGCCACCATTGCGTAATTGAAAGAGAAATTTCACCGTGTCGCCATCGGCATTGACTTGTTCCGTTTGCAGTTGCAGCGAAACTGGGAATGCCTCGGCTAACTGTTGGCGCGTGCTGGCCGAAATGTTGGAGATGGCATCAACCGGCTTCAACTTTTCATACAGCGCTTGCCAAATTTGCCCCACTCGATATTTGGGTTCATTGGGAAACAGTGCTGCGATGTCGTCTTTGGTGGCGTCGTACAACGAAAGTGGGGAAGTGGTCATGATGCTTTCGTTTTCTCGTGAATGTCGCCAACAAAAGCGCGTTCACGGTATCGAGGGGTGAATCCAAGTTTTTCATACATCGCAACCGCCGCGGTGTTATTGCAATCGACGTAAAGCATTGCTTCTGTTGCTCCATGAGCAGCAAGCGACTCCAAGCCAGCAATGGTGAGAAGTGATCCAAAGCCATGACCCACAAATGTGGGGTCAACTGCAATGACGTAGATCTCGCCCATGAGATGTGTGCCAGAGTCGTGCATTTTTGTCCAGCAAAAACCGGCCATGTTGCCTTCGACATCGTGAATACGAAAGCCTTCGGGGTTGAACCAAGGTTCCATCATGCGCGACTTCAATATGTCGGCATTCCAGTCACCCTGTTCTGCGTGGCTCGCAAATGCAGCATTGTTCACTCGCAGCCATGCATCTTCGTCGACGCCTGGTACGAATGACCGCGTGTGAAATGCTGCTGCGAAATGAGCAATGGTGTCGGGCAACGGAAGTGAGCGACGCATTTGCATGAGTTCGCGCCCAGGCTGAAGCCCCATGCGTTCTGCCAAGTCGAAATGAATACTGGTGGGCTCAAAGACCCACCAATGCACGTGACCGCCACCTTCTTGTCGCACGATGTCGAGAGTTGCGCTCATCATCTCGGGGCCAATGGCAGCCATGTCGTAACGGTGGTGTGGGTGCACCACCACATCGATGCTCCAACTGTCGTTCCCGCGCGACACCTGAGAGTAAGCAACGGGGTGATCGTGTCCGGCTTCGGTTCCAACAACTGCAGCGAAACCTGCTCGGCCACCTTGGCGTAAGTCGAGCCACAGGTGATCGGAGAGTGCACGGTGCCCATCGGCACGTTCGGCTGCCACCAGCAACTCATGAACGGCAGCAAATTCTGCATCGTTCACATTGCGGAGTATCTCGAGGCGGAGCATTCTTTTAGGGTATCGGGGTGTTGCGACCCACGGCGTAGCATTCGGTATGGCTAAAACTCCGGCACGCAAACCTCGCACGCCTGCTGGCAGGTCTGCACTCGTGCTCGAGCGATTAAAAGAGGAGTACCCCGTTGCCATCTGCGAACTTGATCATCGCAACCCGTACGAACTCTTAGCAGCCACTATTTTGTCGGCGCAATGCACCGACGTGCGGGTAAACATGGTGACACCTGCGCTCTTTGCAAAGTACCCGAGCCCGTACGAGTTAGCGGTAGCAAACATCACCGATGTAGAGACCCTCGTTCGCTCCACCGGTTTCTATGGTTCAAAGGCGAAGAACCTCATTGGGATGGCTAATGGTCTCATCGATCGCTATGGCGGCGAAGTGCCCAAAGAGCGCGAAGAACTCGTCACGCTTCCTGGGGTTGGTCGTAAAACTGCCAATGTGGTGCGCAGTGTGGTGTTCAACTTGCCGGGTCTTGCCGTTGACACGCACGTAGGGCGGCTCTCGCGCAGGCTTGGCCTCACCAAGCACGAAGACCCTGTGAAGGTGGAACTCGAGTTGAACGACTACTTGCCACCTGAAGAGTGGGGCGGGTTCAGTTTGCGGCTCATCTTGCACGGGCGTCGCGTGTGTGACGCGCGCAAGCCAAAATGCCGCGAATGTTTACTTGCCGATATTTGTCCTTCGGTCAGTATCTAGCGAACCTCTATGAGGTGTGCCACAATCGTCAGATGTCTTCCACTCCACGATCTGAAACATTTATGGCATTACGCAACGAGCTTGCTGCCTTCGGAGAGTCGGTGGAGCGCGTGCGTTCACGAGCCATGGAGCTTGAAAGTCGCCCAGGAGTAAAGCAGCAAGAAGACATTCACCGCGCCATTATTGAGATGCAACGGTCGCTCGATACGGCTCGCAAAGCCGTCGACCGCGCACTCAAGATTGTGAAGAACACCTAAATACGCCTCATCTCTCGCCCCCGCTTCTGTATCGTTGAGCAATGGCTCGTTTCCCACTTCGTAATGACCTGCAGGTAATGCAGGGGTATCACTCGGCGCAAGTAGACGTGCCCATTCGCCTCAATACCAACGAGGCCCCGTTTTCTCCTCCAGCGCAGTGGCTCGATGAAGTTGCACAGGCCGTGCACAGCATTGAGTGGAACAGGTATCCCGACCGGGCAGCAACTGAATTGCGTGAGGGAATTGCACAACTGCATGGGGTGAATGCCAACCAAGTGTTTGTTGCAAATGGTTCGAACGAAGTTCTGCAATCCATATTGCTGGCGTATTCGGGTACCGGACGTACCGTGGCAACTTTTGCCCCCACGTACCAAATGCATGCTCAAATTGCCAAAGTGGTGGGCGCCAATGTGGTGGAAGGAAGTCGTAACGCCGACTTCACCTTGAATGCCCAAGAAATTGAGCGAGTGGTTGCACAGTCGAACCCTGCAGTTTCCTTTTTATGCTCGCCCAATAACCCCACCGGAATTGTTGAGCCGCGCGCAAACATTGAAACGCTCATCAAGGTTGCCCCTGGTGTGGTGGTCATCGACGAGGCCTATGCGCAGTTTGCGCCATGGTCTGCACTTGAACTCATCAATGAAGAATCGCCGGTAGTAGTTACACGCACGTTTTCAAAAACGTGGTCGATGGCCGCGGCCCGTTTGGGTTATTTGGTTGGCCCGTCGTGGCTGGTGACCGACCTTGAAGCAGTTGTGCTGCCGTATCACCTCGATGCCTTCAAGCAGCGCGCAGGTGTGCTTGCGTTGAAATACGTGGGCGACATGGAATCGCGAGTGCTCGACATTATCGATGGCCGCAACGCAATTGAATCGTGCTTTGCTGGGCTTGAAGTAGACACGTGGCCCAGTGGCGCAAACTTTGTGCTTTTTCGCCCGCGAGCAACAACAGGCATTACTGGCAAGTCACTCTGGCAAGGTCTGCTCGACAAGGGCATTTTGGTGCGTGATTGCAGTTCTTGGGAAGGTCTTGCCAACTGTTTGCGTGTCACCATTGGTACGTCGCAAGAAAACGAAGCGTTTATTTCTGCCATGAAGGAGATCATGAAGTGAGCCGTACAGCAAAAATTGAACGTGCAACCAAAGAAACCAGCATCGTGGTGGAACTCAACCTCGACGGCACTGGAGTAGGCAACATCTCCACTGGCATTCCGTTCTACGACCACATGCTCGATCAAATAGCCCGCCACGGCGGCTTCGACCTCACCGTGAAAGCAGTGGGCGACTTGCACATCGACACGCATCACACGGTGGAAGACGTTGCTATTGCCGTGGGCGAGGCATTTCGCCAGGCTGCGGGCGACCGTGCAGGTGTGCGTCGCTTTTCCAGTGGCATGTATCCGCTCGATGAAGCACTGGTGGCTATTGCGCTCGACTTATCGGGCCGCCCGTTCATCCATTGGGAAGTTCCACTTCCTGAGTCGTTGCCACTGGGCGAACCAGCATTCGACCCACAGCTTGCCGAACACGCCATTTCTTCATTTGCCACGTCGGCAAATATCACATTGCATGTAACTCTCATTCGTGGGCGCAATGTGCACCACATTATTGAGGCTGCATTCAAGGGCCTTGGTCGTTCACTGCGCGATGCGGTGCGTATTGAAGGCACGGGTGTGCCGAGCACCAAAGGCGTATTGGCATGACGCAACCGCTCATTGCGGTTCTCGATTACGGCATTGGCAATTTAAGTTCCGCTCAAAAAGCATTAGTGCGCAGCGGGGCCGATGCTCGCCTCACTCGAGACCCAGGCTTGGCGCGCGATGCCGCTGGTGTGGTGTTGCCTGGTGTGGGTGCCTTCGGGGCGTGCATGGATGCATTGCGTGCAGCGCAATTGGAAGATGTTGTCTATGAGTCGGTTGCTTCACAACGGCCTTTTATGGGTATCTGTGTAGGAATGCAAATGCTGTTCACCTCGAGTGTTGAAAGCCCGGGTGTTGCTGGGCTCGATGTGATTCACGGAACCGTTGAACTCATTGAAGGAAACGTACGGCGACCACAGATGCAGTGGAATGAACTGCACATTGAAAACGAAGATCCACTATTCAAAGCCTTACCAAAAACTCCCTGGGTCTATTTCGTGCACTCATATTCCGCTGTTCCCAAAGATTCGTCAGTTGTTGTTGCAACGTGTGCATACGGGCAAAACCTCACCGCAGTGGTGCGTCAGAAAAATGTTGTGGCAACGCAGTTCCATCCTGAGAAATCGGCCAAAGATGGTTTGAAGCTTTTGCATAATTTTGTGAGCGCGTGCTCATGAGTAATTTCATTGTGTATCCCGCAATCGACCTGCGTGCAGGAAACGTGGTGCGTCTGCGACAAGGCGACTATGCCGACGAAACCATTTATGGCGACGACCCAGTGAGTGTGGCGTCCTCTTTTGTCAATGCAGGTGCGCAGTGGGTGCACATGGTCGACCTCGATGCAGCAAAGGGCGGCGATGCCATTAATCGCCCCGTCATTGCAGCAGTAGCAAAAGCTTTGCAGGGTCGCGCACATGTTCAAGTGGGTGGCGGCGTACGCAGCGTGGCCGACGCAGAGGTACTCAAGGCATTGGGTGTGCAGCGCGTGGTGATGGGTTCAGCAGCAGTGCGCACCCCACAGTTAGTAGAAG
This sequence comes from Ilumatobacteraceae bacterium, assembly GCA_030726975.1. GTDB lineage: Bacteria > Actinomycetota > Acidimicrobiia > Acidimicrobiales > Ilumatobacteraceae > F1-20-MAGs119. Next base: position 6,189 of record JANRCO010000069.1, on the reverse strand, counting down.
AAGTAACACAACGCATCGATGTAGAAGTGGCAGTAGGGCTCGACCATCGCGGGGGCTTTCTTGCCACCGATGGCTGGACCACAACATCGAGCGTGGCCTTAAGTGAAGCATTGCATTGGTACCCCACAGCAAGTTGTGCAGTAGTAACCGACATTTCACGCGACGGAATGCTCTCGGGCGCCGATGTGGAAGGGTTGCGCGCAGCAGGAACCATCTCGCCATTACCGCTCATTGCAAGTGGTGGCATTGGAACGCTGAGCGATATTTCAGCACTACTCAACATTGCTGGTGTGAGTGGTGTTATTACGGGCAAAGCTATTTACGAAAACCGTTTCACTGTTGCTGAAGCTATTGCTGCAGCAAATGCAAGGGGGCAGTAATGGAAGTTGCACGCGTCATTCCTTGTCTCGATGTCACCAACGGCCGTGTGGTGAAAGGCGTGAACTTTGTCGACCTGCGCGATGCGGGCGACCCTGTTGAACTTGCCGCTCGGTACGACCTCCAAGGCGCCGACGAATTGGTGTTTCTCGATATCACTGCATCTTCCGACAACCGCAACACCATGATCCATGTGGTTGAGCGCACAGCGGCCGAAGTATTTATTCCATTCACGGTGGGTGGCGGCATTCGCGCACTTGAAGATGCGCGAGGAATCTTGCGCGCTGGCGCCGACAAGGTGAGCGTAAACACATCGGCGGTAGAGCGTCCACAACTCATCAACGAAATTGCAGCCGAGTTTGGCGTGCAGTGTGTGGTGTGCGCTGTAGATGCAAAACGCACAGCCGACGGCTCTGGTTGGGAAGTGTTTTTGCATGGCGGCCGTACGCCAACAGGGAAAAATGCCTTGGAGTGGATTACTGAAGCGGTGCAGCGTGGTGCGGGTGAAATTTTGCTCACTTCCATGGACCGCGATGGGACTCGTGAAGGCTTCGACATTGAACTCACGCGTGCAGTGTGCGATTCAGTGGGCGTTCCTGTTATTGCAAGTGGTGGCGTGGGGTCTTTGCAGCACCTTGTTGATGGTGTTGTGCAGGGTCATGCCAGTGGGGTGCTCGCCGCATCAATTTTCCACTTCGGTGAACACACCATTGCCGAAGCAAAGGCGCTCATGAGCGCACAAGGTGTTGTTGTTCGACCCGTGTAGTTGTTACTTCTCTAAATCGGGAGCAGCTGCTGCCCGGTTTCCTTCCGTCCAAATCACATTGAGTGTGCGGTATTGAATGCGCCAGCCTTGTGGAGTGCGAACAAGGTCGTCAACGTATTCGCCAGCGACGACGTAGTAAGGGCCATCTTTGGCGGCTCTGCGCACATGTTGTGCAAAGAGGTACGCGCGGCTCTTTGCGGTATCGCCACACAGTGAAATTTCTTGTGAGCCAGTGATGTGCTGGCTTGCATCGAGATGACCAAGTGCCTGACGAATGCGGGTCCAGATGGCATCGATGCCCACGCAATGAACGCCACCAAGATCGGCAGTTGCGTCGGGGGCGAAAACTTGGCTGAAGAGCTCCCGATCGTTCTTATCGAGCGCCCAGCAATAGCGCGAGATGAGATTGCGAATATCCATTTGGTCGAGGGCGTCTTGCAGGCCGGGAGTGTTCTCGTTGCTCATGACGTAACGGTAGCGAGATCGCGATAATGAGTTTCTATTGGAGGCTCCATGCAGGTACGGTTCTCTTGTGGAAATCGGCGATCAAAAACTCCCTATCAAAATGCTGAACGACCGTCTGTTGGTGAAAATCCCCCAAGGTGAAAGCGAACGCCGCTCCACAGGGGGCATTGTCATTCCCGCAACTGCCCAAATCTCCAAGCGCCTCACCTGGGCCGAAGTGGTGGCATTAGGTCAAAACGTGCGTGCTGCTGAAGTAGGCGACCGTGTGCTCTTTAGCCCCGACGACCGCTACGAGGTGGAAGTGGGCGGCAACGACTACATCATGTTGCGCGAGCGCGACCTTCATGCTGTTGCGGCTACCCGAATTGAATCAAACACCGGACTGTACCTCTAGGAATGAATATGTCTCAGACTCCTGCAACAACACCCGTCGCCATAGTGGAAGCGGAACTAGCGCTCGTGAAATACAACGCCGATGGCCTGGTTCCCGTGGTCACGCAAGATGCCAACACTAAGCAAGTACTCATGATGGCGTGGATGAATGCTGAAACATTGCGCATGACCCTTGCTGAAGGACGCATGGTGTACTACAGCCGCAGTAGGAAAGAAGTGTGGCGCAAGGGCGACACCAGTGGCGATCGCCAATTTGTTCGCGAAGGTTTCTACGACTGCGATGTTGACACGTTGCTCTTTCTTGTGGAACAAGAAGGTAATGGCGCATGCCATACCGGCGCAGTGAGCTGTTTCTATCGCAAATTTGGCGAAGGCATGCATGACGCTCATTAAGCCCTCGCGTGAAGAGTTTGCTCAGCTCGCCGCACAACATGGTGTTGTGCCGGTATGGGCTGAACTGCTTGCCGACCTCGAAACTCCTGTATCTGTGTTTGCCAAATTGGTAGGCGAGGGCAATGGGTTCTTATTTGAATCGGTCGAGCACGGAGAGCGCTGGAGCAGGTTTTCCTTTCTTGGTCAAAACCCCATTGCAAAAATGGTGTTGCGTGACGGAGTCATCCACACCTCGGGCAACATACCTGCAGGTGTTCCCACCAATCAAGGAATTTTGGCCGCAATGGAATCGTTGTTGGCCATCTATCACGCGCCGCTTCTTGAAGATCTGCCTCCATTGCAAAGTGGTCTGGTGGGGTACCTCGGTTACGACGTCATTCGTGAAGTAGAGAACCTCCCTAATACACCGCCCGACCCACGTGAACTACCCGATGCGGTGATGAGCATCATTGGCTCGCTTGTTGCTTTCGACCACTGGCGCCAGCGGATGTTTATTTTGGAAAGTGTTCCCACAGTGGGTGCCAAACTCAATGAGGTATACGACGCTGCAGTTGCGCGCATTGAAGAATCCATTCGCCGTATTTCACTACCACTTCCTTATAGTCCTGTTGAACCACCCGTTGCTGGCGATGCGTTGCCCGCAGTGGAATCATCGTTACCAAATGGTGCATACCAACAAGCTGTTGAAGTTGCCAAGGAATACGTGCGCTCTGGCGACATCTTTCAAGTGGTGCTATCGCAGCGTTTCGATTTAGAACTTGGTGCAGACCCATATGACGTGTATCGCGTATTGCGCCAGGTAAACCCGAGCCCGTATATGTACTTCTTGCGCGAGCCCGAACTGTGCATCGTGGGTAGTTCGCCCGAGCCAATGGTGCAATTGGTGAATGGCAAAGTAGTGAGTAGGCCCATTGCAGGCACGCGTAAGCGCGGACGCGACGACGAACACGACCGCCGTCTTGCAGGCGAACTGCGCGAGAACCCGAAAGAAGTTGCCGAGCACATCATGTTGGTCGACCTTGCACGTAACGACGTGGGTCGCGTTGCCGAATTTGGCTCAGTAGTTGTTGAAGAACTGATGACCCTCGAGCGTTATAGCCACGTGATGCACCTCACTTCGCAGGTAACGGGTGAATTGAAAAAGGGTCTTGGCCCCATCGATGTCATTCGCGCCACCATGCCGGCGGGCACCGTGAGTGGAGCACCAAAAGTGCGGGCAATGGAACTTATCGAGGAGTTAGAACCCGTGAAGCGCGGGCCATATGCGGGTGTGGTGGGGTATGTCGACTTCAGCGGCAATCTCGACGCGGCAATTGCTATTCGCACCATGTTTATTCGCCCTGTCACCAATGCCGCTGGTGAAAAAACATGGATTGCAAGTTTGCAGGCAGGCGCAGGAATTGTTGCCGACAGCATTCCTGAAGATGAAGATTTGGAATGTCATAACAAGGCTGCAGCATTGCTTGCCGCAATACCTGCAGCACGACGAATGACATTGGCTCGACAACAGCGAGGAACTTCGGTATGAGTGTGCAGTGGCTGAGGTTAGAACGAGATTTTTTGCTTGTGCAAGGTGTTGATGCAGAGAAATACTTGCATTCACAGTTGAGTCAAAGTGTTCAAGGAATGGCAGTAGGTTCTGCGCAACACAGCTTGCTCTTGCAGCCCACCGGCAAGTTAGATGCAGTACTGCGTATCTCGCGTTTAGAAGACACCATCTTTGTGCTCGACATGGAGCCAGGTACTGCTGAAGGTGCGTTGTTGCGCCTCAAGAAATTTATGATTCGCGTGCAGGCAACTATTGAAGTGGTGCAGTGGCAGTGCGTTGCTCTTCGCGGAGAAGGTGCGTTAGAAGTAGCCAAGTCACTTGGTCGCATTCCTTCTGAGGGTGCAGTAGTTGTAGCCTGGTGGCCCACATCGCACGCTGTAGATCTTCTTGGCCCAGCCGTTGCCGATATTCCTGCTGACGCCGCAACCGCAATGAGCAATGCCGAATTCCACAGTTTGCGTGTCAATGCTGGTTGGCCAGTGGTGGGCATCGATATTGAAACTGGTTGTGTGCCAGGGGAAACAGGTTTGCTTGGTGTTGCCGTGAGTTTTTCCAAGGGTTGCTACCCAGGTCAAGAACTGGTGGAGCGCATGGATTCACGTGCTGCTGTATCGCCTCATATTTTGCGCCGTGTAGAGGTTGCAACTGGCGCGCAAGTGGGCGACCACATTGTGGTTGACGGTGCCGACTGTGGCGTTGTTACGTCTGTTGCCGGCAGTGTTGCTATTGCCCGTATGTCGCGCAGTGCAAATGAATACGGCGAGGCTCTTCAGCCCGCTTAGTTTTGCCCGAAAGCCTCAACGAGATCCCACGGCATCTCTTTGTTCGCAGGGTCGGGGTTGAGTGCGGTCATGGTAATTGCATTTGCGCCTGCGTCAATGTGCTCATTCATGCGCGAAAGTATTTGTTCGCGTGTTCCCCACGGAATGAACCTGTCAACCAAGCGGTCACTGCCTTTGCCTGCCCAGTCGTCTTCAGTGAAACCAAATTTTGCCCACTGGCGTTGGTAGGCGGGTAGAGGCAAGTAAATGTGCAACGCCCTGCGCCCTGCTGTGCGAGCGCGCTCGGGGTCGGTGCTGAGGCAGCAGGGGAGCACAACGTTCAACACCTTGTGTACTCCGAGCGTTGCTCGCGATACTGCAGTGTGCTCTGGGGGTTGCATGTATGTATTTGCACCATCGGCGTATTCGGCAGCTACCTGCATCATCTTTGGTCCGTGAGCAGCAATATAAATGGGCGACGGTGGCGGGTTCTTCGGTGTATGGAGTGGAGTCTTGCCGCGCATTGCGATGAGATACGCAGTCATTTTCTCGATGGGGTTTTCCCATTCCAAGCCACGCATCTGTGCAGCGATGGGGTGCGAAACGCCGAGACCTTGAATGAAGCGACCATCTGATAATTCAGAAAGTGTGCGCGCGGCTTGAACGCTGGCAATCGCATCGCGGCCGTAAATATGGGCAATGCCACTCGCTACCGAGATGCGTGTGGTTTTTGCGAGAATGTGACTTGCCAACACATAAATTTCACGACCATAAACATCGGTAATCCATGCAGACGGGTAACCGAGTTCTTCTAAGCGCGAAACATGTTTCATTACTTCACTTGGGCTGAGTGCATCTGCACCAAGCATGAGTCCGCCAACGGGAGATGTCATGTTATTTCCTTTGGAATTCTGCGGGACGACGTTGAGCTACTGCTGTGGTGCCTTCGGCAAAGTCTGCAGTGGCTTTAAGTCGAGTTTGTTCGGCCATCTCGCGCTGAGTGGCTTGGGCAACTTGGTTGGCAATTCCATTACGCAAAGTGGCTCGAATAGATTCCACTGCCAGCGGAGCAGAAGAGGCAATTTCACTCGCCAATGCAAAAGCTGCAGATTCAATTTCAGCCGTGGCAACGAGTTGATCTACCAGCCCGATTGCGTGTGCCTCTGTGCCATTCAAGCGACGACCAGTGAAGAGAAGTTCGGCTGCTTTTTGTTCACCAACAAGGCGCGGAAGCGTGACGCTCAAACCAAAACCATGGTGAAACCCAAGCTGAGCAAAGTTTGCACTGAATTTTGATTCTGGAGAAGCAATGCGAAAGTCGGCAGATAAGGCAAGCCCTAACCCACCACCAATAGCAGCACCATTGACTGCGGCAACAAAGGGTTTGTTGGTACGAAATAGTCGCGTGGCAGCGGTGTATAAATCGGCTGTGGAGTACGGGGAAGCATTCCCTGAAAAGTCGGCACCGGCACAGAAGTTTTTGC
>JANRCO010000068.1 GCA_030726975.1 Ilumatobacteraceae bacterium | reverse complement strand
CGCCCCGTAGAACACGTAGAAGAAGAAAACTATTTCTTCCGTCTGTCACGATTCGAAGATCGTCTCTTGAAGTGGTACGCAGACCACCCCAACTCCATTTCGCCACATTTCAGAATGAATGAAGTGACGAGCTTCATCAAACAAGGCCTGCGAGATTTTTCTGTGAGCCGCAACAGCTTGAAGTGGGGCATCCCCCTTCCGTGGGACAACAGCCATGTTGCTTACGTCTGGTTCGACGCGCTAGCGAACTACATCACTGCAGTGGGTTACGGCACAGACGATGCCGCATTCGCCAAAAATTGGCCTGTATCGGTTCACCTCATTGGCAAAGACATCATCCGTTTCCACTGCGTGTATTGGCCAGCAATGCTCATGTCAGCTGGCATTGAACCGCCACAACACTGGGCCGTTGGCGGTTGGTTGCTTGTGGGTGGCGAGAAAATGAGCAAGACCGCCGGCAACGTAGTGAACCCGCTCGACCTCATCGATGAATTCGGTGTCGATGGGTTCCGTTACTACGTCTTGTCCGACACTCAATACGGCAACGACGGCGACTTCACCTACGAAGGTCTTGTTGCTCGTTACAACAACGACCTTGCCAACAACCTCGGCAACTTGTGTTCACGAGTCACCACTGTGGTGCAGAAGAAGTGCGACGGTGTCAGCGCTGCTCCACGAGCAGATAGCCCGCTACGCGAGCATGCAGAAAACGCAGTGCGCGACACCATTGAAGGGTGGAATTCATTCCAACCCGGAAAAGCACTCGATGCAACGTGGTCGCTCATTCGCGCAACAAATGCTTTTCTCGAGAACCATGAACCATGGAAGGCAGAGCCAAGTGCGGAACTCAATGCCATCATGGGCGACGCCTTAGAAGCACTCCGCATCGTTGCCATTTTGTGTGTTCCTGCTATTCCCACCACCGCTCAAATGGTGTGGGAACGCATCGGACTCACTGGCGACGTCAGCAACGAGCGCATTCCTACCAGCGTTTCATGGGGTCTTTACCCTGCAGGCCTCACCGTGGAAAAGGGTGAACCTCTGTTCCCACGCAAAGCAAAGTAACGGCACTCACCATGTGGACCGATACTCATTGCCATCTCACCGATGCACGTATGCCCGGTGGAGCCGACGAAGCAGTTCGCGCTGCTGTTGCTGGTGGCGTCACCACCATGGTGAGCATCGGAACCGACGCGGAAACTTCCGCTAGCGCAATAGCTATTGCAGCGCGCCACGAAGAAGTATGGGCAACTGTTGGTTTACACCCACACGACGCACAACATGGCGTTGCACAACTCCTTCCCTACTTGAGCGCAGACAAAGTAATAGCAATTGGCGAGTGCGGCCTCGACTACTACTACGAACATTCCGATCGTCCTTCACAGCGCACGGCATTTGCAGAACAAATACAACTCGCACATGAGCATCAGCTCCCACTCGTCATCCACACCCGTGATGCCTGGGATGAAACATTTGAGATTCTCGATGCTGAAGGCATTCCTCCAAACACCATCATGCACTGCTTTAGTGGCGACGAAATACGTGCCCGCCAATGCGTTGAACGCGGACTATTTCTTTCCTTTTCCGGAATTGTCACATTCAAAAACGCCAACGATTTACGTGAAGCAGCGCTCTTTTGCCCCGACGAAAACCTTCTCGTCGAAACCGACAGCCCATACCTAGCGCCTGTTCCACACCGCGGAAAAATGAACCAACCCGCGCTCGTTTCAATTGTGGGAAGTTCTATTGCAGAGTTGCGCAATTCGTCTCCAGAGCACATTGCACGCATCACGTCAGCAAACGCTCTACGAGCTTTTCCAAAAATGCGAGCCGCAGCGTGAACCTCTCTATTTACGAGCGCCGACGACTCACAGTGCTCGCAGCATTGAGCACCGTCATTATTTTTTTTGTGGTCACCCTCGGTGGAAACTCATCACCGCAAGAAACAGCATCACCTTCAAGCATTGCTGTCACTACTACTTCAACTCCGCTCAAAAGCAGTGATGCGGTTGGCCCACTTGCTGAAGATGCTTCGAAGCCAGTGAACCTCGATGGTCCACTTTCATTGCAGCCCAATGGACAGTCGCGCATTGCGTACCCTGGCCCTGGTGAAATGAAACGAGTAAACGCCAAGGCTTCCTACCGCTCATTTCCTAGCTATAACTCCACTATTTGCTACAGCGCCGCAGCACCGTTGGGCGCTGAACTGACGGTTGTTAATTTGAATAATGGAAAATCTGTGAAGTGCGACAACGTGTTCGCCATTGTGCTTCCTGCTGGTGTCGACATCGTTTTGCACTCTCCACTCTTTTTGCTCATTGCCAACTTGGTCGATGCGCCACTGCCCGTCACGGTGAGCTGGTGACCCTCAGTCGGCCGCAAGTAGCGGCTCTACTTGCCGACAACGGACTCGCCCCACAGCGCTCGCTTGGCCAGAACTTCGTCGTTGACCCCAATACCGTGCGCAAAATTGCACGCATTGCCGATGTACGCAGCGGCGACATTGTTTTAGAAATTGGTGCTGGCCTTGGTTCACTCACTGCTGCACTTGCGGAAACTGGTGCGCAAGTGATTGCCGTTGAAGTAGACCGCGGCATTGTTCCCGTACTGCGCGAGCAAATGGTCAACATTCCCAACGTTGAAGTGGTGGAAGCCGACGCCATGACACTGAACTGGCACGAGTTCCTTGCCGATATCAACACTCGCCACAACAGAAGTGTCGATGCAACATTTCATCTCGTGGCAAACCTGCCGTACAACATTGCAACACCACTCGTTGCCGACCTGCTCGATGGCGTGCCAGCAATTCACTCCATGCTCGTCATGGTGCAGTCTGAAGTTGGCGAAAGGCTTTGTGCAGCGCCCGGCACCGAGGCCTACGGTGCGCTCAGTGTGAAAATTGCCTATTGGGCTAACGCACAAATTGCCGGCTCGGTTCCTCCAACTGTGTTCTTGCCACGCCCAAAGGTCGATTCCGCACTCGTTAAAATTGTGCGCCACACAACGCTCCCTCTTGGCGACGTTGAACCTGAAGCACTCTTTCGACTCATACGCACCGGGTTTGCAAAGCGCCGCAAGATGCTGCGTTCTGCTCTTGCTGGAGTTGTTACTGCTGAGCAGTTTGTAGAAGCCGATGTGGAAGCAACATTGCGTGCAGAACAACTCGATCTTGCTGCATGGGGACGTTTAGCGCGCGTGTTCAGCCCAATACGATAGAAACATGAAAGCTCCTGCAAAGCTCACGCTCAATTTGCGCGTTACCGGTGTGCGCACCGACGGCTTTCACCTCATCGATGCCGAGATGGTCTCACTCGATGTTGCCGACGACGTCACCATTGAAGAATGCAATGGGCCAAGTTCACTCACCATCGACGGCCCCTTCAGCGACGGTCTCACGAACGACGCAAGCAACCTTGTCCTACGCGCACTCACGCTTGTGCAACGCAACGCTCATGTGCATCTCACCAAAAACATTCCCCATGGTGGCGGCTTGGGTGGTGGCTCCACCGATGCTGCAGCAGTTTTGCGATGGGCATCGTTCACCGATCTCAATGCTGCATCTCAATTGGGCGCCGACATTCCTTTTTGCATCCATGGCGGCAGGGCACGAGTGGAAGGAATTGGCGAAGTGCTCACACCACTTCCCTTTGAGCCACTCGACATCACACTCGTGATTCCCCCGTTTGGTGTCTCGACCCCCAAGGTCTATGCCACCTGGGATGCACTCGATGGGCCCCGCGGCAATGAGGGGCCCAATGGGTACAACGACCTTGAGCCAGCGGCTTTAGTGGCCGAACCCCGCTTGGTGCGGTGGCGCGACAAAATCCGCGATGCGGCGGGAAGTGCCCCAACTTTGGCCGGAAGCGGCTCAACATGGTTTCTCCGTGGTGCGTTTCCGTGGATGGCAGAAGCACTGCCAGAAGCGACAGTGATATGTACCAGGACGGCAAATTAGCTATTTACGACGTTGATGGCGCGTACGGCGCAGCATTTTTTTGTGCTTCTTCTTGCGCATCCGCTTGCGGCGTTTTTTGATCAGAGAACCCATAAGACTGGAGACGCTATCGGTTTTGTCAGCAAAAACGAAAATCCGCTACCGTAGGGGTTGATCCTTCCGGGGTCGTTCAATGGCAGGACAACGGGTTTTGGTCCCGTATATAGGGGTTC
>JANRCO010000067.1 GCA_030726975.1 Ilumatobacteraceae bacterium | reverse complement strand
ATCAGAAGCGGGGCAACAAGTACACCCTGAAGTGGTTGCTGCTTCAACCACTGTTGTTGCATCAACCGGAGGTGAAAGAGAATTTGAATTCTTCATCGATCGTTTCAAAAATGGAGCACTCCCCCAAGATCAGGAACGTGCTCTTTACGCTCTTGCCGACTTTCAGTCACCCGAACTCATTAGCCGTGCATGCGCCTTTGCATTTTCATCTGAAGTAAAGACGCAAGATGCTCCATTTCTCTTGAGCCGTATTATGAACAACCGTGAGCACGGAGAAATTGCGTGGAACATTGTTCGCGAACGCTGGAGCGAGGCAAATGCTGCATTCCCCGTGAGCACGATTGTGCGGATGGTATCGCCTGTACGTGTGCTCAATACTCCACAACTCCAGGCAAGTGCAGCAGAGTTTTTTGCCAGCAACCCCATTCCTCAATCGGCAAAAATGCTCGAACAAATTTTGGAACGACAAAGAGTGAATACCGCATTGCGCCAGCGTGAAGAGGTACGCCTCTCCGCTGCGCTTCATGGCGAAATCAATTCATGAATTGTGTGAAATATTAACGTGAAGCAGTTGCGACTAATTTGCCTTGAACAAATAGCTCTTGCATCTCGCGTTTGAGGAACTTGCCCGCAGCATTTCGCGGTAGTGCCTCTTTCATCACAATGACATGTGTCGGAATCTTATAGTTGGCAATTTTCCCATCGAGAAATGTCCAGATTTCTTCCGGACTGAGCACGACCCCATCGTTCGGCAAAATAGCAACCGCTACTTCTTCGCCTAAGCGCTCATGAGGGACCCCGAAGACAGCAACTTCGTGCACTTTGGAGTGCTCGTAAATTGCACCTTCTACTTCCGCACAGAATATGTTTTCGCCACCGCGCAGAATCATGTCTTTCACACGATCTTCTACGTACACGAAACCATCTTCATCAACACGACCAATGTCGCCAGAACGCAGCCACCCATCAACAATGGTTTCTGCTGTGGCATCGGGGCGATTCCAATATCCACGAATGAGCGTGGGCCCAAAGAACCAAATTTCACCGCGCTCGCCAACTGGCAATGGGCGCAGTTGTTCATCGCGCACTTCTAGTTTCATTGGCAAGCATGTGCGTCCGGTGCTGGTGGGGTGCGAGATGTAATCGGCCCCTCTGTTTCCTGGGCCAAAGGCATTGGTTTCCGTCATGCCGTAGCCCAGTTGTGGGCCGCCACCTTTGAAGCTCTTAGCAACTTTGTCAACAAGTGCCGCAGGCGCTGGTGCCCCACCGCCGCCAATTGCTTTCATGCTCGACATATCGAAGTCACTAAAACGTGGGTGGTTGACGAGGTCCCAGCTTTGCGTCGGAACGCCAACGAAGTTCGTTACCTTCTCGCGCGAAATGAGCTCAAGAGCTTTCTCGGCATCCCACTTGTACATGATGACCAGTTTCAAACCAGCCACCCAACAACTCATCATGACTGGGATACAACCAGTGACATGGAAGAGCGGCACGATGAGAATAAAGCTTGTTGGCAACGCATTCGGATCGGGTTTTGTTCCTTCGCGAAGGTTGTCGACCGCAACACGCAATGAAAAGCCCATGAGCGCTGAAATGATGGCGCGGTGAGTGGAAACTGCTCCCTTTGGCCGTCCAGTGGTTCCTGAGGTGTACAAAATAGTGGCGTCGTCGTCGGGCGAAATATCGGCTCCTGGGTGCGCACTTCCTATAGGCAAGTCTTTTTCCCATTGGCCTACGCCAGCAGGAACGTCGCCTTCAGCACGAACGAGCAACATGGCAATGTTTTGCTTTTGGCAAAATGAATATGCCAACGCGAGTCGTTGGTCGTCACAAATGAGCACCTTCGACCCTGAGTCTTCGAGTGCAAACTCCATCTCGTCGGCGGTCCACCACGAGTTCATCGATACCGACACTGCGCCAATGGAAATGATGGCCGCAAACGACATCACCCATTCCGGATAGTTCCGCATAGCAACTGCGACACGATCGCCTTTTTTGATGCCATAGGTATTGACCAATAGGCAACTCAGTGCATCAACTTGCTGCATTGCTTCTGTGAAGTTCACGCGTTCGTCTTCATACACCAAAAACGGTTTGTCACCGTGTTGGCGCGCAGCACCAAAGACATACCCCAAATGTGGCGGTGCGTTCTTAAACACCTGCAGGGTGATGCCATTAACTGAGGCGTCAACTAATTCAAATGGTTGCCCTGGCGCTGTTAGTGCAGCACTTGCTTCATCCCACGTATTTCCCATGTCACCCTCCACCCCGATGAGATGAGGATAGCCGCCAAAAAAGTTCTAGGCGGCGCGGTAATAGTTGTGGCGATAGCGACGGTTGATGTGCTGCTGGCGAATTTGCACCAACATGTAGCAATAACCAACAAGGCTCAAAAAAGCCGCGCCAAAAAGAAGTGTCATCAAACTGGATCCGGTGGTGAACGCGAGGAATAGCGAAACGCCATTCACACCGAGCATTGCGTAGAGCACATTGGCACGACGACGGCGCAACATTTCACGACCCGACATATGGGCGAAACCCACCTGCCCATTCACGGGGCGGGGCATGCCTTGCGAAGCAGTGTGATGATGCGAGCGACCACTGGTAGGAGCAGCAATGGGCGCCGCACCGAGGCTCGAACGTCGCGCTGCTGGAGCTGGAGCAAATGGTCGTGCCATGGCGCGCATCGGAGCTGCACTGCGACCGTATGGAGAAGGGTTGCCATAGGCACCGCGCTGCGGCATCCCCGATTGGAGGGTGTGCAACTGACGGCGGAAAACATCGACGGAAGATTGAGGGCGGTCGATCTTCGAGCGAAAAATGGGAGGCAAAAGCACAGCAGCCCACATCGCTGCAACGATCAACAAAATGACTGTGCTCATTTACTAAGCCCTTACGTAGGTGAGAGGTATTTCTGTAACGCCTGAAAAGTCTAGGAGGAATCGGGAACCTTGACCACCAACACCCCTATTTGAGGCCCTTGTCACGCCAAAAATGTGATGTTTGAGCACTTTTTACCCAAAAGTCGATGAAAAGAACCCTATTGCTCGATGCGCTGGTAGGTACCAGAACGCCCGCCAGTCTTTTCCCAGAGGGTAAGTTCGCCAATCACCATTGCCTTGTCGGCCGATTTACACATGTCGTAAATGGTGAGTGCGGCAACGGAACATGCATGAAGCGCTTCCATCTCGACACCCGTGCGGTCGACCGTGTCGACCTGAACCTCAACTGCAACGTGATCGTCTGCAATGTTGAAGTTGACACTTACTGCACTGATGTAGAGCGGGTGACATAACGGAATCATGTCGGAGGTGCGTTTTGCTGCCTGAATTCCCGCCACTCGCGCCACAGCAAGCACGTCGCCCTTTTTCACTTCTCGGTTCGCTACGGCAGCAGTGGTTGCCGGCGACATGAACACCTTGCACCGAGCAACTGCGCGGCGGTGCGTTGGCTCTTTTGGAGTGACGTCTACCATCCGGGCATGACCCGAGGGGTCGAGGTGACTAAAGGAGAGTTCCGACATGTGCAAAGCGTACAAGGGAACACTCCCCTTGCTCACCTCTCGAGCGCTGCAACATATATACCCCTAGGGGTATATACTGCACATAGCAATCAACAACGGAGAGCACATGACTATCAACTTGAATTCCGATACCGATGTCATCAACACACCAGAACTCATTGCCGCTGGTGCGCAACTCATTGATGTTCGTGAACCCGACGAATTTGCCGCCGGATCTATACCCGGTGCAATCAATATTCCGCTCCAGGAATTCCTGCGCCGCTTGCCTACTTTCGACACGTCAGTTCCTCTCGCTATTTTGTGTCGAAGCGGGAACCGCAGCGGTCAAGCAACAGAAATTTTCCGCGAAGCTGGCTTTCAGGCCGTGAACCTGCAGGGCGGAATGCTCGCGTGGGATGCCCACCATTTGTCGTCTGACACATTGTTGTGTCAGCAGTTTTATCTCGACTGCCTCTCGCAAGCTTCGTACCTCATCATCGATAAATCAACACAACGTGCAGTTGTTGTTGACCCCACTCGCGACGTACAGCAATACATCGACACAGCAAAAATCTATGGCGCGAAAATTGAGCTCGTTCTTGAAACTCATTTCCATGCCGACTTTTTGTCGGGGCACCTTGAACTTGCACATGCAACCGGAGCAACCATTGGCTACGGTGCGCATGCTCAACCCGAGTTCCCCACACGCCTCTTTGCTGATGGCGAAAAATACTCACTCGGTACTGTTCAATTAGAAATTCGCCATACCCCTGGCCACACCCCAGAATCAATATCCATTGTGGTGCGCGAACACGCCAACGATGCTGTTCCCTACGCTGTGCTAACCGGCGACACCATGTTCATTGGCGATGTGGGTCGCCCCGACCTCTTAGTTTCTGTTGGGCACACTTCGAATGAACTCGGACACATGCTCTACAACTCACTGCACCAGAAGTTGTTAACACTTCCCGATGCAACGCGAGTGCTCCCGGCACACGGAGCAGGTTCTGCATGCGGCAAGAATCTCTCAACAGAAACAATGTCGACCATCGGCGAGCAAAGGCTCACCAACTATGCACTGCTTGTGCCCAACGTCGATGCCTTTATTGACATCGTCACCGAAGGCCAACCTTCAGCACCGAGTTACTTCATTTACGATGCTCAACTCAATGGCCAAAACCGTGCAGTTCTCGATGAGCATGCGCCTCCACAGCGACTCTCGCTTGCAGAAGCACTCAACCTTCAACACGAAGGTGTGAGTTTTATTGATACGCGAGATGCGCAGTTTTTTGCTACCGGGTACCTCAAAGGTTCCATCAACGTTGGGCTCCAAGGTCGCTATGCGGAATACGCGGGTGCGGTCATTGCCCCAACAGAAAAAATGATCATCGTGACCGAACCAGGCCTAGAGTTAGAAGCAAAAGTACGCCTTGCCCGCATTGGGTACGACAATGTTCTTGGTTGGCTCAGTATCAACGACCTCATTGCCGCACCGCAACACATGCTGCAGGCTTCTCGACTCTCCCCGCCACAATTTCATACAAAAACTGCAGCAATTCATCCATTGCAAATTGTTGACGTGCGTAGCGCCAGCGAGTCACACCTCGGATCTTTTGCCAATGCCATCAACATACCCATTACAGAAATTCAACAACGGCTACACGAGCTCGACCCAACCACACCCACCATCGTGTTTTGTGCTGGCGGCTATCGTTCATCGATCGCAGCAAGTGTGTTGCGGCGTGCAGGCTTCACCGACGTTTCCGATGTTCTCGGCGGGTTCGAAGCAATTCGCGCTTAGGGGCAGCCTCAGCCGCCTATTTGACTCATAGAGCGTACGGGTCGAATGAAATTGACTTGTCCAATTTGGTGTCCGGCCCATTTGGTACCAACGGCCCGGCGAATTTCGGCTGCGATTTCGTTATCGCTTGCGCCATTTCGCATGAGTACTTTCATATCGAATTCTGTGGTGGAAAACAGACATGTACGAAATTGACCATCGGCGGTCAGCCGCACTCGGTCGCAATCGCCACAAAAGGGCTTTGTTACTGAAGGAATGACGCCGACGGTGCCTTTGCCATCGAGATACCGCCATCTGTCGGCTGGTGCAGCACCACGTGCTGACATTTGCTCAAGTGGGTATACCGCATGAATTGCCTGAACAATTTCATCTTGGCTCACCACTTTGTTTCCGGTCCAGCCTTGTTCAGCATCTAAAGGCATAAACTCGATGAATCGCACCTCTACATTGTTCTCGCGACCAAAAGTTGCAAGGTCAACAATTTCGTCGTCGTTGGTACCACGTTCAATAACAGCATTTACTTTGACGGGGTGAAAACCTGCCTGCTGAGCTTCTTGAATTCCGGCAATGACATTATGAAATTCATCGCGGCGTGTCATTGCTAGAAATTTCTCTGGTTGCAAAGTGTCGAGGCTTACATTGACTCGGCTGACGCCTGCTGTGAATAGTTCATGAGCCACATTGCGCAACGTTGCACCATTGGTGGTGAGAGCAATGTCGGGAGCTTTGCCAGCAAAGGCCGATGGCGCATGTGCGGGCACGCGTAGTGCAGCTAACTGGTTCACCAGAATGGGAAGGTGCGCACGCACCGTTGGCTCGCCACCGGTGAGGCGAATGCCATCGACAAAAAAATGCTCAACACAAATGCCAGCAAACCGTTTGATTTCTTCGAAGGTGAGCACATCGCTCCGGTCGAGCCACACCATGCCCTCTGCAGGCATGCAGTAGGTACAACGAAAGTTGCAGCGGTCGGTAACCGAAATACGCAGGTCGCGCACAGTACGCCCAAAAGGGTCGACTAGCGCTTCACCTTGGACCCCCGCCGTACTCATGGTTCTAGTCTATGCCCCTTCAACAAGGTCTGATAAAAGGAGAATTCGCACTTCGCCACCCTGAAGCACCCCATCGCCGTTGGGTAATACGGCCACAGCATTCGCCAACGCAGATGCTGCTAGCTGATGGCTCCCTTGTTGACTCACAGGAGCAACGTGAATGCGACCATCACTATTGCTTTTGGCAATCACACGCTGGAAGTGAATTTTGCCATCGGTTTTACGTAAAAAATCTGCATCTGCCACTGCGAGGAGCGATGGGCGATGCAGCGCTGCATGGCCCATCATCTTGCGCAGTGCTGGGCGCGCCAACAATTCAAAACTCACTAACGACGAAACCGGGTTTCCGGGAAGACCAAAAATAGGAACTTGACGTTGAGCTTCAGACCCACGGGGAGCATCGAGCATGCCAAAGGCAAATGGTTTCGCCGGCTTAATGGCAATTTGCATCCACGTCATGTGAGCAATGCGACCAAGAAGTGCTTTCACTACATCGTATGCACCCATGCTGACACCACCACTCGTCACAATGGCGTCGCACTCACTTGCTGCTCTTCGCAGTGTCTCTTCTAGAGCTTGTTCATTGTCACGCACGATGCCGTAATCGACTGCGGTACAACCAGCTTGCGTGACAAGACCCATCAACATGGTGCGGTTGCTTTCACGAATTTGACCAAGTGCCAGCGGTGAACCATCGTCAACTAACTCATCACCAGTAGACAGCACTGCAACACGAAGTCGCGGCACAACAGATACATGAGGTGCATTGATGCTGGCAAGAACACCTACTGCAGCAGAGTGCAGCACATCACCCACGTGGAAAACCACGTCATCAACTCGCACATCGTCACCGCGAGGACGAACAGCTTGCCCCACCTGCACAGAAGCACTGAGCACCACTTCCCCTGGTGTTTTACCTTCTGTGGAATCTTCCACCATCACCACTGCATCGGCGCCACTTGGCATTGGAGCACCCGTCATGATGCGAGATGTTTCACCAGCGCCCACTGCAACATGCGGAACACCACCTGCGGCAATTTCATCGACCACTCGCAAGGTGGCGGGAACACTCACAACATCTTGCGCACGAACGGCGAAGCCATCGACTGCACTATTTGCAAAATGAGGTACTTCTTCTTGCGAAACGATGTTCTCGGCGAGAACCAACCCATATGCATCGTTCAGCGCAACGGTGACCGGCGCAGCCTGCTGCACTGCACGCAGTACTTTTTCTTGGGCAGAGGCGAGTTCAATCACGTCCTGAACGGTACCTGTGAGAAGATGTGACCACATGATCTATCGAGCACTTCCTGCCAGCGGTCACGATGTCTCTTGGGACGTCGTCAACCCCAATCTTGCCGATGGCGGACGCCCGCTCAGCACGGTGAAATTTCGCTGGGAAAACGAAGGCTGGACCCTCGATTGTGGGCTCGGGCCACAACGGTCGCAAGTAGCTATCCGTGTTTCTGCCCAATGGGGAATCCAGCAAGTGCTGCTCTTTCGCGACCTCGACGACCCCGACCTATGGCTAGCAACCGACGGCTCAGGTCGTTGGGGCGAGGTCAATGGGGCCCACCGCACCGACCTCGATGGGTGCCACCTTGTGGCCATTGTTGGGTCACCCATCACGCACTGCATCGCCATTCGTCAACTGCCTTTAGAGGTTGGCCACGGGGCAGAACTCAAAACTGCCATTGTCGACCCTGAGAAACTTTCCGTCGTCGCCGGCACCATGCGTTTTGAGCGCATTGCCCAACACCGCTGGCGCTACACCCGCCTCTCCCCTATCGACAGCACCTTGCAAGAGCTCGTTGAGGTCGATGTCGATGAATTTGGACTCGTTATTGACGAACCCGAACAGTTCATTCGTGCCCGAGGCGACGCTTAAGGGCAGTCTCCCGATACTCTTTCCTCGCTGCACAGCCATTGTTTTCTACCTGCAGGAGCCCTTATGCCAACCTACGTCTACAAATTCGTTGACTCTGGTGAAACTATTGAAGTTCAGCAGGCCTTCACCGACGATGCCCTCACTGAAGTCGCTCACCCAAGCGATGGCAAAATGCGCCCAGTGAAAAAAGTCTTTCAGCCAGTGGGCATCACCTTTAAAGGTGGCGGTTTCTACAAAACCGACTCTAAAGGCGGCAGTTCTGCAACCACCCCTCCAGGAACCAGCTCAAGTTCCTCATCAAGCGAATCATCTACTGCTGCAGCCCCTGCTCCTGCTCCTGCCCCTGCAGCAGCACCTGCGCCTTCCACTTCTGCATAGTGCAAAAAGGTGTGGCACCACCTGGGTCACAATGCACACATAGAGACATGAAACTTTTCAGTAACTTGCGTAGCTTTATTGCGCAACACCCGAAATCACCACAGGGAATTTCTGCATTATTTGCACTCACCGCAACACTCATTGTGTTGAACATCGTTCCGTGAGAGCGTAACTGCCTAAGCCCCACTCATAGTGACATCGTTAATAACAAGCGACATGCCATTGGCCGACATGGGCAACCATTCGATATCGCCACCAATAGCAACCACATCTTGCAACATGCGCTGCAATGTTGACGCAATGGTGAACTCGCGAATCGGTGCACCTACTTGACCATTAGTAATAAGTAAGCCAGATGCACCGGTGGAAAAGTCTCCGGAAATGGGGTTCACACCTGAATGTAAGCCTTGCACCATTTGAATGAGCACACCATCGCTCACCTGGGAAATGAGTTCTTCTTGAGTGCCAGTGCCAGGAACGAGTTGCATTGCTAAACAGCTCACTCCAGGTGTTCCACCTGTGCGCACTGCACTGCCCGTGCTGCGTGTTTGACCACGACGTGCGCTGTATGAAGAATGAAGGAACTGCTTCAACACGCCATTTTCAATGAGCACATTTCGCCGTGCAGCCAGACCTTCACCATCGATGTCGGTTGCGCTATAGGCGAGTGGATTTGTTGGGTCGTCGATGAGAGTAACGAGCGGGTTTGCTACTGACTCGCCTAAACGTTCAGCAAAAAAGCTGCGACCTTTTTGTACGTTCTCACCACTAAAGCTTCCCGACAACACGCGTAGGAATTGTGCGGTGACATAAGGGTCGAGAACAATCGTCGTGCGCTTTGATTGTGGCTTCGTTGCGCCTAAAAGGCGTGTTGCGCGATCGGCTGCCTCGCGTGCTGCACGCCCTAGATTGAATTCTGTTGGAGTACGACCTACCGAAAAACCAAAACCTGTTTGGGTTTCATCGCCATCGTCGGCAAGAGTGCCAACAGAAACGTAACAACCGTTTTCGCGCCCGTGGGCCCGAATACCACTTGTGGTGGCAAAGGCGGTTTCGCCATACGCATCGTCGTAGTTTGCATCGTCAATGCGAATGCGAGAATCGGTAGCCAAGGTGAGTTTTTCAAGTTCTTTTGCAATGGCAATTTTCTCTGCGGTAGGAAAATGTGCAAGTTCTTCATTCCACAATTCCTGCGGCACTTTTGCAACACCGTCTGGCTCTGCAAGGCCAGCCCACTCATCGACAGAACCAAATTGAACATTGTCGCGTGCTTCTGCAAACACCTCGCTCAGTACCGACTCATCGAGAGTTCCTGCATACGCATAGCCAGTGCGGCCATCTTTGATAACGCGAATGCCCACACTTTCTGACTGCGCTGAAACAAAA
The DNA here is from genome assembly GCA_030726975.1 of Ilumatobacteraceae bacterium. Taxonomy (GTDB): domain Bacteria; phylum Actinomycetota; class Acidimicrobiia; order Acidimicrobiales; family Ilumatobacteraceae; genus F1-20-MAGs119. The sequence continues at coordinate 10,786 of JANRCO010000067.1, read as the reverse complement.
TGTTCCACTTCGCCTTCATAAATGCGGATGGATGTTTCACCACCTCGAGAAACGTATGCCTCAACCTGTTCACCGGGCTTTGCTTGGGCAACAATACGATCGGCAAGATCTTGCAGTACGTTTCCCGAACTCATGCTGCGGTTCCTCCGATGGTGAGCGACTTCACGCGCAAGGTGGGCTGACCATCACCAACAGGAACTCCTTGCCCATCTTTTCCACACGTGCCAGGGTTGCCCATCGCGAAGTCGTTACCGAGCAGGTCGATATCGCGCAGTACTTGCGGACCATTGCCAATAAGATTTCCCTCGCGCAACGGCTCGGTGATTTCACCATTTTCAATGAGGTACGCCTCTGTCATGCCAAATACGAAGTCGCCACTTGCAGTGTTCACACTTCCGCCACCAAGTTTGGCAACGTACACGCCATTCTTTGTTGCTTTCACAATGTCGTCGGGTTCCGATGTGCCATTGATGACAAATGTGTTGGTCATTCGCACCATCGGGAGGTGCATGTAGCTTTGGCGTCGACCGTTGCCGCTTTGTCGATGATTTTCTTTTCGTGCGCGGAGGTAGTCCCACATGTAATCGGTGAGCACGCCATTTTCGATGAGTGTGTTTTTCTGACTGTGATGACCTTCGTCGTCAATACCAATTGCGCCCCATTCACCACTCATGGTGCCGTCGTCAATGAGAGTGACGAGAGACGATGCCACCATCTCGCCTACCTTGCCGCGATACACGCTTGCGCCTTTCCCTACAAGGTCGGCTTCCAACCCATGGCCACAGGCTTCGTGAAAGAGCACTCCACCGCTGCCTCGTTTAATGACAACAGGCAACGCACCCGATGGAGCAGGACGCGCTTTCAACTTGGTGACTGCCTGACGCGCTGCGCCGGCTGCAAGTTCTTCTACGTCATAAAGATCAAAGAGTTCAAACCCAATGGTGCGACCCATGGAGTCGTAACCGGTTTGCATTCCTCCATCGCCAGAGGCAACAACACTCACACGAAAAAGTGTGCGCACCTGGTCGTCGGCGGCAAAGACACCCTCGCTATTTGCCACCAAAATGCGTCGCACACTGTCGCCGTACCCTGCCGACACTTGCACCACTGCTTTGTCAATGCTGCGCGCTGCTTCATTTGCCCGCTCCAACAACTCCACCTTGCGTGTTTTAGGAACTTCATTCGGCAAGATCTGCACGTCGTTCACTGGGTGTGTATCGACGCCACCCAACGCAACAGTGACCACACCACCGGAGCCCTGTTTGGCGGCAACCGCTGCTGCCTCGGCAGCTTGCAGCAGCCCGGCTTCCGACAGATCGGCGGTGTGAGCAAAACCCGTTGTTTCGCCATGAACGACCCGAATACCAGCTCCGCGGTCGCGACCTGTGGTGACTTGCTCAATGCGACCATCGTCGAGGCCCGCCGATGTGGATCTTTTGTCTTCTATGAAGATCTCGGAGAACCCCGCTCCGGTGCTGCGGCCCTTGGCCAGCACTTTTTCGATGGTTTCTTTGCCGACAAGCTCGCTCAGTGTGCTCATAACACTTCACGTTACTTGCCAGAGCCTCTAACCTCTCCTTCGTGGCAAATGATTTAGGGGACGTCGCGCCAGCCCGCACGCATAAGACGCTGTGGTGGAAAGAGGCCGCAATAGTTGTTGCGTTCTACGCCGTCTACACCTGGACCCGAAATCAATTCGGCTCAGACCGTATCAACGGAGTCGACATTCCCGTTCAGGCTTTTCGCAATGCCGTTCGCGTGATCCGTTTTGAACGCTGGATTGGCCTGTACCACGAAGAATCGGTTCAAGACTTTTTCTTGGCGCATCGATGGTTTATTCAGTTACTGAATACCTACTACGGAACAGCACATTTCGTTGTCACCATTACTGTTTTTGTTTTGCTGTACAAAAAAAGACCAGATGTATTTCCTCAGTGGCGAAATACTTTGGCAGCCACTACTGCTCTTGCGATTATTGGTTTCTCACTTTTCCCACTCATGCCGCCTCGCCTTCTTGATGAGCCATGTCCGCCACTAGGACACGGTGCCGCATGCATACAGGCCGATCAGCGCGGTCTCGACGCAGGCAAAACAAATTTTGGCTATGTTGACACGCTCGATGTTTACGGTGGTCCATGGGACTTCAGTTCGGGTGCCGGCGCAAAGATCTCGAATCAATACGCAGCAATGCCAAGCTTGCACATTGGCTGGGCAAGTTGGTGTGCATTTGCCATGTGGCCACTTGCGCGACGGCGTTGGATACGAGCGCTCGTGCTGTTGTATCCGGCGTTCACCCTCTTGTGCATCATCGTCACAGCAAACCACTTCTGGATTGACGGTGTAGGAGGCCAACTCACGTTGGCAGTTGGTTTTCTCATTGGCACTGGTTTGCACAAATGGAACCATCGTCGCCTCGATGCAAAACACGAAGCTCAACTGATGACGAGTTAGTTACAACTCAAAATGAGTGATAGCCACCATCGATGGTGATGACGTCACCGGTGTGATACTTACTCAAGTCACTCGCCAAGTACACCGCGAGTCCTGCAAAATCACTGGGTGATCCCCAACGCCGCATCGGTACACGCGGAAGAACATTGTTGACAAATTTGTCCCACGCAAATGAGGGTGCGGTCATTTCACTTTCAATCCAGCCCGGCAAAATGGCGTTACTACGAATGCCATGACGCGCATGTTCAACCGCGATGGCTTTCGACATGGCAACAAGCCCCGCTTTTGATGCACCATAGTGCTGTCCTTTTTGTTGTCCGTAAAATGCCGACCCCGATGTGGTGAACACAATGGAACCGCCGCCGATGGGAACCATGTGACGTACCGCTTCTTGGGCAGTGAAAAATGCACCATCAAGGTTGACCCGCATCACGCGATCCCATTCCTCGGTGCTCATCTCCGCAAAGCTCGGCGCCTTGCCACCCACTCCTGCATTCACAAAACATGCATCGATGCGACCACATTCCTTCACCACGGCTTCAAAACTGGCCCGCACTTGAGCCTCGTCGCCAACGTCACACTGGAGCGCCAAGACGGAGGTACCGAATTCGCTCAGTTCCTTGGCGGCCGCGGTGTTCTTCTCGAGGTTGGTCCCCCAAATCACTACATTTGCCCCATTGGCGGCAAGCCCTTTCGCCATGCCAAGACCAATGCCGCCATTGCCACCTGTCACAAGTGCGGTCTTGCCTGCAAGGGAAAAAGAAAAAGGGTTCATATCGCAACGGTAGTCATCTTTGTCATAAAGAATCACCACCAAATATGCCCCACCCAAAACTGGGCGGTAGCGTCGTGTTGCTATGGCGCTCGCCGATATCCACCACCCCTCCGATCTTCGCGGCCTCTCAACAGATGAGGTCATTGCTTTGGCGTCGGAAATTCGCGAGTTCATTGTTCAGTCTGTTTCAGAAACAGGTGGGCACTTAGGCTCAAACTTGGGGGCAGTGGAACTCACGCTCGCACTACACAGAGTTTTTGAAAGCCCGCGCGATGCAGTGCTGTGGGATACCGGCCACCAGGCATACGTGCACAAACTCGTTACTGGTCGCGCTCCCGACTTTGCACGCCTACGACAAGAGGGTGGGCTCTCGGGTTACCCGAATCGCGAAGAGAGTGAACACGACTTCATTGAGAACAGTCATGCATCAACTGTGCTTTCTTATGCATACGGCATGGCTGCATCACGAGATCTTGCAGAGTTAGCAGGAAAAACTCCTGAGCATCGACACATTGTGTCGGTCATTGGCGATGGTTCCATGACTGGTGGAATGGCGTACGAAGCGCTCAACAACCTCGGGCACTCTGGTCGTAAAGTCATCATTGTTTTAAATGACAACGGCAGAAGCTACGCACCCACTATTTCCACACTCAGTATTGGCGAAGAAAAGATCACCGCAGCAGACAAAGTATCTGGCCTCATGTCGAACACCCTCACCAAAATTCGACTCAACCCCACGTACGTTCGTCGTCAACGCCGCTTTGAACGATTCATGGGTCGACTACCAGCAGTAGGTAAACAAGCCGAGCGCAGCGTTGAAGCAGTCAAAGCAGCAGTACGTGAGTTTCTGCAGCCTCCAGGTTTCTTTGAGGCATTAGGAATTCGCTACATCGGACCCATCGACGGCCACAACATTGAAGCTCTTGAAAAAGCACTACGTTCAGCAGAACTGCGCGTAGCTGAAGGTCCCATTCTTTTACATGTCATCACCCAAAAAGGCCGTGGCTACTCTCCGGCCGAAGACGACGATGAAAAACATCTTCACGATGCGCCAGTGTTCGACCCACAAAATGGCCCTCCAAAATCGGTGCCAACGGGTTACACCCAAGCATTTGCCGAGACCTTGGTGAAAGAAGCGTCAGCCGATAGCCGCATCGTGGCTATTACTGCAGCCATGCCTGGGCCCACCGGACTCATTGCCTTTCTACAAGAGTTCCCCGATCGATTCTTTGACGTAGGTATTGCAGAGCAACACGCCGTCACCGCCGCAACCGGAATGGCACTGTCTGGCTTACGCCCTGTTGTCGCTCTGTACAGCACCTTCTTGTCGCGCGCTTGGGACCAAGTGGTATACGACGTTGCGCTACACAAGGCACCTGTCATTTTTTGTCTCGACCGCGCTGGTATTACTGGCGACGACGGACCGAGCCATCACGGCGTGTACGACATGGCCCTTCTTGCCAAGGTTCCAGGCATGCGAGTTCTTGCACCATCAAGTGCGCAAGATCTGCAACAAATGCTGCACGATGCCCTCACGTTGGTGAATGACGGGCCTGTTGTTATTCGGTACCCTAAAGGCGTTGCACGCAATGTTGAACCGACCGATATTGGATGTGGCCTTTTAGCTCGAGAGGTACGCACGTCTGCCAATAAAAAGGTCTGCATTTTGGCTATTGGCAAAATGGTGGGCAATGCATTGCAGGCTGCAGAACTACTCCATCAAGACGGAATTGAAACGTCAGTGTGGGACGTACGTAGTTGCAAGCCACTCGACCCCAAAATGATTCACGAAGCTGCTCAGTATCAATTTGTCCTCACTTTTGAAGACGGTATTCGAGACGGTGGAATTGGGTCATCTATCGCCGATGAGGTGGGTTTAGCGAGTGCCAGACAAACGCATTCTCCGCGCGTGTACACCTTCGGCATTCCTACTGAATTTATTGCACAAGCGAAACCCGATGCGATTCTGAAGCAACTACAACTCGATGCGCAAGGCATGGCAAACAGAGTGAGAAAAATTGTCGCGAATTGCGCAGCTCAATGAACTACGCAGAAAAGTATCAGCGACTCCAATGCGAGAGGCAAGAGAACGGCGTACTCCTCATCACGCTCGACAACCCCGGCAAAATGAACGCCACCGATGCACAAATGCATTTGGAGATTTCAACTATCTTTCGCGATGTCGATTCCGACCCAAATATCAATGCCGTCGTCGTCACAGGTGCCGGAAAGGCATTCAGTGCTGGTGGTGAATTGGAGTGGATCAAGGAACAGGTAGGCAACTACACACAAACAATGCGGGTCATGCGAGAAGCTGGCGAAATTGTTCGCTCCATGATCGACTGCGATACACCCATCATCTCTGCAATCAATGGAGTTGCCGTCGGCGCTGGTCTTGCAGTTGCACTGATGGCCGACATCAGTATCATGAACGAAGATGCACGCATTACCGATGGCCATATTCGACTCGGTGTTGCTGCGGGCGACCATGCAGTAGCCATTTGGCCCCTGCTATGTGGAATGGCTCAGGCAAAGTACTACCTCCTCACCGCCGATTTCATCGACGGTAAAGAAGCAGCACGCATTGGGCTTGTTACCAAAGCAGTGCCCGCCGATGAAGTTCTTTCTACGGCATTAGCCGTTGCGCAAAAAGTTGCCACCGGCCCACGCGACGCAGTGCGCTTCACTAAGCGCAGCCTCAATCACTGGTTGCGCCAGGCGTTGCCCAATTTTGAAGCCTCCCTCGCTTATGAAATGTTGAATTTCCTCGGCCCAGACGCACAAGAAGGGCTCTCGGCATTAATTGAGAAGCGTCCAGCCGATTTTCGTAATAGTTTGCCTTCATGAGCAAACACGTCGATATTGCTGCCGAGCTCGATTTCGCCCTGCACCTTGCCGACCTTGCCGATGCTCACACGCTGTCACCTTTTTACCGACGTGATTTTTCTGTTGATTGGAAAGAAAACAAAACTGAGGTAACAGAACTCGACCGGGCAACAGAACGTCTCTTGGCCGATGAAATTATGCGCCACCGTGAACCACACGCCATCTTTGGCGAGGAGTTCGGTTCGGCGGGCGCATCTTCTGCTCCACTCACGTGGATCATTGACCCTATCGATGGCACCAGCAACTACACGCGAGGCATTCCGGTGTGGGCAACGCTCATTGCACTTGTCGACGTCAACGACGAACCTCTCGTTGCTGTTGTCAGTGCGCCTGCGCTTCACTCTCGTTGGTGGGCAGGCCGTGGAATGGGCGCCTTTAACGCTCGTGGCAAAATACAAGTGAGCAATGTACGCGCACTTGAAGAAGCACAGGTGAGCGTTACTCATCATGCCGCGTGGGACCAAGTGGGTGGAACTCAAAAACTTGTTGAACTCCAACAACGTGTGTACCGCTCACGCGGCTTTGGCGATTTTTGGCAACATATGTTGGTAGCAGAAGGCAATATTGAAGCCGCCGTCGACGCCATTGGCCTAGAGCCCTACGACACCGCTGCAGTGTGTCTTGTTGTTCGCGAAGCTGGCGGCACGTTCACCGACCGTCTTGGCGCAACATCATTTCGTAACGGCAGTGCAGTCACGAGCAATGGTCATTTGCACTCAGACGTGCTCAACATTATTCGCTGCTGAAACCCGCAGGTAGTCTGCCAATTCCGCCATTTTCTAAGAGCATTCCGGCCAGTATTCGCTCGGCATGGTTTGCTCGCCATGTAAGCATTGCCTGCGCTTCGCGCAGCACTATTGCAGCATCAGTGGTTGTGGTTCCCCATGTTGGGTCATCACCGACGTTGAAACACAACCACGAACCATCACCGAAGTGCACGTAGGCATACTCGCTACTTCTACGCACGGTGAGATGTGATTCTTCTAGTCGTCGGTCGTATGGCCACCGATACGCATCGTGCTCCGGGTGAATTCCAATAAGAACATCGCGCCAGTCCCACTCATAAGTGGCCGCATCACGCCAGCGCACAGGTATTTCGTTGTGCAGAAATGAACTCAACGACATTCCATCACACTGAAGAGGAATTGCTTCGCCCATCACTTCACACAGCGTTGGAAAAATATCAATGTTCTCAGTGAACTCATTCACCACATTTCCATGTGCGGCTTCGTATTGTGGCACCCGAACAATGCAACCAATGTGGTAACTCGATTCAAAATAACCGGCTTTGTTTAATAGGCCTTGGTCGCCCAGTTGTTCTCCGTGATCAGAAGAGACAACAACAACCGTGTTTTCCCATTCGCCACGACGTTTCAACTCATCAAAAATACGTCCTAGTTGTTCATCGACATGAGAAATGTTTCCGAAGTACTGCGCCCTCACATGCTGCATTTCAGAGCGTGATTGCGGGGCTTTTGTTGCTCCATGCTGAAGCAGCACGTCATGCAGCCAGTGCCTGTTTTCAGCCACGCCAATGGGGTCTTCACACTGTGCCGGGTCGTATTTCTGTGCCCATTGCCCAGCCGCAACAAATGGTGGGTGTGGCCGCAAAAAAGAGAGGTGCGCAAACCATGGTTGCGAAGAATCTTCACCATTGAGCCAATTGAAAAAAGTGTTGGTGAGAAAAGTAGTAATGCTGTGTTCTGCGGGTCGTTCATTTTCACTCGACAATGCGTGTTGCGTGTCGTCGATGTTTTCATAGCCAACTTCTTGCAACCATTTGAGCCAGCCAACGGCAGGTTCAGGAAGGTGCAGCACTTCTCGAAAACCAGGCAAAACACTTTCATACGTTGACAACCGTGGGTCATCTGAATCTGTAACGGTGCGCGGGTCGACACCCTGATCGGTGTAACCAAAAAGTACGGGGTCGTACCCTTGCCTTCTTGCCGCTAAAGCCACATTGTCAAAGCGCTCATCGAGTGGTGTTCCATTTGCCACCACTCGGTTACTCATCATGTAGGTGCCCGTATACAAGGCTGCCCGCCCCGGCGAACACGGTGCCGCTTGTGAATAATGACGAGCAAAGCGCACTCCGTTTGCAGCAAGCATGTCGAGATGTGGAGTTTTGACCACAAAATGCCCAGCACATGAGAGGGAATCGGCCCGAAATTGATCGAGGGTGATGAACAATATATTTGGGCGTTCCATTACTGCCTAAAGTAGCCATATGGAAACCCCAACACGAACTGTGATCCAGAATGCTCACCTAGTGGACGGTTCAGGTTCACCTGCAATGCATGCAGACATCGCTTTCGAAGGAGACTTCATTACTGAAGTCGCAGCACCTCAGTCACTTCCCACTCCCTCAACAACGCGAGTCATCGATGCCGACGGACGCCTTGTCACCCCAGGTTGGGTCGATATTCATACGCACTACGACGCTCAAGCAACCTGGGACCCCTGGCTTACCCCAAGTAGCTGGCACGGAGTCACGTCGGTGGTGATGGGCAATTGCGGCGTGGGCTTTGCACCTGCGTCGTCTGATCGACACGATTGGCTCATTGCGCTCATGGAAGGCGTGGAAGACATTCCTGGCACCGCCATGACGGAAGGAATTACCTGGGAATGGACATCGTTCGAAGAATACCTCACTGCGCTTGAATCACGCCCGCACGTCATCGACTTTGCTGCCCAAATTGCCCACGGACCGCTTCGCGGTTTTGTGATGGGTGATCGCGGCGCCGCTAACGAAACCGCCACTGCCGACGACATTGAACAGATGAGCAAGTTGGTGGAAAGTGCTTTGCGTGCTGGTGCGCTGGGGTTCAGCACAAGTCGCACACCGCTGCATCGCAGCAAAGACGGTGAACTGGTACCTGGTACCACGGCAAATGAACACGAGCTTCTCGGTATTGCTGGCGCAATGAAACGCGTCAGACATGGCGTTTTTCAATTTGCTCCCGAACACGCCAAAGTTCCTGTTGAAGAATGGTCATGGATGCGCAAACTTGCTCAAAGCACTGGCGCAACTGTGAGTGTCAATTTGAGCCAGCCAAACGATGGCCCAGAAATTTGGCGCAACGTATTGTCGCTGCTCACCGAAGCTCAAAGCGATGGCGTACCCATTGTTGCGCAAGTTGCTGGGCGCACCATTGGTGTACTGATGTGCTTAGAGGGAAGCGCTCACCCACTTCTTTTCCATCCTGCATACAACGAAGTAGCTCACTTGCCTCTTGCAGAACGCTGCAAGGCGCTCCAAGAGCCACAGTTGCGTGAACGCATTATCAATGAGATGCCCAATGACGGAGGCCTCTTTCAAAAAGTGATTCTCGATAATGCCTCGCACATGTTCCCTGTCATGTCGGCAAACATCGACTACGAACCACTCCCCTCAGCCAGCGCAACAGCAATCGCAATGAACGCGAACAAAAAGGTGATGGAAATACTTCTTGACCAACTTGTAGCAAATGAAGGCCACGGTCTCATCTATATGCCGTTCTTTAACTATGCATATGGCGATTTGTCGTTCAACTATGAGGCACATCAACATCCAGGTACCCGCATGGGCCTCAGCGATGCTGGCGCACACTGCGGAGCAATATGCGATGGTGGAACACCCACGTTCATGCTCACCCACTGGGTGCGCGACCGCACCCGTGGCGGAAAACTCCCTTTAGAGCTCGTCGTACACCGCCAAACTCAGCAAACAGCGGCGTTATATGGACTCACCGACCGCGGTCACATTGCTCCGGGAAAACGTGCAGACATCAACATCATCGATTTTGAGAAGTTGAATTTCACCATGCCGTACATGGCTTACGATTTGCCCGCACAAGGTCGGCGCTTAGTTCAACAAGCAATTGGTTACGACGCAACGTTTGTTGCCGGAATACAAATTACTGACTCCGACCAATTCACAGGAGCGCTTCCCGGGAACTTAGTTCGCGGACCACGTTAAGCAAGTACGGTAGGAGCATGGCTAAATGGCGGCATGCTCTTGCAATTGGTATTGGTGTTATTGGAGCAATCGTTGCTGTTGTGTCTGGAGGCGACCCAGCAGCGCTCAGCATTGCTCTTGGTGGCGGACTCAGCACCGGTCTTGGCTATTGGATTGGCGCTTTGCTCCATCGCCGACGCGACTCTTGAAAAACTAAATGCCCCGCCACAACAATGAGCAAGGTGGCGAACAAAGCATTCGACAACGATTCAGAGAGTCGTGAAGAAATCCAGCCACCTGCAATCGCCGACAAAATACCGCCGACTCCCACAATGACTGCGGCACGGATATCGACATTGCTCGCAGATCTGTTGCGTAACGTACCAGTGATTGCCGTAGGGATAATGACTGCTAACGACGTGCCTTTCGCAATGACGTTGGGCAAGCCAAGCAACACCATCATCGCAGGGATCATGATGACTCCTCCCCCCACTCCTAACAAACCTGCCAACACTCCAGTAGCAACACCAACAGCTATCAGCACAATACAAATGAGAAGAGTTAATTGGTCACGTCCGGAACCTGAGGTGCTCCAATACAAACGCACTGCTGAAATGATGAGTACTGCAGCAAAACCCATACTCAAAACTTCATGCTTCACGGTCTTTAAAAGTTTCGTCCCGAGCAAGGCTCCTGCCACTGCTCCTATTGCTAAGAACAACGCAACAGGCCAATCA
>JANRCO010000066.1:1982-20795 GCA_030726975.1 Ilumatobacteraceae bacterium | reverse complement strand
TCCTTTCGAACAACGGATTTTGAGTCCGTCGCGTCTGCCATTCCGCCACTCGGGCAAGTAACCAATTACGAGCCTGCATCGTACAAGGCGTTCCGAGGAATCCTGCCCAATGCCTTGCGAACGTCTAACCTTTCACCAATGCTCGCTTTTACATTTCCCGGACAAGGCTCTCAGCGCCCCGGCATGGGCCGCCCGTGGGTCGACCACGACAGCTGGGAACTCGTCGAAGAGGCTTCCTCAATATCTGGCAAAGACGTTGCCCGACTCCTGCTCGATGCCGATGCCGAGGAGCTAAGAGACACGAGAAACGCCCAACTCACCACCTACGTCTCGAGCCTGATGGTTCTTGACGCGGTGGAACGGCTCGGTATTGAGCCAAGTTTCTGTGCGGGTCACAGCCTCGGTGAGTACACGGCACTCACTGCCACGGGCGCCCTTGGCTTTGAAGACGGCATTGCCTTAGTGGTGGAACGTGCAGCAGCAATGCACGATGCAGGCAACGTATCACCAGGCACAATGTCGGCGGTTCTCGGACTCGACGACGAAGATGTAGAAATTGCTTGTCGTCGAGCCGACAGTGACGTATGGGTAGCAAACTTCAATGCACCAGGTCAGGTAGTCATTGCCGGGTCACCGAGTGGAGTTGCTGCTGCATCAATTCATGCCAAGGAACTTGGTGCCAAGAAGGTAATGCCTTTGCAGGTGTCGGGAGCCTTCCATACGCCGTTCATGACAGCTGCACGAGACCGCTTGCGTCTTGCCATTGCTTTAGCACAACCTCGCGATACTGAAGTAGCGGTCATTTCCAATGTCGATGCTCTCGCTCATAGCTCTGGCGAAGAGTGGGCCTCGCTTCTTTCTGCGCAGCTATCTAGCCCCGTACGTTGGAAGCATTCTCTGCTCACTATGGCCGAACTAGGGGTCACAGGTTTTGTTGAACTTGGGCCAGGTGGTGTGCTCACCGGAATGGCGAAACGTACGGTTGACGATGCACGCACCATCAGCGTCGCTACACCCGATGAACTCGACAAGCTCATCGACTGGGTCAACAAAAGCCTCTCCACTGCTCCTGCACCTCTCGAAGGCGAGCATCTCTTTGCTGTTGAACGCCTCATTGTGAGCCCATGTGCTGGTGTCTTCACCGTCGATACTGCCCATCCGGCAGGAACATCAATTGCTGTCGGTGAAGTGCTCGGCACGGTTGCCGACCAAGAAGTGCGCAGCCCGTTTGCCGGCATATTGCAGAGCTATATCGCAGTAGAAGGTGAACGAGTTACCCATCGTCAACCCATCGCTTGGCTGCGGAGTAACTAACAGCAATGCCACGTACACCTGCAACCGTGAGGGGCGCCCGCATTACTGGTTGGGGCCGCGCTCTCCCTGACAATGTGGTCACCAATGTTGACCTAGAGAAGACGCTAGACACCAACGACGCCTGGATTCGTGAGCGAACAGGAATCGCGAGTCGTCACATCGGCGGCACTACCGCTTCTTTATCTATTGAAAGCGGAGCCAAAGCGCTTGCCATGGCGGGGGTCGACCCCAGCAGCATCGATGCACTCGTTCTTTCCACCACTACTCCCGACAGAACTGTTCCTGCAACTTCAGCAACTGTGCAAAACGCTCTTGGCCTGTCGTGTGGAGCCTTCGATGTCAACGCAGCCTGCAGCGGGTTCGTCTATGCATTGGTCAATGCCTATGGCCTCATCGCAATGGGCGCCGAAAAGGTACTCGTGATAGGAACCGACACGCTGTCGCGCATTACCGACTGGACCGACCGCAACACTGCCATTCTCTTCGCAGATGGTTCTGGTGCTGCTGTTATTGAAGCTCACGACGGACCAAGCAACTTGTTGTCTTGGGATATCGACGCCGACGGTTCAGCTGAGAATATCTTGTACTGCGAAGTTGGCGAAAAAATTCACATGGACGGAAAAGAAGTTTTTCGCCGCGCCGTACGCATCATGGTCGACTCCGGACAAAAGTCAATGGCAGCTGCCGGAGTCACCGCAGACGATATTGCGCTCGTGGTGCCCCACCAAGCCAATATCCGCATCATCAACTCGGCTTGCGAAAAGTTAGGTATTCCGCCTGAAAGAACAATCACTGTTTTGCACGAAACAGGAAACACCTCGTCAGCATCAATTCCGTTAGCACTGTTCGATGCTGCCGACAAGGGTCGCTTAAAAGACGGAGACCTGGTTTTACTCGTGGGGTTCGGCGCTGGCATGACCGCGGCAAGTTGTGTACTGAGATGGGGCAAGTAATGTCTCGCGTTGTTTTCATTACTGGCGGATCAAAAGGCATTGGTGCCGCGTGTGCACGACGTTTCATTGCCGAAGGAGACAAAGTTGCAGTCACCTACAACTCGTCACCAGTGCCCAAAGAACTCACCGGCCTCGGTGTTGTGGCAGTGCAGTGTGATGTCACATCATCGGCTTCAGTTGATGCAGCTTTCACTGCAGTAGAAGCGCAATTAGGAAACGTAGAGATTCTCATTTCAAATGCGGGCATCACACAAGACGGCTTGCTCTTACGTATGAGCGAAGAAAATTTCACAAGCGTCATCGATGCAAACCTCACCGCCGCATATCGGGTCACGAAAAGGGCATCGCAAAATATGCTTCGCGCGCGCAGCGGCCGAATCGTTCTCATCTCTTCCGTCGTGGGGCTTTTGGGCTCAGCTGGGCAATCGAACTACGCAGCTTCCAAAGCGGGACTCGTTGGTTTCGCCCGTTCACTTGCCAGAGAACTCGGTTCTCGCAGTATTACGGTCAATGTTGTGGCTCCAGGTCCGGTTGAAACCGATATGACTGCAGCCCTCGGTGAAAAGCGCCTCGCTGAACTCACAGCAGCCGTTCCGCTCCAACGCATGGCGACCCCCGATGAAATTGCTGGGGTGGTGACATTTCTCACGTCAAATGACGCCGCCTACATCACAGGCGCCGTGATTCCTGTTGATGGTGGTCTAGGAATGGGTCACTAAGGAACCAAACTTTTCAGGTACCCCTCAGGAATACCTGCTGAGCGAGTGAAAAATTGTAAGAATAGAGACGAGCGCGACGTGCTCTCATTAACCGGAGGAATTTATGAGCGACGATCTTTTTGCCCGATTCACCAAGTGTGCTGTCAATGTCTTGTCAGTCGATGCAGCAAAAGTAACCAAAGAGGCTCGCTTCGGTGACGACCTCGACGCAGACAGTCTCGACCTTGTTGAACTCGTTATGGCTCTTGAAGAAGAGTTCGGCGTTGAAGTACCAGAAGAAGATCTCGACGGCATTGAAACCATCGGTCAGGCCTATGACCTGGTGGTCTCCAAGCTCTAATGCGTAACCCATTCACGACGGGCGGTCCATATCGCGTTGCCATCACCGGTTACGGAGTGGTGGCGCCTTGTGGCTTAGGTAAGCAAGATTTTTGGAATGGCCTCGTTGGCCCCGGAATCACTAACGCGAAGCAGGTCAACATCCCCGAGTGGGATCCCCTTCCCTATTTCGACAACCCCAAAGATGCGCGTCGCGCCGACCGTGTAGAGCAGTTCGCTCTTGCTGCGGCCGCAGAAGCTTTCGCACAAGCAGGAAATATCACAGCCGACAAGACCCGCTTTGGGACCATCTTTGCCACAGGCATTGGTGGGCTCACCACGCTTGAAGAACAAGTAGCAATTCTCATTGAAAAAGGGCCGCGTCGGGTTTCTCCATTCCTTGTGCCCATGATGATGGCTAACGCCTCGGGCGCTGCTATTTCCATGCGCTACGGCCTGCAAGGCCCCAACGAAACCATTTGTACAGCCTGTGCAGCCTCGAGCCATGCCATTGGCTATGCCGCTCGACTCATTGCTTATGGCACCTGTGACGCAGTAGCAACGGGTGGTTCTGAAGCAGCAGCAACTCCTACATCAATGGCAGGTTTTGGCAACATGACCGCACTGTCGTCAACAGGTACGAGCAAGCCCTTCGACACCACACGCGACGGTTTTGTGATGGGTGAAGGTGCCGCTGTTTTCGTATTAGAACGCTATGACCTAGCCGAGAAGCGAGGTGCAAACATATTGGGTGAAATTCTCGGCGCCGCAAGCAATGCCGACGCGTACCACATCACTGCTCCGGCCCCAGGTGGCATCGGAGCCCAGGCGTGCATGCGCGCTGCGCTTCTCGATGCAGAGCTCGGCCCAGAAGATATTGCGCACATCAATGCACACGGAACTTCTACACCCCTCAACGATGCCGCTGAGGGTTTGGCAATGGCTGAGGTATTTGGTTCGTCGCGGCCCATTGTCACATCAACCAAAGGCGTCACTGGTCATGCACTCGGGGCCGCGGGTGCACTAGAGGCAGCAGCAGTTTTGCTTTCTTTTGAGAAGAAGTTAATTCCGCCCACAGCGGGAACAACCGAACTCGACCCAACTCTCAACATCGATTTAGTGATGGGTGCACCAAGACCTTGGACTCCTGGCCCATCAATGTCGAACAACTTTGGCTTTGGTGGTCACAACGGTTCGGTCATTATTGCCCCGCCGCATTAATGCAGTAGTACTACGCGTCAACCAGCACAAAGAAGAGTTCACACTCGCAAGCAACGTCGCCGTTCACTACAGCGCGACCAGAGCCTTTTCCTGCACGGGCAGACATTTTGCCTAACGACACTTCAAGTCGTAGTTGGTCGCCGGGCCCAACCTGCCTGCGGAATCGTGCCGAGTCGAGCCCACCAAACAGCGGTAGCTTCCCTGCGTATTTTTGATTTCTCAACACAACGTAAGCGCCTAATTGCGCAATTGCTTCGCACATCAACACACCAGGCAAAGTTGGCCTACCAGGAAAATGCCCCGGAAAGAACCAATCATCTCCACTGAGATTCCATAAACCCACTGCCGACTCGCCATCGACGAGTTCAATGACTTCATTGATGAACAAAAATGGAGGTCGATGCGGAAGGACTTCTTCTGGACGGGGAAAACTCATTTGCCGAGAGCCTTCAACAAGTTCAATGGAGTATCTTTCGGAGAGATTTTGTACCAAGCCTCTCGAATGATTCCATTTGCATCGATGAGAAATGCAGAGCGCTCAACTCCCATGTATTCACGACCATACATACTCTTCTTTTTCCATACTTTGTACGCAAGTGACACAGTGTGCTCAACATCAGAGAGCAATGTGAAACCAAGTTCGTACTTGTCGTCAAACTTCTTCAACTTCTCTGGCTTATCGGGGCTAATTCCGATGATGGCAGTACGACCAACGTCACCCTTAATATCGCGCAACCCACACGATTGCGTTGTGCATCCGGGAGTATCGGCCTTGGGATAGAAATACACCAGCACTTTTTTCTTGCCAAGCGTTGCCAATGAAACGGTTTTGCCGTTTTGGTCGAGCAATTCAATGGCAGGGGCTTTATCTCCAACTTTCAACATAGTGAAAGATTAGCCGTCGAGATACTTAGGGCGTATCTATTGCCGCACGTACTTCGGTGATGTACTCACCCACCGCATCGGGACCCGACTCCATCAGACGACGCACCACAGAAGCTCCCTGAATAACACCATCTGCAATTTTGCACGCCTCATAGGCTTGTTCCGCATTCGATACGCCTACGCCGATGAGCACAGGCTTATCGGTAATGTTTTTCAAACGCCCTGCCAGCACTGTTGCCGTTGACGCCAATGAATCACGCTCTCCGGTAATACCCAACAGACCTACCGCATAGACAAAACCACGGGCTCGCTCAACAACAAGCGGCAAACGACTATCGGGTGCTGTTGGTGCTGCAAGCATGATGGTTTCTACCCCAGCAGCATCGGCATCGCGGCACCATTCGCCTGCTTCTTCCAGAGGAAGATCGGGAACAATTGCTGCACTCACTCCGTTTTTCACTAATGAAGTTGCAAAACGCTCGTGACCAGCACGGAACACGGTGTTGTAATACAGCATGACCGCAATAGGAATATCTATTTCGAGTGTGGAGATCTCTTGAATGATGCCAAAAGGAGTTGCACCATCTTTCAATGCACGCAACGAAGCTTCCTGAATAACTGGTCCATCCATCACGGGGTCTGAGAAAGGAATGCCCACTTCAATGGCATCGGCACCACAGGCCGCAGCAACACGGATAGCTTCCTTCCAATTCAAGAGCCCTCCAGTGACGTAAGGAACGAGAAGTTTTCTACCGGCTGAGCGTTGGGCCCTCAGGTGACTTTCTAGATTCATCGGAATTAACTCTTACCCAGTACATCCATCATTTGTGCGACGTCTTTATCGCCACGACCCGACAGGTTCATGAGCACTACTTGACCCTGCATCTCTGGCGCAGCGCGTTTGATCCATGCCAAGGCATGTGCGCACTCAAGAGCCGGAATGATTCCTTCTGAACGTGCGAGCAAAGTAAAGCCGTCAATTACTTCAGTATCGGTGACGCTTGGGTATTCGGCTCGACCAATTTCAGACAAATATGAATGCTCAGGACCGACACCTGGATAATCGAGACCAGCGCTGATGGAATGGGCTTCTTGTACTTGGCCGACTTCGTCTTGCATGAGATAGCTCTTCATACCGTGTACCACTCCGGGTACACCGCGCCCCACCGCAGCGCCTCCGGCAGGTTCGACACCGATGAGCCTGGCTCGGGTATCGACAAAGCCAGAGAAGATTCCAATGGCATTGCTTCCGCCACCAACACATGCAACAACTACATCGGGGTCATCTCCGCCAAGCGCCTCGCGACACTGTTCACGCGCTTCATCGCCAATGACGCGATGAAACTGACGCACCATGTAGGGGTACGGATGAGGACCCATCACCGAACCGAGGCAATAGTGCGTTGACTCCACCGTTGCGACCCAATCGCGCATTGCCTCATTCACTGCATCTTTTAAGGTGCGGCTACCAGACTGCGCTGGCACTACTTCGGCTCCGAGTAGACGCATACGAAAAACATTGAGTTCTTGTCGTTCCATGTCAACTGCACCCATGAATACCTTGCACTCCAAGCCAAGAAGCGCCGCAGCTGTTGCCGAGGCCACACCATGCTGACCTGCTCCTGTTTCAGCAACGATGCGCTTTTTACCCATGCGTTTCGCCAACAGTGCTTGACCCAGAACATTGTTGATTTTATGAGAGCCCGTGTGGTTTAAATCTTCGCGCTTGAGGAACAATCGAATACCAAGTTCTCGACCCAAGTTATGACATTCAGTCAAAATAGAAGGACGCCCTGCATAGGTCTTCAACAGATGATTCAACTCTTCACGAAACAACGCATCGTTCCATGCCTCTGAGAAGGCCCGCTCAAGTTCTTGGCACGCTGGAACCAAAGTTTCCGGAACATATTGCCCTCCGAATTGCCCAAATCTGCCATCTGCCCCGGGGGTTTGCATCACGCTCATGACAACATTCTCGCAGGTAATCAGAACAAGCGCCTAACTGTTATTCATCATCTTCCCAGTCATAGGGCATGTCATCAGACCCGCGGAACTGTTCTGGGGTTGCTTCTCGGGCTGCTGCAATGAATGCACGCAATTTGCGGGCATCTTTCTTGCCAGGTTCACTTTCCACACCCGACGACACATCGACACCCCAGGGACGCACTTGCCCAATTGCGTCAGACACGTTCTCTACCGTCAAACCCCCAGCAAGCAACACACGAGGCCCGGCAGCAAGCTCGCCAGCAAGTGACCAATCGAAGACTTTCCCTGCACCGGGATGAGGCGCATCGAGCAACACAATGTCGGTTGCAAACTGGTTGGCATTACGAGCATCTACTGAACCAGCAGTAACTGCTTTAATGACCCACCGCACCGAGCGCGAAACTTCAACCACATCGCTGGGTGTTTCATGACCATGAAGCTGAGCACCTTTGAGACCCGCCTCATGAACCATCTCAATCACCCGACGCGGATGTTCATCGCGGAACACTCCTACGGTCAGAATTCCAGGTGGAAGACGACGAGTGATGTCGTAGACCTTTTGCATCGTCACTTGACGAGGAGATGGGGCAAAAACAAAACCTAACGCATCGGCCCCAAGAGCCACCGACAAGAGTGCATCGTCCTCATTGGTAATGCCACAGATCTTGATGAACATGTATGTGAAGGTACTACGTGCACCGTAGTAACTGCAGTGATTCCGTGGGGTTCGTGGCTGTTACTAACGATTCGCCTACCAGCACTGCGTCGTACCCGGCGTCTCGCAGGCTTTGCGCATCGTCGCGCCCGCGCACCCCCGACTCGGCAACACGCACCACATGAGAGGGGATAACGCTTCCCATGCGTACCGCACGCTCGTGGTCGACCTGGAACGTCACCAAATCGCGCTGGTTGACCCCAATCATTGAGGCGTTAGCAGTGAGTGCAACTTCAAGTTCGCGTTCATCATGCACTTCTACTAATACATCGAGCCCAAGGCTGGTCGCCACTTCATGAAAACTCGCCATTTCTGCGCCGGTGAGAGCAGCCGCAATGAGCAGCACCGCATCGGCCCCCATTAAACGGGCGTCGCAGATGTCGCGCAGGTCAACTGTGAAATCTTTACGCAGCACGGGAAGACCAACAGAACCGCGGGCTATGCGCAGATCTTCAGGCGAACCTGCAAAGTGCTCAACATCTGTTAACACCGATAAACACGTTGCACCGCCAAGCTCGTACTGCTGCGCAAGAACTGCAGGGTCAACATCAATATTGAGATCGCCTTTAGAGGGTGAACGCCTTTTGATCTCGGCAATGACAGCTAAATGTGATTCAGACTCATGCGCAATGGTCTGTGCGAAGCCACGACATGACGGCTCTTGAGAAGCCGAATGAAACATATCTTGGAAAGACCGCGTGTCGGCGCGAGCACGCTCACGATGAAAAGCCAATATGGCGTCGAGATAAGTTTTCACTTGAAGGGAGGCTTAGAGCCCTTTACCTGCGAGCGGTGTGACGAAGATGAGTTCTGGTCGTCCGCCCAAGAATGGCGCCAACGATGGACCCCACTCTTTGAACCACTGTGAACCCATATGTGACTCGAGAGCCTCTTGGCCGGTGTACAGCTCGTACATCCACAGCACTGTGTCGTCTGCATTGTCGGCATGCAAGATGTAGTACAGCGTGCCAGCTTCGGTTTTGACGTTGTCAAAGGCAATATCGAGCGCCTTTGTTAGTTCGTCGCGCTTTCCTGGCAACGATGTGATTTTTGCAATTACTGCAACTTTTCCAGCACTCATATTTACCCCTTATTGACGATGTTGTGAAAAGACTACTACGACTAGAACTTGAGCCTACGCTGCAGTTCTGGCAGGAGATCTGCAATTGGTACGCGAGTTTGCTCGGTGGTGTCGCGCTCGCGAATGGTGACAGCCCCGTCTTCAAGTGAGTCGAAGTCGACCGTGACACAGTACGGAGTACCAATTTCATCTTGGCGGCGATATCGACGCCCGATAGCTTGGGTTTCGTCGTAGTCGACCATGTAGTGCGCAGACAAGGTGGCGAAGATTTCCTTAGCCAATGGTGTCAGCGTGTCTTTTTTCGACAGCGGCAAGATGGCGACTTTGTACGGCGCCAAACGCGGGTGCAAACGCAAGACCGTACGTGGTTCATCGTTCACGATGTCTTCGTCGTAGGCAGCCAGCAAGAACGCGGCCATCGTGCGGTTGGCACCAGCAGCGGGCTCAACCACAAAGGGAACATAACGTTCGTTGGTTGTCTGGTCGAAATAATCGAGCTTTTGTCCAGAGAACTGTGCGTGTTGCGTGAGGTCGAAGTTGGTGCGCTGCGCAATGCCTTCAAGTTCTCCCCAACCCCAGGGGAAGAGGAACTCAACGTCACTTGTGCCTGCAGAGTAGTGAGAGAGTTCATCAGACTCATGCGGACGCATGCGCAACATCTCGGCTGGGATTCCCAAATTGATGTACCAGTTCAAGCGCTCTTCACACCAGTACTTGTACCACTTTGGACCTTCTTCGGGTGGAACGAAAAACTCAAGTTCCATCTGTTCAAATTCACGCGTACGGAAGATGAAGTTTCCCGGAGTGATTTCATTTCTGAAGCTCTTACCTACCTGCGCAATACCAAAGGGAGGCTTTTTGCGGCTGGTCTGCAAAACATTCATGAAGTTCACAAACATGCCCTGTGCAGTTTCCGGGCGCATGTACACATCGGCACCCGAACCTTCAATAGGGCCGGCATGAGTTTTGAACATCAAGTTGAATGCGCGCGGAGCTGTGAACTCACAGCCCTTCATGCTCTGTGGGCAATCGCGTGTTTCTAGGTGGTCTTCACGGAATCGACGCTTGCAAACGGTGCAGTCGATGAGAGGGTCACTGAAGTTAGCGAGGTGACCGCTTGCTTCATACATTTGCGGTGGACCCAAAATGGCTGCGTCGATGAGCACCACATCGTCACGCATTTGCACCATGGTGCGCAACCAAGCATCTTTGACGTTGCGCAGCATCACCGAACCGAGTGGGCCGTAATCGTATGAAGAGCGGAACCCTCCGTAGATTTCAGCGCTCGGGTACACAAACCCACGGCGCTTACATAGGTTGACGATTTGGTCGAGATCTTTAGCTGCCATAGAAGTAGCAAAGGCTAGTCGTGCCGTTCGAACATCCCCACTGCCCGCAGCCGACGTTCTATGTGACTTTCTACGGCACGCGTCGCCAGATGGCCCACTTCGTGACCCGCTGGCCACTCAGCAAGGGCAAGTGCCTCCCCTAATCGACCCCCAAGGATGA
This sequence comes from Ilumatobacteraceae bacterium, assembly GCA_030726975.1. GTDB lineage: Bacteria > Actinomycetota > Acidimicrobiia > Acidimicrobiales > Ilumatobacteraceae > F1-20-MAGs119. The sequence continues at coordinate 10,094 of JANRCO010000066.1, read as the reverse complement.
GGCGAAGAAGATGTAGAGCCTCTGCACTGCAGGCTGTACCGGAACGACAAACACGGCACTGAATGCCACCTTGTTGGATATCGAATGAATAATGCGTTTGCTGCTCCTCAAGTTCTGAGCCGCACGATACACATACAAAAAGTTCTGGGGCGAGACCTTCAGATGCCAGGAGCTTCCAGTAAAAGGCTGCAACCACGAGCGAAGACCCACTACGGGCAAGTTCTCGCAAGGCGCCCACCAACATCGCGTAGATGTGAGGAACAGGTTCTCGATCGGGAGTGAGTTGCTCGACAGCTTCGAGCATTGCGATGCCTTGGGTCATCTTGTCGAGATTGTTGCGCAGCGGGCCAGCCGGCTCAAGTGGTTCCACCTGATTCACCACGTCGAGTTCACGCCCGCGATACAACAACACCGACACATGACTTAAAGGTTCAAGGCGAGAACCGAAACGGGATTTTGTTTTACGTACGCCTTTGGCAACTGCACGAACTTTGCCATTGGCCTCGGTGAGAAGCACCACAATGCGATCGGATTCTCCGAGCTTGTACGTACGCAACACAACGCCCTTATCGCTATACACGCGCTCTGGGCGGGTACTCACGCGTCGATACCTCCGAATCTCCTATTGCGGCGACGGTAATCGTCGACCGCCATTAAGAGATGCTCTTCGCTTAAGTCATTCCAATCAATATCGAGAAACACCAATTCGCTGTACGCCATTTCCCATACCAACGATGTTGGCAATTGCGTTGGCGGTCCAAGAACAAGCACGAGGTCGGGTTCAACATCGGCGGGTGCCAAGAGCGCCTTTGCTAGTCGTCCTTCAGACAACGTTGAACGGCTCGAACTGTCATCGCGATCGTTGCGAAGATGATTCACCACCTCTATGAAACGCTTGCGCCCATCGGCTTCACTGCGCACCACCACATCGACGCGACCCGAAACATGACGCACGGCGCGCGCGATGGCGTCGTCGAGCGCTTTTTGGTCGACGTCTGAACACACCTCTCCCACTGCATACCCGCTCGAGACAGGCACCACAGTGAGCCACTGCACGCCTTCAGGCTCGACGGCTTGCACCATAGCCTCTAAACGACGCGACCACTTGCCCGCACTAAAGGACACCCATTCCTTATGCGTGCCACCAGCAATGACCACATGTGCGAGCACTTCTTCAGGGTTATCGGTGCGGCCACCCGTCGCTACCGCACGCCGCAGGCGATCTTTTGCCCGAGCCTTGAGTCGACGTATCACCTCTCTATGTTCGCACAGGTAGCGTAGGGATCTATGCCCCATCTGCTCCACGTTGCTTGCATCATGGACGGCAATGGCCGCTGGGCTCGCCGTCGCGGACTACCGCGCACCGACGGGCACACTGCTGGTGAAGAAGCTCTTGCCAACATCGTGCGCGTTGCCTCTCAACGCAATATCGGCTGGCTCACGGTCTATGGGTTTTCTACCGAGAACTGGGTGCGACCCCGTACCGAAGTGCGCCATATTTTATCGATGCACAAGCGGCTCTTCGGTCGCATCGATGAATTGAATGAAAACAACGTTCGCGTGCGGTGGATCGGACGTCAGTTCAACGAGAGCGGCGCACGCACTCCTCCATTTGTACAACGCTCCATTGAGAAGGCAATTGACGACACGCGCGGCAACACAGGCATGACCTTGACGGTGGCTTTCGACTATGGAAGCAGAGTTGAACTCACACGCTCGGCACGCTTATCGTCTGACGCCAAAAACATGCGCAGTGACGTGGAAATTAATGACATCACACAGCACCTCTACGATCCCGAAATGCCGCCTGTAGATGTCCTCATTCGTACTTCTGGCGAAAGCCGCATTTCCAATTTTCTTCTATGGCAAATTTGCGGGGCGAAGGTGTTCTTCACCGAGCGCACTTGGCCAGACATATCGGCCGCAGAGCTCGACGCGGCCATTGCACTTGTAGATCCCACCGATGGCCGATAATTCACCCGACGCTCCGCTCAGCAAAGAGCGTGTCGAACAAGCCATCCATCACGCAACCTCAGGCCTCTCGCATCCCGAAGATCGACCTGGTCAACGCGAAATGGCTTTCGCAGTCATGGACGCCATCAACAGCAAACAGCCGCTCATTGTTCAAGCTGGTACAGGTACCGGTAAAACAATTGCCTATCTTGTTCCGGCAATCTTGTCGGGAAAGCATGTTGTTGTTTCCACTGCTACGAAAACTCTGCAAGATCAACTTGCACTGCACGACTTACCGCTTCTCGAAGCAACTCTTCCTGAACCATTTACTTGGGCCGTATTAAAGGGACGCAGCAATTACGTTTGCATGCAACGCATTTCAGAAGTGCACGACGATGGGCAACTAGAACTCGACGACCTTGCCATTGCGACGAAAAAGGAAGTCAAAGAACTAGTGAATTGGGCCGAGAAATCTCCCACGGGCGATATAGCAGAACTCGATTGGCAACCGCATCACAAAGCGTGGCAATCGGTCAGTGTGGGAAGCGACGAATGCCCCGGGGCCGCCAAATGCCCGTCAGGCGGACTGTGCTTTGCCGAACGCGCAAAGTATCGAGCTGCAGCAGCCGATGTGGTGGTGGTGAACACTCACCTCTATGGCATTCATGTCGCAAGTGGTGGCGCCATTCTTCCCGAGCACGATGTGGTCATTTTTGACGAAGCACATCAACTAGAAGACACTCTCACCGCTACAGTGGGAGTCACCATTTCTGCCTCTCGCGCAACCACTTTGGCCACTGCCATGAACAAAGTGGTGGAAGACGACAAATTGCTCACTGAGTTATTCGACGCTGCAGCGCTGTTACGCACTCTTTTTTCTCCACACATTGAAACTCGCCTCAGTCTCCCTCTTCCTGTTGACATTGTTGACCAACTCAATGCACTGCGCATCACTGTGAACTCTTGTCTCGACGCGTTGCGCAAAATTGATTCGACGTTGGAAACTGTGCGTCAAAAAGTACTGCGTGCGCAAACTCTGGCTTCGCGTTTCGCAGACGACCTCGATGCAGTGTTATGTGTTTCTGCCACCTCTGTTCCTTTTGTTTCTGGAACAACAGAACGACCCGAGCTTGTTATTGCTCCACTCGACGTCGGCCCTATTTTGGCGGAGTTCGTGTGGCCACTACATACGGCAATCATGACCAGCGCAACCATTCCCCTGTCGATGCCAGAGCGCATTGGGCTGTCGCCCGACAAAGTGCACGTCCTCGATGTCGGCAGCCCCTTCAACTACGAAGAGCAAGGACGACTGTATTGCGCCACTCATCTTCCCGACCCCAATGCTCAGCGCGACGATGCAGTTCACGACGAATTAGCCACGCTCATCGCTGCAGCTGGTGGGCGCACCTTGGCCTTGTTCACCAGCCGACGTGCGCTGACAAGTGCTGTTGAAGAATTGCGCAAGCGTCTCCCCTTTCGCATCTTGGCTCAAGATGAAAACCAGAAACCAAGCTTGTTGCGCGATTTTCTCCTCGATGAAACCAGTTGCCTTTTTGCTACCGCAGGTTTTTTTGAGGGCGTCGACATTCCGGGTCGTGCGCTGTCGCTTGTTGTTATCGACCGCATTCCCTTTCCACATCGCAACAACCCGCTGTTAGCTGCACGCCGAGACCTGCATGGCGCCAAAGGGTTCACCGAAATCGACCTGCCGCGTGCCATTACTGCACTCGCTCAGGCCACCGGACGTCTTATTCGCACGCGAACCGACAAAGGTGTGGTGGCAGTACTCGACCCTCGACTGGCAAGCAAAAGCTACAGATGGGCAATTATCAATGCGCTACCACCTTTGAAGCGCATCAAAGACATCAATGAAGCGACCGACTTTTTGAAAGAAATTACGCAATAAAACTTCTATGACGGCATGAGCCGGTAGCCCACACCACGGGCTGTAGCAATAATTTGTGGGTCGTCGGGGTGATCTTCAATTTTCAACCGTAAACGTCGTACGTGGGCATCGACGATTCGACTGTCGCCAAGATACTCATACCCCCATACCCTTTCGAGCAACTGGTCACGCGACAACACCATGAGTGGGTGATCGGCAAATTCACAGAGCAAGCGATATTCAGTTTTTGTCAGTGCAACTTCAATACCACTTTTGCGCACAACGCCGAGGTCTCGACGAATTTCAATATCGCGTACGTTGTAGACATCTGATGGTGCTGAATACTTTGAGGCTGCATCATTTGGTTGATTTACTTCTTGCAATTGCACACGCCGCATCGCAGCACGAATGCGTGCCGCCAACTCTTTAGGAATAACTGGTTTGGTCACATAATCATCGGCGCCGGCTTCCAAACCTGCCACGAGATCGTGGGTATCGGTTTGGGCCGTCACCATGATGATGGGGACCAATGACCTTTGCCGAATAAGACGACATACCTCGAACCCAGAAATATCGGGAAGGCGCAGGTCTAAAAGAACAACATCTGGGGTTGCTTGCGCGAAGGCCTCAAGGCCAAGAGAGCCATTTGCCGCCTCGACCACCGAGTAGCCCTCGTCTTCGAGCGACAAACGCAAAGCAAGACGAATGTTGTCATCGTCTTCAATGAGCAAGAGAGTGGACACCTCTCCATTCTGCCCACTCAGTGATGCTCAGGATGTACCAATGGTGAGCGACGGCACGACTTTGTTACAGAAAACGCACACAAATTGGACGAGGAAGTCACAATTGGGCGTCAAACTAACAGCGGTGGTTTTCCTCCCGGTGAGCCCTTTTTCTTCCCTTTAGAGGCTCACCGGGTGGGAAGGTTTCCTTTCTGTCGGTAATGCTGTTGGTGATGCCGAACCGCCCTCGCACTCCTCACTGGCGCTCGAAGCGTGCTCGTAATCAGAGCTTGGGGCTGCGCGCACGCACCCTCACCTCATTTGGGCTCATCGCTTTCACCACATCGCTACTCGCAGGTATTGCTACCTATTCGTTCTCACGTTCTTATTTGCTCGAGCAACGAGGCAACGTCATCACTAGCCAAGCGTTCAGCAATGCCCGACTCATGGGTACGTACCTCGAAACACAGCGTGATGCAGTGGGGTCTCTGGTTTCCTACATTCGTACAGAAACCGATGGATACGCAGTCTTGCAATTGACACCCGAGGGTTTTTACTACTCGGTTGACCCACTGAAATTCACACAAGCCAATATTCCAAAGGAACTGCTCAAGACCGTTCAAGGCGGCAAGGCGGCTACACAGAAGTTCTCATTTGACGGCCACCTGTACGAAGCAGTTGGAACACCGGTCGCTGCGGTCGGGGCAAACTACTTTGAGGTATTTTCTTTACGAGAAACCGAAAGGATCATCGGCTTCATTTTGACTGCAGTCATTGCCGGTCTGGTCATTGCCACCTCCACCGGACTTCTTCTCGGATGGTTCGCCTCAAAGCGCCTGCTGCGCCCAGTCGGTCGCGTCGCTGCTACCGCCGCTGAGATTACAGAAGGAAAACTTGATGCGCGCCTCACTCCGGAGTCTGACCCCGACCTCAATCAATTGGTGACGTCTTTTAACGCGATGGCCGATGCTGTGCAAGAACGAATTGAACGAGAAATTCGGTTCGCATCTGACGTGAGTCACGAATTGCGATCACCCATTACAGCGCTCACTGCGGCCATCGAGGTTCTTGCTGCAAAAAGACATGAACTAAGTGATCGCAACCAACAAGCTTTCGACATCATCGACACGCAGGTACGCAGGTTCGACCGCATGGTTATAGATCTCTTAGAACTCTCTCGACTGGAGTCGGGAGCAAGCCAGATACGTGTTGAATCTGTTGACATTGAAGATCTCATCACACGCATCGCACAACGATTTCAATTTGGGAGCATCCCCCTCATCAACACGAGCATTCTTCGTTCCCAGATATTCGTCGACCGGTTAAGAATTGAACGCGTGTTGGTAAACCTCTTGGGCAATGCAGCAGAACATGCCGGTGGAGCAACCGCAATCATTATTCACCAAGAAAAGGCTTTGCTGACCATTCATGTTGACGACAATGGACCCGGGCTTCCTCTCGAAGAGCGAATTGAAGTCTTTAGTCGTTTTGCGCGTGGCCGCAACGCACCGCGCGGTACGGGCTCTGGTTTAGGTTTGGCTATCGCCATGGAGCACGCCAAAGTCATGAATGGTTTGATTAGCATTTCCGATCGTCCCGAAAGCAACGGCTCAGGTCTGCGCTTTACCTTCACCATCCCAGTGGAGAGTGATATTTCATGAGAACGCGATCTGTAAAGTTTTTCGTTGCCATTGCTTTGAGCGGCGCTTTGTTGAGTGCGTGCGGGCCCAGCCCCGATAACTCTGCCCGCATCGTGACCGACGTGCCGTTCGGGCTCGATCAAACAACCACCACGTCAACAACAACTCCGGCCCCTACTACAACAAATCCAGAGGCTGAACTAACAAACCAAATTTCTTTGTATTACGTTTCCATCAACAGGCTCGTCAGCGTGCCACAAAATGTGAAACAAGACTCTACGGTCCAAGATGCAATTGATTCGCTACTCGACATCAGGCCCGAACGCAAAGAAAACAGTTACTCCCGCAGTGCAATTCCAAAGAACTTGAGTCTGACCGTCGAAGTCACCCGCGGACTCGCCGTTGTCGATGCAAACAAATCACTTCTGGAAATTGTCACCACACTCGAGCAACGCCTTGCTATTGGGCAAATTGTTTTGACGCTCACCTCTTTACCCGGCATTGGGCAAGTACTTTTCACTGTTGACGGGATCCCGCAATCGGTACCACGTGGAGCAGGCGACACAGCAAAAGCCAACCAGCCTGTGGCATTCGACGACTACGCAAGCCTGCTGCTTTCTTCAGCGCCATCTAGCCCGCTATTTTTCGCCCCGCAAAATAATGAATTAGTACCCTAAGCGTTCAACGCGGTCGGCTCGCTGCTGCCAGTTCTTATCTACCACAACGTGCAATTCTATAAATGCACCGGGTGCCATTTGCATGCGCACTCGCTCGCCCACTTGTTTCAAGATTGCACCCTTTTTGCCGATGACCATTCCCTTTTGGCTATCGCGCTCAACCACAATTTCACATCGCACGCGGGGCCATTCCCATTCCGTCACACGTGTTGCTATGGAATAAGGCAATTCATCGAACACAAGCGCAAGTAATTCTTCACGCACCAACTCAGCAACCCATTGCGCTTCAGGTGTATCGCGCACTTCATTAGGTGGGTAATACATCGGACCTTCTGGCATCGCTGCAAGGAGTGCAGATTTCAATGCTTCAACACCTTCTCCCGATTTTGCAGAAACAGGAAAGTACTCTTCTGCCTTCAGTGCCGAGATCTTTACCAACTGCGACAGAACTTTTTCGCGAGACGCGATATCGACCTTGTTCACAATGACAAAAAAACGCATTCCTTCACGTGCCAGATTCACATTGTCAACAACCCATTGGTCTCCACTACCAAAATTCTGCGTTGCGTCAATTACTAGGCAAGAAATATCGACGTCGTCGGAGCTAGCGAGAGCGGTTGCATTCACACGATGCCCGAGCGCACTCACAGGCTTATGCAACCCCGGAGTATCGACAAAGATCACTTGTGCTGGAGGAACTGTCAGCACTCCGTGGATGCGGTGCCTGGTTGTTTGGGGCTTGTCGGAGACGATGCTGACTTTTCTTCCCAAGATGGTGTTGACCAGTGATGATTTACCCACATTGGGTCGACCAACAAATGCCACGAAACCACTATGCGTCACACCCACATTGTCCATTGACACTTATTTACCTGCTAACAGTTGAAGAATAGGACCAAAATCAGCGAGCCCTGATTCAAAAACGGTGTAGTGGCTAATTCCTGTTTCAACACGACGTTGAAGTAGTTGTTCAGCACACTGCTCTACTGTTCCTAATACTACGTGGGGTATGGCGAAAACATCTTGCTGATTCTCCAACCCGTATCCACGCGCCAACTTCTCCATCATTGGCAGTCGATCGTTCGTTATAAATACATTCGTCACATTCGTGTGTAATTCAATTTCGTTGAATCGACTACCTGCGGCATCTCGCACCCATTGCAACTTTTCCGACGTAGCCGCACCAGTTGCATTCGCTGCCGACTCGCGCCCCACTTTTCCTGCCGACATATTGG
>JANRCO010000066.1:0-1972 GCA_030726975.1 Ilumatobacteraceae bacterium | reverse complement strand
CATATTGGGCACCAAGCTCACAATGTTTGCAACCCGAGCTGCATATGTGAGCACACGTTTTCCACCCCCACCGATGAGTAGCGGTGGATATGGTTGCTGCACTGGCAATGGATCATTTGCTAACTCACTCAGTTGATAGTGCTTTCCCCCATATGAAGCCGTTGGTTGCGTCCAGCATGCTCGCAGCACCTCAACTGCTTCCATCAGTTTGTCGATGCGTTCCCCTGCAGGTGGGAACTCCTGACCCAATGGTTCATGGTCGGCAGGTAGCCAACCAGCACCAATACCCACTTCAAGTCGCCCGTCTGAGAGGAGATCAATCGTCGCGAGATCTTTTGCCAACAACGCTGGGTGTGTACTTTCATTGTCGAATACAAGTGAACCAAGTCGTAGTCGTGAGGAAATTTCAGCAGCACTTGCGAGAGCTGCAATGGGCCCAAAGCCCTTAGTGCCCCGATGCTGAGGAACGTGCAGAACATCAAAACCCATGTCGTCTATTTGACGCACTAATGAACGCCAAGCCTGAGCACTTGATGCCCCACTCGACATCACGCTAAACCGAAAGGGACGTGGGGCAGATGACAGCGATGCGGTACTCACAACTGACAGACTAAAGCCATGACATCCCCAGACCCTCGTCAGTGGTTCGACCGCATGCACCCCCAAACACTGCAAATTGCCACCTGGCTTTTGTACCTCAATGGCTTTTTCGATGTCATTGCCATTCTCGACACCACGGGCTACCTCGGGTACTTACGTGTGCGATATGGCTTTGGCATTTTGCTCGGGATCGCCCTTGTGGCCGCATCGGCGGGCGGAGGCTGGCTCATGGCGAACGGTCTCAAAAAGGGTTACTACGTGGCTATAGCTGCCGCCTTTGGTCCATTCATCTTGCGGTATTTCGCTTTTCATGATGCGCCCGTTTCCTTCTACGACAAACTCACCGGCGGAAACTCACTCAGTACGATCTTTGAAGTGGCGCTCATTGCTCTGCTGCTTCACCCACAGAGCAGGAACCACCAAAAGATTTGGTTCCGCTAGTCATATTTTCGGTTCTTTAGGTCTTTACTAGGCGTGACAGAATGTCTAGATGACATCGCAGCAACCAAAGATCATCTCCGGAATTGACGGCTTGAAGGCTGAAGTAGGCAACCACCTTGGCTACAGCAGTTACCTCTCCATTTCCCAAGAACGCGTCAATCAATTCGCCGAGGCAACGGGCGACTTCCAGTGGATCCATGTTGATGTAGAACGCGCAAAGACCGGCCCATTTGGTGGCCCCATCGCCCACGGATACCTCACGTTGTCACTTGGGCCAGTTCTCTTGCCCGAAATTTTTGCTGTCAGTGGTATTTCCATGGGCGTGAACTACGGCGCAAACAAAGTTCGTTTCATGTCGCCTGTACCAGTGGGTGCACAACTTCGTGCAGGAGCAAAACTCATGAATGTTGACGAAATCGCTGGTGGCGCACAAGTTACTCTCGAGATTGTTTTTGAATGTGAAGGCGCCGCAAAACCTTCTTGCGTAGCTGAAGTTATTTTGCGTTACTACGTGTAACGAACTCGGGCATCACTTCCGTAGCTAGACGTTCCATCGACTCGGTGTCGGGGTAATCGGCGCACCACGGAATAAAGCCGGTGCAGCCCAGATCAACGTATGTCTTGATTTTTTCGGCTACCTGCTCGGGCGTACCTACCAAGTTGCCTTCGCGCCACGACTCAACTGGCTCGCCCCACAAACCACCTGTAGTACGGTCGGCAAGTTCTTTTTCGGTGGAGCGAATGAACACCTCTGGCGACCACGTTTTACGAATGGTTTCTTCGTCACGACCAACTGCTGCGCAATGCTCTTTCAAGATGCTTCGTTTGCGCTGCCATTCGGCGGGGCTGCCACCAAAGTTAGAGCAATCGGCATGTTCCGCAACCACACGCAGTGTGAGCTGTTCTCCACCTCCGCCGATCCAGATTGGTG
>JANRCO010000065.1 GCA_030726975.1 Ilumatobacteraceae bacterium | reverse complement strand
GGCGCCACGCTCGGCAATACGGGTTCACTCGATGAGCTCACACTCAGTGCCGCTGTTGCAGTGCGTGAAGGTTATGGGCGCATCAAAATGAAGATTGCTCCGAACTACGACATTGAACCCATTCGCGCTGTGCGCAGTGCACTTCCCGACCATGTGATGCTGGTGGCTGACGCCAATGGCTCATATGGTACCGACGACATTGCACATGTTGCAGCACTGCATGAGTTGGGTCTTGATTTGGTGGAACAACCCTTTGCTGCTCACGACACCGCGACACACCAAGCACTTGTTGCTACTGCCACGCTGCGTGTTGCGCTCGATGAAGGTGTACGCACAACTGAAGAAGCAATGAGTGCGGCATTGAACCACGAGTGCACCGACATCACCTTGAAGCCAGCAAAGTTTGGCTACCCCGCATGTGTGCGGTTGTTGAATGAATGCCACGAACACGGCATTGATGCATGGGTGGGCGGCATGTTCGATACTGGTGTTGCACGCTGGGCAAATGTGCGCCTTGCCATGCACCAGGGTGCAACATTGGCTTGCGATATTGGTTCTTCGTCGCGATATTGGGAAAGCGATATCACCACACCATTAGAAACTGTTGACGGGAAAGCACTTATTTCGCACCTCGCTGAGGCAGGCCTCTCGGGTACCCCACTATTGTAATTGCCGTGACGTACCAATTTCTTTCCACCGAGTGGGTTGCGGCTGCTCGCGACATTCGCGACAAGTACAAAGCTCAAACGCCGCCCATCACCGTTGTGGTGAAAATCAACATGGTCATCACGCAGGCACCCTTTGATGAAACCATCGTGAAGGGTTTTATCGATACCTCGTCGGGCGACATGGCATTAGAACTGGGTGAACTCTCCGACCCTGAAGCCACTGTCACCACCGACTACGAAACGGCGAGCAAGTTGTTTGTTGACCAAGACCCATCTGCAGTGATGCAAGCCTTTATGTCGGGCAAAATCAAAATTGATGGCGACATGATGAAGGTGATGGGAATGCAAACCGCAATTCCACAAACCGGTGATGCAGCAACTGTTGCATTGGCAATTGCTGAAGAAATTAAAGCAGTGACCGCTTAAGAGATCGCGAGGCTCCTGCGGCAATAATGCCGAGGCCTGCCACAAATGCACCCGACAAGAGTGCGAAACCGTAGCTCTGAATCACTCCACTGCCCATTGTTGTTTCGTGAATAGTGATCATCACTGTGGTTCCAATGACTGCACCAAGTTGGGTCATGAGTTGTTGCATTGCTCCTGCAACACCCACATCGCCTTCATTCACCGCCGAAGTAACGAGCGACGTTAACGCTGGTGATGCAAGACCCAAGCCAGCACCCGACAAACCAAGCCCTGCTGCAATGACCCAGTCAGACGTGCCCATGCCCACCGTGCTGAGGAGCAACATGGAACACATCACGCCGAACGCGCCAATCATTCCGCTGCGCCGCTCGCCAATGCGTACCGTGAGAAAGCTCGCCGATGGTGCCACGATGGTAAACACGAGTGGTCGCGCAATGACCAACCACCCAATATGCGAGGTGGAATAACCAAGACCTTTGTCCATGAGTTGTGGCATCACAAAGAAACCGCCCATGTATGCGTAGTTCGTGAGTGCTTGGCTGGAAATAGGAAACACCACGTTGCGCGTGCGCAGCCATTTGAGCGGTAAAAGCGGCGCTTCGGCACGACGTTCAATACGCACAAACAACATGAGCACAAGAACACCGGTGAACATGAGCGCAAGCACGGGCACACTGGTCCACCCCCATGAGTGGCCGCGGTTAATAGAGAGCAACAACGACGTGGTGCCAATGCCGAGTGTGACCGACCCCGCAATATCGAACTTCACATTTTTGATGCGTTTGGTTTCTGGCAACAAACGCCAAGCAACGAGCACGCCAAGCAGGCACAGAGGCGCTTGCACAACAAAAATGATGCGCCACCCCACTGCAGCAACAATGGGCGCACCAATCACTACGCCAAGAACAGGCGCGCCTGCTGTGACGAAACTCCAATAGCCAAGCGGCCGTACGCGCTCTTCAGGGCGAAAGAGCCGATTCACATACGACAGCGCGCTCGGGCTTGTTGCTGAACCCGCAGTAGCCGACAACGTGCGAAAGGCAATCATGCTTGTTGCGTTCCATGCAACGGCCGTGAGTGCGGCAAAGATACCAGCGAACAAAAGCCCCAATACGAACACACGCTTGTGGCCCCAGAGGTCGCCGGCTTTGCCGAATGCCGGGCCCACCACACCGAACGCCAACATGGGCCCAGTGAGTGCCCAGTTGATGGTGCTTGTTGTTGTTTTTAAATCGGTTGCAATGGTTTCGAGCGACACCACCAACACCGTGATAGTGAAACTGACGGTGAAAAGCCCGGCGAGCAAAACAATGAGCGTTGCCCATGCACGATTTAGGCCAATGCGTCGCGCAGCTTTCTTAACAACTTTTTTTCCGCGCAACAGTGGCCACGGAATAACAGAAACTTCATCTACTCCAGCAGATTCGACGAGCGTCGAGTCACGATCCATTTACATTCAGCCGTAGTAAGTGAGATCAACAGTGGAGCCTTCAGGAACTTCTTTTCCGTTACCCACTGGCTCACCTGCAATAGTTGCGCTCTTCAATTTACGTTCCGGCTTGCCCGACTCTGTTCCGTAAACAAAGCCCGCATCAGACAGAAGTTTTGCAATGGCAGCTTTGTACTGACCAATGATGACCGGCATGGCAACCAGGCGTGGGCCTTTAGATACCCAGTAACTGACGCTGCCACCACGCGGCAAGCTTTCGCCTGCTGCTGGCAATTGCCCGCCTACCAAGCCAGCGCCCACCTCTTTGTTGAAATCTTCTTCAATAACGGCGAACACCAAACCGAGTTCAGTAATTTTTGCTTCTGCTTCAGCGGTGGTGAGCCCAACAAGTGTTGGCAAAACACGTGGCACTGGCCCATCAGACACATTGAGTGTGATGGTGGTGCCTTTTACTACTTGATCGCCAGCTTGTGCGGTGGGTTGCTCGGCAACTGCCCACGACATCACGGTTCCGGCCGCAACAGCTTCGTCATTTTCCTTTGCCACGTTGGCCACCAGGCCTAATTGATCGAGGCGCGCCAGCGCATCGGTGCTTGCCACATTGGTGAAGTCTTCCAACGTAGAGAACGTGGGGCCTTGTGAGACCGTCAAAACAATGGACTGGTCTTCTTTCAACATCACGCCATCACCAGGCTCAGAACTAATGACTTCGCCAGTTTTTACTTGGTCGCTGCGACCTTCACGAATAACAACATCCCATTTGAAGTTAGAAATGGCATTGCGTGCTTCACCTTCAGGCAAACCCACCAGCACAGGAACTTGGAAACTTTCTTTGCGCAACAGCATGTAGCCCGCGCCAACGCCACCGAGCAACGCAAGCACTATTGCAACAGCAACATATTTCGACGCACGTTTACGCGACTGTTTTGCTCGTGCAATTTCTTGCGCGAGTTCTTCACTGGGCACCACAACAGGTTCTGGTTGTGCTGCACGCGCAATGCCACCCGTTGGTTCACCTGCATCGCCTTGGTCAATTACTGGTAGTGCTGCAACAGGCAATGGGCTGAGCAGTTCGTCGAAACCAATTCCGACCACATCGATCGGTGTGGGTCGGGCAACTTTGCGTGCGATGGCAACAAGTCCTTCACCAAACTCACGTGCAGTGAACCTGCTCTCGGGGTCGGGGCGTGCAGCGCGTTCCAACACACTTGCGAGTGGCCCGAGGTCGGCAGACACCGGCAACAACTTGTCGACACGTGCCGAGAGCACACCGGCTACCGAGTCGCCCGCGAAAGGCAATTCACCGGTGAGGGCTTCCACCAGCACCAAGGCAAGTGAGTAGATGTCGCTCTTTTCTGATGGGGCTTCGCCTTGGCCCACTTCTGGGGCCGCATACCGGGCCCGCTCAAGGTCGGAGTCGCCAATGGTTTCACGGGTGAGAACGTCGATTGCCCCTACCCGTGCCCGGCGATTGGCGTCGAAAACAATGCTGGCGGGGCGGATATCGCCATGAACCCAGCCCACTTGGTGCATGGCACTTAAGCCACGGCACATATCGAGACCCACCACCAGCGCCTGCGAGGGGGTGAGGCGGCGGTTGCGGTCGAACATTTCGCGCAAGCTTCCACCGGGCAATTGCCCGAGCACGGTGTAGATG